>CAXAZV010000086.1:0-11540 GCA_963973375.1 uncultured Antarcticibacterium sp.
AAAGCCTTTGTTATGCCCAGTTTAATAGAAGGATTACCAGCTGTAATTTTAGAAGCTATGTATTGTGAAACCCCGGTTGTAGCTTATAACGTGGGTGGGATTGGAGAGGTTGTTGTTCAGCGGGAAACCGGATGGTTAGTGGAAAAAAATAATGAAACTACATTTCAGGGGTATCTTGATGAGATCTTAAATGGTAATGAAAATATTTTAGAAATAGTTAGAACCGCTAAAAATATGATCTCCGATAAATTTCTTAATACTCAAATTGCAGAACGTTTTGCCAAATGCTATTTTGAAGTATTGAAATCATAGATGTTGTGATGAAGTGGCGCAATTTGATGCAGTGAGATGTATTTGAGTGAGGTTCCCAAGCTTGGGGAGAAAATAAAAAACAGGAAACTGAAAGTGTGTTTGTAAATTACAAACCCTAGCTCCCTAAACAGTTATTGAGACAGTCCCTTAATAAATCAGATATTTTGACTCTTACGATAACATTTTAGATGAAAATATTTGGTCAATTTTAATAACCCATCTGCCAGTATTAAAGGTTGAAATTGTAATCATAATTTTGGAGTCAATCAAAAATATATAATTTTAAATAACCCCCTCACTGCATCACATCACCACCACATTACTCCATGACTATGTTACAACATCAAAACTCTTAATTTCCTCTTAAATCCTTGCCGTCGGTTATTATTGCCTTAAATTTGCAAATTGATTTTATAGTTCATGCAAAAAATAAAAATTCTTCACATAATCAAGTCATTAGGGAGAGGTGGAGCAGAAACCTTACTTCCTGAAACTTTAAAGTTGCATGATAAGGAAAAATTTGAATTTCATTATATATATTTTCTGCCCTGGAAAAACCAAATGGTTGAAGCTATTGAACGGGCTGGGGGAAAGGTATCTTGCTTTTCAGCATCCAATAATATAAAATTATTGCATCAGTATCCAAGGGTAATTGATTATTGTAAAAAACATGAAATTGACTTAATTCATTGTCATTTGCCTTGGTCTGGATTTCTGGGAAGAATAATACATTTCAAAACAAAAATTCCGGTAGTTTATACAGAGCATAATATCCAGGAGCACTATCATTTTGCTACAAAGTGGCTGAATAAATTTAGTTTCAACATTCAAAATCTCGCCCTAGGGGTTTCTGAAGATGTAACAAGGTCTATAAAGGAAAATATTAAACCTCGAATTCCTGTCAAAACCCTTTTAAATGGTGTGAATACAAAGAATTTTTTTCAGAATGATGAAAAGGGAAATGCTGTAAGGGAAAAACACGGCATCCCAAAGGATGCTCTGGTAATAGGAAATATTGCGGTTTTCAGAGAACAAAAATGTATTCCGGACTGGTTAAAAGCTTTTCATGAGTTAAATAAAATGCATCCTGAAGTATATGGAATTTTGGTTGGAGCCGGACCAAAGGAAGAAGAAATAAAAGCATTGATAGAAGAATTAAAATTAAACGCAATAGTAATACTCCCTGGGCTTAAAACAGATACCGTTTCCTATTTTTCTGCCATGGATATCTTTATGATGAGTTCTGCTTTTGAAGGTCTTCCAATTGCGCTTTTAGAGGCGATGAGTATGAAGTGCGCTATAGTTTCAACAAAGGCGGGTGGAGTCGTTGAGGTGATTAGCGAACCCGTAAACGGTTTGCTTTGTGAGGTGGGTGATATAAAATGTTTGGCTGAAAAAGCTACAAGATTGATAGAAAATAAAACTTTCAGGGAGAAATTACAGGTTGAGGCCAGAAAAAGAGTTGAGATTAAATTTAGCCTGGAAGTTATGGTTCAAAAATTACAACAAATTTATATTAATATTTGCCGTTTATGATCATTAGAGAAGCAAAGGAGGTTGATATTCCTGAAATAGTAGAGGTTTTAAAATCAAGTTTGGGGGAACAGGATCTGCCACTTTCTGAAATGATTTGGAATTATAAACATAATTCTAATCCATTTGGAAAATCGTTGGTTCTAGTTGCAGAAGACAAAGGGATCATTGCAGGGGTGCGTGCTTTTATGTGTTGGAAATGGCAGTACTTGGAGAAATCCTATTCAGCTTATAGGGCGGTGGATACTGCAACGCATCCTGATTTTCAAGGGAAAGGAATTTTTAAAAATTTGACCTTAAAAGCTATAGAATTGGCTAAACAAAGGGGGGTTCAATTTATTTTTAATACTCCAAATGAACAAAGCAGGCCGGGTTACCTTAAAATGGGGTGGTCAACTGTAAATAAATTGAAAGTAGCTTTAAAACCTGCTTACATTTCTTTTTGGAAAATTCATAATTCGAACATTTCTTATTCCCATAGTAATAATGGAACAGAAAATGATTTGCGATTTCTGTGTACATTATGGAATTCCAAATTGGAAGCTCGTCAGGGGCTATTTACTCCTAAATCCTTGGAATATCTGCAGTGGAGATATGAGGCCAATCCGCTTCAACAATATGAAGTTTTTATTGACACTGGAGTTTATATGGCAGGATACGTTAAGAAACGTAGAGGTTTAAAGGAGCTTAGGATTGCCGAATGTATTTTTGATGACACTGAGATAAACAAAAAAAAAATTAATAACCTGATCAAACTTTGGTGTTCGAAATTTGGAATCCAGGTAATTTCCTATTCGCCGGAGGTATTAGATTTAAACCTAACTTTGGTCAATTACAAAATAGGCCCCATCTTGACCCTTCGGGAACTCAATCTTTCTCAAAATGAATTCGAAACTTTTAAGAATGTGAATAATTGGAATTATTGTTTAGGTGATCTTGAACTTTTTTAAGTATGTTAGGAGTTTTCTTTTTAATATTAATTTTCTTTGGATTAAACCAAATCTTTTTCTCTGCTTATCTGAAGAGACATTCATTTTTTGATAAGCAAAAAATGAATTTGCTTTATATATATCACCTTATCTTTTACGGGATTTATTCCTGGTATGCCTACAACAACCCTTCAGATTCTAAAAGTTATTGGAATGCTGTGAATAATTTTCAAGGTTCCTGGTTAGAAATGTTTGGTACAGATACAGCTTTTATAAATTTTGTAGCTTATCCTTTTTATAAAATTGGTTTTTCCTATGACATGATCATGCTAACATTTGCTTGGTTTGGTTATTTAGGATTTGTTTATGCCTATATGTTTTTCAGAGAGAAAATTCCTGTAAAAATTACAGTTTTCAAGATGGATTTGTTGAGTCTAATTTTGTTTTTTCCTAATATGCATTTTTGGACAGCTTCATTAGGAAAAGGATCTCTAGTCTTTTTAGGTTTAATGATGTTTACCTATGCTATTGTAAACCCAAAGGGCAGGATTTATCTCTTGATATTGGGATCCGCTATTATATTTTATATCAGGCCCCATGTTTTTATGTTTGTGGCAGTTGGAGCAGTTTTGGGGTTTATGAGTGGAAAGGAAAAAATTTCTTTTTGGAAAAAAGCTTTGGTATATGTTACAATGATTGGGACTTTGGTTTTGGTACAGGACCAGATTTTGGGAGTCATGGGTTTACAGGGATCTGAAAATATTATTGAAGATTTTGAGGCGGCCTCTTCTAAAAATGCAAAAGATTTAAGCCGGGCAGGCTCTGGGGTTGATATGTCAACTTATCCTCTTCCTTTTAAATTATTTACCTTTTGGTTTCGCCCCCTTTTTATAGATGCCCCAAATATATTAGGGATTATTACCTCCTTTGAAAATCTATTATATCTCCTTCTATTTCTAAAAATTATAAAAAAAGATTTCATAAAATTTATATTGAAATCCCCTTCTCTGGTAAAAATGAGTCTTGTAATTTTTTTGATGGCTTCTTTTGCAATGACTTTTGTAATGTCCAATCTGGGAATTATTATGCGTCAAAAGTCCATGGTGATGTACTTTGCGTTCTTTGTGATTTATTACTATCTGGCCCAAAAAAAATATAATGATATTCTGAGGTTAAGAAAAATGAAACAGGCAAGGGAGGTTGAGATGGTTTGATGGTATGATGATTTGATAATATGATGATTGGGAAATTTGATAATATGAAGAAGTGATTATTTGATGGTTTGATGTTGTGATTGGTTAATTCGGGAATAGTTGATTCGGGATTTGTTGGTCTTATGATTTGATGTGATGAAATGAAGAAAGTGACGCTGTGACGAAGTGATGTTGTTCCTCCGTGATCTAGTTATGCTATGACAATATGGTAATATTGAAAAGAAAAATAAAAAAGAGAATTTGACTAATAGAAATCTACGGGTCACCTCGATTTCGCTCGATGTGACATTAATTACGAATTAACGAATCACGAACCCACCAATGAACCAAATAAAGAACGGTTGCTTAGTAATTTCCCTTGATTTCGAACTCCTCTGGGGGGTCTTTGATCAAATAATATTGGAAGAGAAAGGAGATTATTTTCAAAATACCCGACTGGTAATACCTCAAATTCTTGATATTTTTGAACATTATAATATCCACGCCACCTGGGCGACGGTAGGAATGCTGTTTAATAAGAATTGGACAGAATGGGAAAGTAATATTCCTGAAAATTTACCCTCATATAATAACAAAGACCTTTCTGCATATGCTTATGGTGAACAGATAAATAAAAATAATTCGGAAGCATTTTGTTTTGCCTCCGATCTCATTTCCTTGATATCAAATACAGCTGGGCAGGAAATAGCTACCCATACCTATTCTCATTACTATTGCCAGGAACCCGGGCAAGAAGCCATTCAATTCAAAGAGGACCTTTTAAAAGCAATTGAAATGGCCGGGAAAATGAATATATCTTTGAAATCCCTTGTTTTTCCCCGGAACCAGATCAAAAAAGAATTTCTGAAAATTTGTTTTGAATTGGGAATTTTGAATGTGCGGTCAAATCCGGAAGCCTGGTACTGGAAAGATGCCACGAGTAATAATTTTTTTACAAAATTAAGTCGTACCGGAGATGCCTACTTTAATTTTGGTAAAAAATCCTATTCCCGGAATCAAATTGAAAGAAAATCGGGCCTGCCTACACTTCAAATGGCAAGCCGTTTTTTCAGGCCCGTTGAAAATTCCGAATTCCTAAGAACACAAAAATTAAACAGGATTTTAAGGGAAATGGATGTTGCCGCAAAAAATAAAGAACTCTATCATTTATGGTGGCATCCCCATAATTTTGGGGATCGTCCTGAGGAGAGTTTGAAAGACCTGGTAATTATTCTTGAGAAATATAAAAGCCTAAATTCAAAATTTGGATTTCAATCATTCAATATGATGGAGATAGGGGAATTGTTTTCTTAAATTAAGAATAAGTAATAAAAAAGGGAAGTAGTCTTGTATTACCTTTGCAGCCTTTAAAATTTGTAGAATATGTGTGGGATTAACGGATTAATTTATAAAGCAGAAATAGGAAAGGATGAGATTCATAATACTCTTTCTAAAATGAATCTGGAAATTTTCCATAGGGGGCCCGATCAAGATGGTTTTTTCATCGAAGAAGAGGAAACTTTTAAAATGGGAATGGCAATGAGGCGTTTATCCATCATTGATCTAAGTACAGGGAAGCAACCAATTTATTCTGATGACAGAACCAAAGTCATAGTTTTTAATGGTGAAATTTATAATTACATCGAATTAAAAAATAATTTAATAAACCAAGGAGTTAAGTTTAAAACTTCTTCTGATACTGAGGTTATTTTAAAGTTATATGAAAAATACGGGGTTGATTCTTTCGCAATGTTGGATGGAATGTTTGCTTTCAGTATTTATGATGAGGCTTTAAAAAAGGTATTTATCGCCCGTGACTTTTTCGGGGAAAAACCGCTGTATTATTCTAAGAATGACGTAAAGGTTTTATGGGCTTCAGAGTTAAAATCTATTATTTCAGTTCTGGAGGAGAAGCCTAAAATTTCACATCAGGGGCTTAATTTATATTTTCAGCTTACCTATATTCCAGCTCCCTTTACCATTTACGAAAATATCCATAAGCTGGAAGCCAATCACTTTATGGAAATAGATTGCGAAAATCTTTCAATTAAAATTCTTGAAATTAATCAGAATTTTAAAAATGATCTAGATCCTCATATTAATTTTGGCGAAGCAAAAAGAAAAACTCACGATTTGGTTTTGGATAGTGTAAAATCCCGTTCCATTGCCGATGTCCCTCTGGGAACATTTTTATCAGGTGGAGTTGATTCGTCAATTGTTTCCCTTGCTCTCGCCCAACAAACACAGGGAAAGATTGACACTTTTTCTGTTGGTTTTGAGAAGAAATCTTTTGATGAATCAGAAAAATCACGAATTGTTGCCAACTTAATAAACAGCAACCATCATGAGTTCATTATAAGTGTAGATGATCTTAAGGCTAATATTGACGACATCCTATTAAATTTCGATGAGCCTTTTGCAGATTCATCATCTCTTCCCACTTATCTTGTTGCCAAAAAGACCCGGGAACATGTTAAAGTTGCCCTTACCGGGGATGGTGGTGATGAAGTTTTTGGAGGGTATAATAAATATTACATGGGTAAACTCAATAGAAAATACACCTCTATAGTTCCGGAGTTTCTCCATGGGAATTTAAAGTCGTTTAGTAATCCATTCCTATCTTCAAAAGATGATAAAAGAGGAAAGCGATTTAAGATCAAAAAATTGATGAATGCCATAAATTATGATGGTGATTTTTACTACAATATTGTTTCTCTTGCCTATCAACCCGCTGAACTAAATAACATACTTAAAACTGAGGTCTTTCTTGAAAATAGTTTAGAATATTTTAAAAAACAAATAGGTGAAAACAATTCCACCCTTACTGATTTTCGAAATATTGATAAAATAATAAGCCTGGAAGGTGATATGCTCGTTAAGGTAGATAGAACCAGCATGTTAACCTCACTTGAGAGTAGGGCACCCTTTTTAAATAAAACATTATGGAATTTTACAGCTCAATTACCCGAATCATATTTGATGAACGGCTGGAATAAAAAATTTATTTTAAAAGAATCCTTTGAAAAATATTTTCCTAAAGATTTTTTAAACAAATCAAAAAAAGGATTTGGAGTACCAGTGGGGGATTGGTTGAGAGGGCATCTTTCAAAAGAACTTAGATCATACATATCACCCACCTTTTTAAAATCTCAGAATATTTTCCGGGAAGTAGAGATTACCAGAATAGTGGAAAATCATTTGTCGGGGAAGGAAGATAATACTTTTAGAGTATGGACATTTTTTTGCTTCCAAAAATGGTATACATTTAATCATAAATAGGGATGCTTGGTTTTTAAATTTTGTTGAATATCACAAATTAATAATTATCTTAAAAACTCACTGTAAAAGGTGTTTTTTTTATATTCCCCAATTAGGAAAAGTTCAATCCCCAAATTGTGGCTTTAATTTTTTTTTACTTAATTCCCCATCCTGTTTTTATTTGATATAAGAGGCCTAGGTTTTAGGTTAAATGAGATGAGAAATAAATAATATCATTAGTCCAGAATTGGCCTAAATATTTTTCCTTAGAATGATTGGTCTTGAATAGGATCATAGGGAACAATTCTGGATGATTAGAAATGATTGAGGAATTTTGGTTACATTATATAGAAAGAATTTTGAAGCCCTGAAAATTTAAATATTCTACAAATTTAATTAAAGCTTTTTTATATTCCTTTTTGATAAAATGACGATAAATTAAGCTTTTGTAGTAAGTATTAGTTTTTTGAGCAAAATACAAACTAATTTTTGGATTATGATTTCTGTAATATGAGGCAAGGGATTTAAAAGTTTTAATTTTATGTATAAATTTTTCTTCTTCTGAAATCATACTCCATATACCACCTTGATGAATTCTATAAATAGAGGGTTTTATATTTTCCAGAAATTTTCCTCCGCCATATTTGCCCAGTATACTTACAAAAAAATTATCAGCATTTAAAACTTTAGTTATTTCGACTGGGTAATTAGTTAAAAGATTTCGAAAACAAACTGTATTCATTAAAGGCTGTCTGATTATTTGAATTAATTCTAAGGAGCTTAGATCCTTTCGTATTGGTTCAATTTCAGCTACTTCATTGTTGCTTTTTAAGTATTTAACTTCGTGATAACATAAAACATAACTTTTATTTTCTTCTAGGAATTTGACTTGTTTTTCTAGTTTATATTTATCCGTCCAAAAGTCATCCCCATCGCAATAAGCAATATATTGTCCCCGTGCTTCATAAAAACTATATAAAGCATTAAAAATACCTGTGTTTAATTTTTCGATTTTTATATTATTTGATTTTTTATGAGGAAAAAATCGAATTTTAGCGGGGTGTTTTTTTGCATAACTTAAACATAACTCTTTTGTGCCATCCTGGGAATCATCATCTGCCAAAAGGATTTCAAATTCAAAATGGGTTTGTTGATTCAAGATATTTTCCAAACAACTGGAAATAAATGGGTAATGATTGTGAGTTAGTACTACTACGGAAACCAATGGTTTTTTGTATACTTCATTTGAATATTCCTTGATCTCTTCTTTTAAAAAAAGCTTTATAAATTTCTGATAATCCATTAAAATTTGATTTTCCAGATAAAGGTATATCAAAAAAACTATTTTTGTTATTTAAATGATTTTCATGTCCAAAAAACTCATCCGCATCACAACTATACCACTTTCTCTTGAAAAGCTATTAGAAGGACAGCTTACTTATATGAATAGTTTTTATGAAGTGACGGCTATTTCGGCAGAAAGGCAAAGGTTGGAAAGATATGGAAGAGATAATGGGGTAAAGACTTATTGGGTGGAAATGACGCGGGCAATCACACCGTTGAAAGATTTACAAGCAGTAGCTAAGTTATTCCAGTATTTAAAAAAGGAAAAACCTCTTATTGTACACACTCATACGCCCAAAGCCGGAATTGTTGGGATGCTTGCTGCCAAACTTGCGGGAATTCCGATAAGGCTGCATACAGTTGCGGGATTACCTTTATTGGAAACTACCGGTTTTAAACGAAAGATATTAAACCTGGTTGAAAAATTCACCTATCAACTCGCTACGGGGGTTTATCCAAACTCGTCCGAATTAAAAAAAATTATTGAGAGTGAAGGATTTGCTTCGGGAGATAAATTAAAAGTGTTGGGAAAGGGTAGCTCCAATGGGATCGATACAGCTTATTTTAACCCGGAGAATTATTCCGAAGTATTTAAAAATGATCTCAAAGCATCTTTGAAAATTCCGCAAAATGACCTGATTTTTATTTTTATAGGAAGAATAGTTTCAGAAAAAGGGATCAACGAATTGGTTTCTGCATTTAAGCGACTTCAATTTCAAAATTCAGAAATATCCCTTTTATTGGTTGGCCCGGTTGAAGAGGACCTCGATCCACTTACACCGGAAACTTTAAAAATTATTGAAGATCATCCAAAAATATTTACAACCGGTTATCAACAGGATGTAAGACCATATTTGGCGATTTCACATTTGCTCGCTTTTCCTAGTTACAGGGAAGGGTTTCCCAATGTGGTAATGCAGGCCGGGGCAATGGGTTTACCTTCTATAGTTACAGATATTAACGGGTGCAATGAGATTATAGAGGAAGGAGCTAATGGGGTTATTATTCCCGTAAAAGATGAACAACAACTTTATAAGGCCATGCTTGAGATGATTAAAAACCCTTTATTAAGAAAGCAAATGGCTGCTATATCAAGAAAGGAAATTTCAGATAATTATGAACGTACTGCTTTTTGGGAGCTTCTGAAAAATGAATATGCCATGTTAGTGAGGGAGGTTGAAAACAGCACTACATAAGATTAAGAAAATCTTAAGATTGCATTTTGTACTTTTGCGATCTTCTGGAAAGCAATTGTTGAAATTTTGAAAAACTAAATGTACAGATCTTTTTTTAAGCCCTTACTGGATTTTTTTATAGCCTTTTTTGCAATTGTAGTTTTGAGTCCGTTATTATTGTTGGTTACACTTTTATTAGCTTTGGCTAATAAGGGAAATCCTTTTTTCTTTCAGAAACGCCCGGGAAAAAATGGTGAGATATTTCAAATCGTGAAATTCAGGACTATGACCAATGAAAAGGATGAACAGGGAATGTTATTACCCGATGAAAAAAGATTAACCGGAATTGGTAAATTGGTACGTAAAACCTCAATAGATGAAATTCCGCAGTTGTTTAATGTAGTTAAAGGTGATATGAGTTTAATAGGGCCAAGACCTCTGCTGCCTCAGTATTTATCCCTTTACAATGACAGGCAACAAAAGAGGCACATGGTAAAACCGGGAATTACTGGATGGGCTCAGGTCAACGGCCGAAATGCGATAAGTTGGAACCAGAAATTTGAATATGATGTGTGGTACGTAGAAAATCTTTCACCATCATTGGATTTAAGGATTCTGGTAAAAACGGTAAAAAAAGTATTATTATCTGAAGACATAAATACAGCTAATATGGCCACAACAGAGCCTTTTAATGGGACTAATTAAAATGAATATTTACGGGGCAAGCGGTCACGCGAAGGTTATTATAGACATTGCAAAATCGAAGGATATTCTAATTGATTCAATTTTTGATGATAATAAAGATTTGAAAGAAATTTCAGGTTTTAAAGTTAAGCACACTATTTCTTCGGAAGCTTTAAAAAACAAATTTATTATTGCAATTGGCAACAATACAATCAGAAAGAAAGTTGTTTTAGACTTTGAAGGAGAAATCCATCCGGCTTTGATTCATGAAAGCGCCGTTATTTCCTCTAATGCTGTTGTTGGAAAAGGTACTGTAATAATGTCCAACGCATCTGTAAATAGTGATAGTACCATTGGAGAACATTGTATTGTTAATACCGGTTCAAGCGTAGAGCATGATTGTATTTTAGGTAACTTTGTTCACATCTCTCCAAATGCAGCACTGGCCGGGGGAGTTGAAATTGGGGAAGGAACCCACGTAGGTATTGGGGCTGTGGTAATACCCGGGGTTAAAATAGGCAAATGGGCTACAATTGGTGCGGGGGCCGTTATCCTGAAGGATATACCTGATAATGTAGTGGTAGTGGGAAACCCGGGACGCATCATAAAAAATAAAAAATTATAAATATGCAACAGAGCAAGATATGGCTCTCTTCTCCCCATATGGGAGGAACAGAAAGAAAATATATTGACGAAGCTTTTGATCATAATTGGATAGCGCCTTTGGGACCTAATGTTTCCGGTTTTGAAAATGATATAAAAGAGTATTTGTCAACCGGAGAGAATAAAGTTGAAGTTGCTGCCTTAAGCAGCGGAACCGCTGCCTTGCATCTGGCGTTGATCCTACTGGGGGTAAAACCTGGAGATGAGGTAATATGTCAAAGTATGACTTTTGCGGCATCAGCCAACCCCATTGCTTATTTAGGAGCCATCCCGGTTTTTGTAGACAGTGAGAAGGACACTTTAAATATTTGTCCGGAAAGTCTGGAAATAGCTATTAAGGATAGAATTTCGAAAGGAAAAAATCTCAAGGCTATTATAGGTGTGCATTTATATGGGATGCCTTATAAAGTTGAGGAAATCCATGCTATTGCGGCTAAATATGATATCCC
>CAXAZV010000087.1:0-11237 GCA_963973375.1 uncultured Antarcticibacterium sp.
CCCGGGAAATAAAAATCTGGACTAAGTGTGGCAAAGACTATAAGCTCTATATCATCTTTGGATATTTTAGCCCTTTCCAGCGCAATTTTGGCAGCTTTCACCCCCATTACAGCGGTAGAATTACCATCTCCTTTCTTTATGTGTCTTCTTTCTTTTATTCCTGTTCTCTCCTGGATCCAGGCATCATTGGTATCCATTATTTTAGAAAGATCGTCATTGGTGACCACATTTTCTGGCACGTAGCTCCCAAGCCCGGCAATTTTTGATTGATACATTTTTAAAAAATTACGGATTTAAAATTTATTCTTATTAAATTTAAGCAATTAATAATTTTTTGCTCTGCAATATATGAAACATTAACATCTTCCTCTATTTGCAATCAAAGTCAAATCAAAAATTAAATACCTATGAAAAAATTGCTCTTAGTATTTCTGGCAGTAAATTTTATTTCGGGAATTTATGCCCAGGAAAACCTTACTTACCAAAAACCGCCTCAGGAAATCCTTGAACTTGTAGATGTTCCCCTTGCACCCTCCACCTTAATAGACAGTAAAGGAGAAATGATGGTGTTACTATACAGGGACCAGTATAAATCCATCGCTGAACTAAGCGAAAAAGAATTACGGCTTGGTGGGTTAAGAATTAATCCCGTTACCAATATTAGCAGCCGCGCTACCTATTTTAATAATGTGGAGGTAAAACCAATTATGCAAAAGGAGCCTTCTAAAATAACGGGCTTACCTGCCAATCCGCGGTTATCAAATTTTTCCTGGTCCCCAGATGAAAAGAAGATCGCCATGACCCACACCACAGATAAAGGTGTAGAACTATGGGTATTGGATATTGCCTCTAGACAGGCCAAAAAACTTACAGAAGCCAGGTTAAATGCCAATATGGGAGATGTGATCAATTGGTTCAGGGACAACTCGGCTGTACTGGTAAAGATGCTGCCAGAAGACAGAAAAGATTTGATCAATACAGAAACTGCCGTTCCGCAGGGGCCAACAGTTTCAGTAAGTGAGGGCAGTAAGGCACAGAACAGGACATACCAGGATCTACTGCAAAATCCTAATGATGAATATAATTTTGAACAACTTGCACGCTCCGGATTAATGAAGGTAAGCCTTACAGGAACTGTTACTCAATGGAAGGCTCCTCAAATGTATAACAGTATTTCTTTTTCTCCAGATGGGAACTATGTGATGGTGAGTTATATGAAAAAACCTTTTTCATACCTGGTGCCTTACAATAGATTTCCTACGGAAACTTATATCTATGATAAAGCCGGAAAGGAAATTAGTATGATAAATGATGTACCACTTATTGAAGAACTGCCACAGGGCTTTATGGCCGAACGTGAAGGCCGCAGGAATTTTTCCTGGAGAGCAGATGCTCCTGCAACCCTTGTTTATGCAATGGTGCTGGACGGTGGCGATCCTGAGAATGAAGTAGAATTTCGCGATGAAGTATTTTTACTGGAGGCTCCTTTTAAAGGAGAAGGTAGATCTATATTGAAAACACGGGACCGGTTCTCGGGTATTATCTGGGCAAATTCCAATACAGCAATTGCGTATGACAACTGGTGGAATACACGAAATACAAGAACCTATGTATTTGATCCTTCAAATGCGGGTAATGCACCGAAGGTATTATTTGACAGAAATTATCAGGACCAATACAGCAATCCCGGAAATTTTGTTACCCATAAAAATCAATATGGATCCAACGTACTTACCCTTGAAAATAATAAAGCCTATTTACTAGGGCCCGGATATACCGAAAAAGGACAATTTCCTTTCTTTGATGCTATCAATCTTGAAACAACGGAGACTGAAAGACTGTACCAGTCCAATTATAACGATAAGAAGGAAAGCCTTGTAGAAGTTCTGGACATTAAAGAAGGAAAATTGCTGGTAAGAATTGAAGCTTCAGCCGAGTATCCTAATTACTACATTAGAAATATCAATAAGGGCGAAGATCTCACCCAGATCACCAATTTTGCAAACCCTTTCAAAGCACTGGAGAATGTGCATAAAGAAGTGATCACTTATAAAAGGGATGATGGCCTGGAATTAAATGGTACCCTTTATCTGCCAGCAAACTATGACAGGAAAGCCGGAAATAAACTACCTATGATCCTGTGGGCATATCCCAGGGAATTCAAGGATAAATCTTCAGCAGGGCAAAATACTTCCAATGCCAATGATTTCACTTATCCTTATTATGGTTCTCCAATATACTGGGTAAACAGGGGCTATGTGGTACTGGATGATGCTTCCTTCCCAATTGTAGGGGAAGAAGATGAGCAACCAAATGATACCTTTAGGGAACAATTGGTTGCAAATGGAAAAGCAGCGATAGATGCTTTAGATGAACTGGGATATGTAGACCGTGACAGGGTAGCGGTAGGTGGCCATAGCTACGGCGCTTTTATGACGGCCAACTTACTTTCTCATTCCAATCTTTATGCGGCCGGAATTGCAAGAAGTGGTGCATATAACAGAACCCTTACCCCATTTGGTTTTCAAAGTGAGGAAAGAAATTACTGGGAAGCACCGGAGGTGTATAATGGGATGTCCCCATTCATGCACGCCGATAAAATGAAAACTCCGCTGTTGCTTATACACGGGGAGGCCGATAATAATTCAGGTACCTATCCTATGCAAAGCGAGCGTTATTTTAATGCTTTAAAAGGATTTGGCGCAACCGCCCGCCTGGTAATGCTTCCTAAGGAGAGCCATGGATACAGCGCAAAGGAATCTGTACTGCATGTGTTATGGGAACAAGACCAGTGGCTGGAAAAATATGTAAAGAACAAGGAAAAGACCTCTATTGAAAATACCGAAGAGGTTTTGAAAAACTAAGGATCTAAGACTTATAAAAATAAGGACTGCCCCAAAAGTTAATCGGAATTCGGCTGTAATAGCTAATCCTTTATGACTTTTGGGGCAGTCCTTTTATTAGTTCTTTAAAATAGAAAAGCGTGACTCGCAATAGCCACGCTCTCCTAACAACCTAATCTAAAAACCTAACCTAACCAATAAAAACAGAAATTTATATATATCTTTTATAATTGTTAATTTCAACTTCAGCCTTTAGATCGTGGAGCAAATTGTACAATCCAAAGAATGTTCTGTTAATATAGAGAAAATGCTTACTTCCACGATTTCCATTCATTTTACGAATCTCGGTATCCTTACTATACTTTTCACTAAGGGCCGTAATCCTGGACCAGAAAGCCTCACCTGCAAAATCAAATGTATTTGAGTGAAAAGGACTGGTAAATAACCCTAACATTTCATAAAACAAATTTGAAAAGAACTTTATTTCCTTTGGGGAATCATCCTTTCGCAGGATCTCCAGTTGATATAACTTTTCCCTGAAGAATTCAGGTTTCTCAATATTATCTTTATCTGCCAGTTCAAAATAGGGCACATAAAAATCTTCGGGCACTTCCTTTATACAACCAAAGTCTATGGCCACTAAGTTATCCTGCGCATCAATCAAAAAGTTCCCGGGGTGTGGATCTGCATGTACTGCGCGCAATTTGTGCATCTGGTACATATAAAAATCCCATAATGCCTGGCCTATTTTGTTAGCCTTTTCCTGATCATAATTATTTTTGGCAAATTCGCTTAAATGCACACCTTCCATCCAGTCCATGGTAATAATACGTTCGCTGGAATACTTCCGGTAATATTTAGGAAACCTGAGATTTGGAATTTGTTCACAAGCTTCAGAGATTTGAATGCTTTGGTTGACTTCCAGCAAATAATCTGTTTCCTCCAGCAATTTATCCTCCACTTCCCTGAAATATTTTTCTGAATCTTTGCCTTGTAAATTGAACATTCTGGTAGCTATGGGTTTAACCATTGCAAGATCTGAACTGATACTGTCTGCAACCCCCGGATATTGGATTTTCACAGCAAGTTTTTTCCCATCTTTTGTTGCGCGGTGCACCTGACCGATGCTGGCCGCGTTGACCGATTGGGTTGCAAACGTATCAAACAGTTCTTCGGGATATTGCCCGTTGTATTTTTTAAAGGTCTTTCTCACCAGTGGTGCTGAAAGTGGTGGCACACTAAATTGTGCCAGGGAAAATTTTTCCACATATGCATTTGGGAGCAGGCTTTTCTCCATTGAAAGCATTTGTGCTACTTTCAATGCGCTTCCCTTAAGACTTTTTAAACCGTCGTAAATATCTGTAGCGTTACTTTCATCAAGTTCATCCCGGCTAAGATCTTTGTCAAAAGCTTTTTTACTATAATATTTTAAATAATTCCCACCAACTTTTACCCCGGTTTGAACCATTTTACTGGTTCTTCCAAGTTTTCCTGTGGGTATTTTATCAATAGTTTTCATATTTTTTTTTATAAAACCTCCCGGGGTTTAATGCGTAGGGACATTAAACCTGAGAGGAATTTTACGGGGGTAGCTTATCCCATTTTTTCTTTCCACAAAAATTTGCCAAGGTCTACAACTCTTTCCAGAGGTGTGTTGTCAAAAATGTCAAATACTGTATTTACAGATTTCTCAATTGCCACATCTGTACTTTCAAACCCCGCAGAGTTATCATCTTTCCAGAATTTCAATATAAAAAGGAATTGTACCCAGGCAGCTTCAGAAAATATCATTTCACTTTGTTGCAAAATTTTCGAAGCTTTCTCTTCATTTCCGGCTTTTATTAAACCGGTTGCATATCCCTTAATTTTTCTTCTAAGACCTTTTAACTGGTCCATATTCTTCATCATTCCACCGGTTTCTGAAAGTATAAACAACACATAACTTCTGTTTGCTGTAAGCATTTCGAAAAAGGTGAAATAAAAGGTTAGCAGTTTTTCCCTGTTAGTGAAAGCCGCGTAATCTGGGCTTTTTTCCATTAAAGCAATTGTATTTTCATAAAACTGCTCCCATATTCCCTTTTGCAAACCTTCAAAACTTCCGAAGAATTTATAAAAGCGCTCTTCTGTAATATTATTGTCTTTACAAAACCTGTAAACAGTCTTCGGCAATTTTTCATGTTCCAGGACATAATCCATATAAAGATCTATGATCTGGTCCTTGCTTAATTGCTCTGTAACAGGTTTTATAGGTGTAATTTTCTTTGGAGTTGCCATAACTTCTTATTTCTTTTTCAAAGATACAAAATGTTTAATCTTTTAAAACAAAGTTTAAACAAAATATTTTGTTAAATCTTTTAAATGGTTATTTTACCAGCTTAACGTTAGACGAAAGTTTCCAATTGTAATTACATGTGCCAGTTTGTCAGCGCTTCGTCATTGGTATTTTTTTTGACTATAGAAGAGCACGAAACATTCAATTAAATAAAATTTAGATATGGCAACCGGAAACATTAATGTATCTGTAGAGAACATTTTTCCTCTTATAAAGAAGTTCTTATACAGCGATCATGAAATCTTTTTGCGGGAATTGGTCTCCAACGCAACAGATGCAACTTTAAAAATGAAACATATTACCACTATAGGAGAAACCAGTGTGGAATATGGAGACCCAAAAATTGAAGTAAAAATAGATAAGGAGAACGGTACCCTTCACGTAATTGATCAGGGTATTGGTATGACCAAAGAAGAGGTTGAAAAATACATCAACGAGGTGGCCTTTTCTGGCGCTGAGGAGTTCCTTGAAAAATATAAGGATTCTGCTAAAGACAGTGGGATTATAGGTCATTTTGGTCTTGGTTTTTATTCTGCCTTTATGGTGGCAAACAAGGTTGAGATCATTACCAAATCATACAAAGATGAACCTGCAGCCCATTGGGTTTGTGAAGGAACCACACAGTTCACATTGGAAGAAGGTGAAAAAACCGACCGTGGGACAGAAGTGATTTTACATATAAATGAAGATGATAAGGAGTTCCTGAAAGAAAGCAGGATACGTGAACTACTTGTGAAATACAACAAGTTCATGCCTATCCCAATTAAATTTGGAACTAACGAAGAATCTCTACCACTTCCGGAAGATGCTCCAAAAGACGCTAAACCGGAAACAAAGACTGTTGATAATATTATCAATAATCCTACGCCTGCATGGACAAAACAGCCTACAGAGCTAAAGGATGAAGATTATAATGATTTCTATAGAGAACTGTACCCTATGCAGTTTGAAGATCCTTTATTCCACATACATCTTAATGTAGATTATCCTTTTAACCTTACCGGAATACTTTATTTTCCTAAAATGGGTCAGGATATGAATATCCAAAAGGATAAGATCCAATTATATCAAAATCAGGTATACGTTACAGATAATGTAGAGGGAATCGTTCCGGAATTTCTTACTATGCTTCGTGGGGTAATTGACTCCCCGGATATTCCTTTAAACGTTTCAAGGTCTTACCTTCAGGCAGATGGAGCGGTAAAAAAGATCTCCAGCTATATTACCCGTAAGGTAGCAGATAAGCTGAAAGCATTGTTCAACAACAATCGTGAAGATTTCGAGAAGAAATGGAATGATATCAAAATAGTAATTGAATACGGAATGCTTTCCGAAGAAAAATTCTTTGAAAAAGCAGATGCATTTGCTCTATATCCAACGGTAGACAAAAAGTATTATACTTTTAAGGAACTGGAAGAAAAGATCAAAGAAAACCAGACCGATAAAGACGGTACTATGGTTGTGCTTTATGCATCCAATGAAGATGCACAACACAGTTATATCGAAGCTGCCAAAGAGAAAGGTTACGAAGTTTTATTAATGGATTCTCCTATAGTATCTCACCTGATTCAAAAGCTGGAATCTTCTAAAGAAAAGATCTCCTTTGTGCGGGTAGATAGTGATCACGTTAATAACCTTATTAGAAAAGAGGAAGATGCTATCTCCAAATTATCTGATGAAGAAAAGGAAAAACTTAAGGCCGATTTTGAAAAGGTAATTCCAAAGGAAAAATACAGCGTTCAACTGGAGGCTATGGACAGCTATGCTGCACCACTTATAATAACCCAACCGGAGTTTATGCGCCGTATGAAGGAAATGCAGCAAACCGGTGGCGGTGGAATGTTTGGAATGGGAAATATGCCGGAGATGTACAATCTGGTTGTAAATACAAATCATCCGCTGATTTCAGATATACTGAATACAAAAACCGAGAAAAAACAGGAGCGTTTGATCAAACAATCCCTTGACCTGGCGCGTCTTTCTCAAAACCTTTTAAAAGGTGAAGAGTTAACGGCATTTATCAAGAGAAGTTTTGAGATGGTGAAATAAGAAGTTTTAATTTTTTTTAAGGCCGCTTTCCTGATACAAGAAAGCGGCCTTTTTATTTATAAGAATTTTGTGGTATAAATTTTATCCAGGTAACATCAAAGATTCCCGGTAGAATATACGCAGGTTGGCAAATTAATTACTCACCAACTCGGCCGGGATATTACGGTAAATAACCTGATAGAATACCGAGGTGTCGTAAGGTTTTACAATTATATCATTCATACCAGCCTGAATAATCTCATCTCTTATTTCTTCTATCTCCACGGCGGTTAAAGCTACTATAGGAATAAAACTGTTAAATTCCCTTATCAACCTCGTAGCATCAAGACCGGAAATTCCGGGCATATTGACATCCATAAGAACAAGGTCAAAATGAAGATTTCTTACTTTTTCTATAGCTACAGTACCATTGTCGCAAATATCACACTTAAAGCCCTTTTGCTCAAGAATCCTTTTAGTAACCACCTGGTTAATCCTGTTATCGTCTACAATAAGGATACTTTTTTCCTGTCCTCCCGTAATAATATTATGGGTTTCAATATTCCTGATATCCTGCACCAATTCCTCCTGACTATTGATATCTTTTCTAAATTTAATTTCAAAACTGAACTCAGATCCAATACCCTCTTCACTTTCTAGTTCAATTTCAGCACCAAAAAGAAGTAGTAATTTCCTAACTATGGGGAGCCCAAGGCCTGTGCCCTGATAATTATAGTTGGCCGATTTTAACTGTGAAAATTCTTCAAATATAATTTGTTGTTTATTATGTGGAATGCCTAAACCATCATCCTTAATTTTAAATAAAATCGAGGCATATTCTTTATCTGAATTACGCATCTCAGCCTTTATCCAAATGTTTCCCCTTTCGGTGAATTTCATTGCATTACCTACAAGATTCATAAGAACCTGAGATAATCTCACAGGATCCCCAATAAGATTTAAAGGAATAGCCGGATCAATATTTAGATGAATATTATTCTTATTCTGCAGGCGGGTGAATTCAAAAGATTTCACAATACTTTCCAATAGGTCCTTCAGGTTCAACGGAAGGTTTTCCAGTTTTACGAGGTTAGACTCCATTTTGTTCATTTGCAACACATCATTGATGAGGGCAAGCAAATAATCTGCTGAAAATTTTAAGGATTTTAGATCTGATTCATGATTTTTTAAGGATTTATCTTCCAGCAGTATAGATGTGAGTCCAATTACCCCATATAAAGGAGTACGCAATTCATGACTTATGGTGGAGAAGAACTTTGTTTTTAGCAGGGAAAGCCTTTCTGCTTCTTCTTTTGCCTGTATAAGTTGCTCATTTTTATTGCTTAATTCTTTTATAAGGTTTCGTCGTGAAATCATGATCCGTACCAAAGCCAGGAGAATGATAAACAGCCCTATGGAAGAAATCACCATAATGAGCATCTTTTCCCTGGATTTTTCTATCACCTCATCTTTAAATAGCTGTTCATTTCGGGCAATTTCAAGATTCTTTTGGTATTCACTTACATCAAACTTAATATTGGTAGCTTCAATTTGTTGTATCCTTTCCTGTTCAAAGATCTGGGAATTATACTCTTGAAATTTTTGCAAAGCCAGGAAAGCTTCTTCAAAATTTCCTTCAGCATATAAAAGTTTGGAATATTCATCATAAACCACAGATGCCTGCAAGATTAAAGAATCTGATTCTACCAGCTGGATTGCCTCCTCAAAATAGGGCTTCGCTTTAGCAGGTTCATTAATTCCCACATAATACCTTCCTGTAAGGGTTGCAAGCTGTGATCTGCTCAAATTATCATTCCTTTCTCCAAAGAGTTCCCACGCTTTTTCCAGATAAGGCCATGCCATTTTATATTGCTGGTTATCCACATAGGTCCACGCAATATTCACCACCGGCGTAAAGATTGTCTCATTTTTACCAAGCTTAGTGGCAAGATTGATCACAAGATTATAATAATCAATTCCAATTTGAGTGGTATTCCTGTCTTCTGAATAAATATTGCCAAGATTATTGTAGGCTCCCAGAATAAGCGTATCTATTTCGGAACGTTGAGCGTAGAGCAGGGCATCCTCATAATTCTTTTTTGCCCGGAGGGTATCATTTAAGTCATTATAACTTCCACCAAGGATATTATGCCCGTGATAATGGTAATAATTGTTTTTAGTATTCTTAGCCTCCTCAATTAGCAATAAAGCCGATTCTATTGCCTCTTTGTATTTATAATTTTTAAGATGAGAGGTTGAAGTCTTATGAAGGGAATCTAGAAAAGAATGGGAAATATTTTCCTCCTGCGCATACAAAAGCGCAGAAGTGTTGAATAAAAGAAAGAATAGAAAGTAATTCTTTTTCAATAAAATGTCGATTTGAGGTCAAAAGTAGGGGCAGGCAAGTTACTCTATTTAAGTTAATTACACAATAATTTTCTTAAAGTCACCTAAAAAAAATCAAAATATATCTGGATATTTTGATTTTACAGGATTTGACCTACCTTTAAAAATAAATAATTACTTATGGAATACCCCTGGCATCTTTATTTAATGGCAACTATGTACATCCTCGCGGGTACCTTACATTTTATTAAGCCAAAGATGTATATGCGTATTATGCCCAGGTATTTACCGGCTCATAAAGTATTGGTATATCTTAGTGGCGCTGCAGAGATCCTGTTGGGATTTGGATTGTTATTTCCGGAAACCAAAAATGCTGCAATTTTCGGAATCATTGGCATGCTGGGAGTTTTTCTTCTTGTGCATTTTTATATGCTCACCTCCAAAAAAGCCGGAGCCGGAATTCCGGCCTGGGCATTGACCCTTAGAATTCCGCTACAGTTCTTTTTAATGTGGTGGGCGTATTTTTATTTACAGTTTTAAATTTAATTCCACCGGTTATGGGTACCCGACTTAATTTACCTGACAGTGATATCATCTATTACCGTAATTTCCTGGAAAAAGAAGCCGCTGATGCTTACTTCGGTACATTCATGAAAGATCTTGATTGGCAGCAATTCAGTATTAAAATCTTTGGGAAGACAATACCCCAGCCCCGCCTTACAGCCTTATATGCAAAAGCTGAAGTTCCCTATACCTATTCGGGACTAACCTTATTTCCGAAGAAATTTACCTTAGAACTTTTGGAACTGTGCAAAGAATTAAAACAGTATACTCCTGCTCATTTCACCCATTGCCTGGCTAATCTTTACCGCGATGGTAAGGACAGCATGGGCTTGCATTCAGATGATGAAAAGAATCTAGGCAAAGATCCGGTTATCGCGTCTGTTAGCCTGGGAGCCAGCCGCAAATTTAAATTGAAGCACAGAAATAATAAGGATCAAAAGATTGAGATTGACCTGGAACATGGGAGCTTACTGTTAATGATGGGTTCCACCCAACACTACTGGAAGCATGAATTGCCTAAAACAAAACCGGATACGGGGCCCCGCATTAACCTTACTTTTAGGAAAATAATTTCTTCGGTTAAATAGAAATATACTGGCACAAAAAAGCCGGACACATTAAGGCATCCGGCTTTGTTATTTCAAATTACGTTGAGTGATTATTTATAAATTTCATTTAAAACCTGCGCAAGCCGAATCCCGCCTTTTTGCAATTGTTCCTGGACAACAGGGAACCAGTCATACATATAACGGTAACCAAGTTTTTCGCCAACCTCAGCAGAAGCATAGGCCCGGGTTGCCAGTTCTTTTGATTCATACATCCATTCCTCAAACGTTCCGGCAGCAATTTGTTGTTTTTGAAGTTTCGACAAATTTTTGGTATTCGCAGCAAGTTCTGTATAACTCATTTGATAGGAGTTAATCATATCACTGTCCCACAGCCTGTGCATATTCGTGCCTTCGTTAAACCAGCGCACTTGCAGGTCATTCCCGCCTTTGTCTTCTCCCCTACCCACATGAAATGGCTGGTGAAGGTCTCCCATAAAGTGAACCAGCATTTTAAGATAAAATTCTTTTTCCTCCCGGGGTGCTTTGGGATCCTGTAATACTGCTTTACATTTTTTT
>CAXAZV010000088.1:0-10964 GCA_963973375.1 uncultured Antarcticibacterium sp.
TGATAATTTGCAGAGAAAGATCCTTAATAGATTCTATAATTGCTCCAAATTCCGCATTCTTTTCCGCGGGCCTTTTTTCCGGCACCTCTTTAATGGTTGCAGTTAAATAGGGTTTTTCTGAAATTACCTCAGCGATTTGGAAACGTTTTTTACCCTGAATTATCACCGTGGTATTTCCATCGGGCATTTTTAATACACGAAGGATCCTTGCCACCACTCCGGTGTAATAAATATCCTTTGTTTTGGGGTTTTCTACGTCCTCATCCTTTTGAGCTACAACACCAATAACTTTACTTCCGTTATTGGCATCGTTAATTAATTTAATAGAAGCATCACGCCCAGCTGTAATTGGAATTACCACTCCAGGGAATAAAACCGTATTTCTTAAAGGCAAAATGGGTAATATTTCGGGGAGTTCCTCTTTATTTATCTCTTCTTCATCCTCAGGGGTCATTAGGGGAATTAATTCTGCATCTTCATCTATTCCTTGAAATGACAAACTGTCAATGTTCATTAATTTGTTTTTAGCCATATCATATTTTAAGTCAAACTGTCACAACAGTTGGTTAATCAAAACTATATAAAACCCTCAGTAAAAATTGCAATTCCCTAAGGCATTGAGTTGAAGGTTATTTTTCCCTTGTATTGTTTCAATTCCTGTGCCACCAAAACTTTTGAAAATAAATATTCCTGAAACTGTAACAATTTGAAATCACATGTATCTTTAAGGTAGAGCTTAAGTAATATTTTTTGACACCAACCATCACTTATACCGAAGAACTGGTAGCACGTTGTCGCAAAGGCGATCAACGCGCTCAACTGGAAATTTATAACAAATATTATAAAGCAATGTATAATACAGCTCTTAGGATTGTAAATGATACGGCAGAGGCTGAAGATGTGATGCAGGAAGCTTTTATTAAGGCATTCTCTAAGCTTGATAGTTTTCAAGGGAAATCCACTTTTGGGGCATGGCTTAAAAAGATCACGGTGAATTTAAGTATCAATTCAATAAACAAACACTCCCGGTATCAAAATGTGCCTTATGAAGATGCTTTCAAATATGAAACTGAAGAGCACGAAGGAATTGACATAAGGGAAACTGAAGCTACTACAAAGGTTCAAAAGGTACTTAGAGCCCTTAACGGTTTAAAGGAAAGTTATAGAGTCATTCTCACCCTGCATTTAATTGAAGGCTATGATTATGACGAAATATGTGAAATACTTGGAATAACTGCTGCCAATTGCAGGACATCAATATCAAGGGCTAAAGAAAGCCTGCGGAAAAAATTAACAGGACATGACTAATAAAGAATTTGACGATCTTTTTGAGGAGGCAGATTTTGATATTGCAGAACCTTCTGCAGGTCATTACGACCGGTTTGTAAAAAAACTCAAAGAGGAAAAGCATTCGCAGGAGCACAGAAGCGGCGGTAAACTTCGAACGTTATGGGGGCCATTCCTTGCAGTAGCTGCAGGTTTACTCCTCATCATAATGTTGGCAGGAAATTTTAACAGCGTAGGTAATCTAACTCAAAATGGTGATCTGGCCGGCCTTTCTCCTGAAATGAAAGAAACCCATCAGTTTTATACCAACCTTATAAAAACTGAGCTGGCAAAAGTGAAAGAGGCTAATAGCCCAGAAACCGAAGTTATTGTTCAGGATGCACTGGACCAGATGGAAAAACTGGATGAAGATTATGATAAACTGAAGAAGGATCTGAAAAAAAGCGGACAGGATAAACGGGTGATCTTTGCTATGATCTCCAACCTACAACAAAGAATAGATCTATTGAACAACGTACTTGAATATATAGAAAGCATTAACGAACTTAAAATCCCTAATCATGAGAACAACACTATATAAACTACTATTCATACTGGCACTTGCCCCATCGCTGATGTTTTGCAGTAATGGCACGAATTTTAATAATACAGGTAAACATACCAAAGAGAAGAAGATCTCCAAAAAGTTTTCAGTCTCACCTGATGCCCTGCTTAAGATTAACAACAGCTACGGTAATATCGATATTACCACCTGGGACCAAAATACAGTGAGTATTGAGGTTATTATCAAAACCAATGGCAATGATGAACAAAAGGTGAGGGAAAAACTGGAGGAAATAAATGTAGAATTTAAACAAACAGGAGCCGGGGTTAGTGCCCGCACATTATTCTCTAAGCAAAACACATCCTGGTGGAGCTCAATATTTAGCGGGAGCAGTAATGTGAATATGGAAGTAAATTACATAGTGAGAGCACCGGTTACAAATAATGTTGATCTAAGCAATGATTACGGGAATATTTACCTTGACAAGCTTACAGGTAATTCAAAAATAAGCTGTGATTACGGGAGACTTGAAATTGGGGAGTTGCGCGGAAACAGCAACCAGATAAACTTTGATTATTCCCGCAACAGCAGCTTTGGATACATCAACCGTGCAGTGATCAATGCCGATTATTCTGAATTTATTGTAGAAGACGCCCGATCCCTGGATATCAATGCCGACTATACCTACTCCAAGATTAAAAGAGTAGAAGTGCTTCAGTTTAATTGTGATTATGGTAGTTTGACAGTAGACAAAGTGAAACGTATCAATGGAACCGGGGATTACCTTAGCACTAAAATTGGAGAATTGTATCAAACGGCAGACCTTGACCTGGATTACGGCAGTGCATCTATAGAAAAGATCATCAAGGGTGCCGGAGATGTCAAAATAAATTCAGATTATACCGGAATCAAAATAGGATATGATTCAAGCCACTCTTTCAAATTTGCGCTTACTAGTTCATACGGTAGTGTAAAAGGACTGGATGGATTTGAAATAAATAAACAAAGTCAGAGTTCTAATAATAAAAGTTATTCCGGGCATCATTTAAACACCTCTGGAAATAGCAATATTGTGATCAATTCCAGTTATGGAGGAATAACATTTCAAAAAAGATAAACCTTAAAAAACCTAATTAAACAATGAAAAAATTAATTCTATTAGCCGGTATTTTTATCCTTACAGTTACTTCTGCAAATGCCCAGTGGTGGAGCAATGAGAAGGTAGTGGGAAACAAGGAAGTAGTAAAACAAACAAGAAGCGTAAATAGGTATGATCGCATTGCGGTTACAGGAATGATGGAAGTGCAGCTGGTAGCCGGGAAAGAAGGCAAAATTGACCTTGAAGCAGAAAGCAATTTAATGGAGTTCATTGAAACTGAAGTAAGCGGCGACCTGTTAAAAATAGGAATTAAGAAAGGTGTTAATTTGCAGCCTTCAAAAAACTATCCCATTAAACTGATAGTAACTTTTGAAGATCTGGACGCACTAAGCTTAACAGGTTCAGGACATATTCGTAATTCAGATCCTATTACAGCCAGGGATTTCAATGTAAGTGTAACAGGATCTGGAAACATGAACCTTGATATGAAAACACAAACTCTGGATGGAAGTCTTACAGGATCTGGTGACGTAAAATTGAAAGGCAGCACCCGTGAACTTAAATGCAAAGTTACAGGATCTGGAGATTTTCTGGCCTATGAGTTTAAAGCCGAAAATGTTACTGCATCTGTTACTGGTTCTGGAGACATCGAAATTTCAGTAGAAAATGAGTTGAATGCAAATGTATCAGGCTCAGGAGACATTAAATATATGGGAGATCCCGTAAAACAAAGTTTTAAAACCTCCGGTTCAGGAAAAGTTTCAAAAAAATAATATTTAATTAAAATATTTCTTAACCACGAAGGCGCGTTTAGATGTCTTCGTGGTTTTTTGTTTTCCGCAGAAATGACTTTTAAACTATTACCTCTTCTTTTGGTACCCTAAGAAGCAGAAAGACACCGGCAATAAAGAATATCACCAGGAAAATTATTGCATTTCTTACACTTCCTGTAAGCTGTGCGACTATACCGTACAGAACCATTCCAATTACAATTCCTATTTTTTCAGACACATCATAAAAACTGAAATAACTGGCTGTATCAAGGGTGTTGGCAGGGATCATTTTGGAATAAGTTGACCTTGAAAGGGCCTGGATCCCACCCATGATTAACCCTACACTCCCCGCGGCCACATAAAATTGCTGGGGCGTGGTAATAAAGTAGGCATAGATACAAATAGCAATCCAGAAGAGGTTCAGGTAGATAAGCACCCTTATATTTCCAATTTTTAAGGCCAACCTTGAGGTAAGGGTGGCACCGGCAATTGCGACAAGTTGTATAAGGAGAATGCTTATTATTAAACCCGTGGTAGAATTCTGCTCCCCCCAATCCAGCTCCTCAATTCCAAAATAGGTCGCAATGATCATAATGGTTTGAACGGCCATGCTATAGGTAAAAAAAGCCACGAGGTAGCGTTTGAGCCTAAGTTGATGCTGCATAGCATTCCAAATCATTCTCAACTCACGAAAACCGTTGAAAAGTATATCTTTAGTAAGGCCTTGCCGCTTATTTCCTTTTGGAAGATAATAATAGGTGTATTGGCTAAAAGCGATCCACCACACCCCTGTAAGAACAAAGGATAGCCGGGTGGGCATGCTTTCATTTTCAAAACCAAAAGCTTCAAAATTAAGGATCATACCAAGGCATATTAAAAGTAGTATCACGCTACCTATATATCCCATGGAAAAACCTTTGGCGCTTATCTTATCCTGTTGATTCGGGAAAGCTATGTCCGGCAAATAAGAATTATAAAATACAAGGCTGGCCCAAAATCCAACCAAAGCCAGGAAATAACAAAGCAACCCAAACCAAAGAAATTCGAGACTAAACCAATATAATCCAATGGTTGAAAAGGCTCCCAGATAACAGAAGAATTTCAAAAAAGATTTTTTATTACCTATATAATCTGATATCCCCGATAAAAAAGGGCTTATTATTGAAACCACTAAAAAGGCCAGTGCGGTTACATAACTTATAAGAGAATCATTATTAAAATTGAAGCCCAGGAATTTAACTGTATCATCCAGGATCTTTCCGTCCTCATCTTTAATTATTGTTATGGCACCATAAAAAATAGGAAAGATCGCCGAAGCGATCACAAGACTGTAAACAGAATTAGCCCAATCATAGAATGCCCAGGCATTCAACAATTTTTTACTTCCTTTTGGGAGATCTTTCATTGTTTAAAAATAGAAAAAGCTGCCCGGTTTGGACAGCTTTCTTTAAATATATTTTAAGCTTATTATTTAAAGCTTGTTACTCCATATTTTCTGGCTTCTGCTTTTGCTTCAGGGGCCCATTTATTAATATTGTCTATTCTGGTTTGAGTGGCCGGGTGCGTACTAAGGAATTCCGGTGGTGATCCCGCAGTGTTTTGAGCAGCCATTCTTCTCCATAAACTGGCAGCTTCAGCCGGATCGTACCCTGCAATAGCCATAAGAGTAAGACCTATCCTATCTGCTTCCGTCTCGTGGCTTCGGCTAAATGGCAGCATAACTCCAAGTTGACTACCAAGGCCGTAAGCCTGGGCAAAAATTTGCTGAGTTTGTTGGCTTCTACCGCTAACAGCTACACTTCCGGCAACTGCACCAAGCTGTTGTAACTGTGCTGCACTCATACGTTGAGCACCGTGATCTGCAAGGGCGTGAGCTACCTCATGTGCCATAATTGCCGCTATCCCGGTTTCATTTTCTGCAACAGGAAGAATTCCCGTGTAAAAAACGATCTTACCACCAGGCATAGCCCAGGCGTTTACCGCTTCATCCTTTACTACATTAAATTCCCATTGGAAATCATTTAAATAACCTTGGTAACCATTTGCGTTTAAGTATCGCTCGGCTGCTGTTACTACCTTTTGACCCACATTTTTAACGGTATTAGCTTCTGCTGTACCGGTAACAACTTTATTCTCAGCAAGGAATTGGTCATATTGCTGGAAGGCCATAGGAAACAATTGCTCATTCGAAACAAAGTTAAGGTTCTTCTCTCCAGTAAAAGGATTTGTCTTACAGCCTGTTAATGACAGAACTGTAATTGCAACAATAAAAATATTTCTAAAACTCATAATTTTTGGTTTTTATTTGATAAATGTACAAAAGAGTCTCCTCTGAAGTTTGAGGTTTATGTTCGCTTTAACATAAAGAGTGTTTTCAAAAATAATACCATTATTACATTTCGTTTAGTTTGTTTGAAGCATAAGCCGGCCTAAATTTATATCTTGCAGGTTTTAATTATATGGCAAAAGCTCACAAAAAGGGAACACCGGTCCAGGTACTTCTCACTCCTAATTATATACTTACCACGGGAAAAATATTAACTTCTCTCTCTCCTTATCTTGCTACAAGATTTGCAGCCTGGCTTTTCTTAAAACCATTTAAGTATAACCTCCCGAAACGGGAAAAAGAAATGGATGCGTTATTTCTGCAGGAAAAAGTTTTGGTGCCTTTAATAAACAGAGAAATCGTGATTTATAGAAATTCTTCGGCCAATTCGGGTATAAAGATCCTTTTGGCCCATGGGTGGAGTGGCCGTGGAACACAAATGCCGGATATCGCTCTAAGGTTAATTAAGGCAGGTTATGAAGTTATAAGTTTTGATGCACCCGCACATGGGAAGGCCCCCGGAAAAATGAGCATGATGCCTTACTTTATCGATAGCATTCATTTTATAGATAAAACCTACGGCCCGTTTTATGGAGCAGTTGGCCATTCTCTGGGAGGAATGTCTTTGCTCAAAGCCGTCAAAAATAAAGCCTCTTTTCAAAAGCTTGTAATAATAGGCACGGCCAACAGCGTGACCCACATTACCCGGGAATTTGCACAAAACATGAAGCTCAACCTTAAAGTAGCCAGGAAAATGAAATCATATTTCGACAAAAAATTTGGCGAAGATATGGATAATCTTTCCGGAGCATTATCTGCATTAAAAGTAAAAATCCCAACGTTGGTGATCCATGATGAGGACGATGTGGATGTGCACGTGAGTTCTGCATATGAGATCAAAAACAATTTGCAGCAGGGAGAACTCTTTATAACCAAAGGGCTTGGTCACCGTAAGGTATTAGGGAATAATGAGGTAATTAACAAAATCACAACGTTCTTCGTGGCATAAACTTTGTACTTTTAAAGAAAAAAGTATGAAAAATGTATTGCTGGCATTTTTTGCCATGATTTTAATTGGATGTAATTCCAATGCTCAAAAAAAACAATCCTCACAATCCCCTGAATTTAAAGTCTCTAAAACCGAAGCTGAATGGAAAAGAGAGTTGACTCCGGCCCAATTTACAGTTTTAAGAAAAGCGGGAACCGAACGCCCCTTTTCCAGTGAACTTAATAATATTAAAGAACCCGGAACATTTGTTTGTGCTGCCTGTGGCAATGAACTTTATCTTACAAAACATAAATTTGAAAGCGGAACAGGTTGGCCAAGTTTTGACCGTCCCCTGGAAGGCGCTGTTTCTTACGGAGCCGATTCAAAATTGGGTTTTGAAAGGGATGAAGTCCACTGTGCCGATTGCGGTGGTCATCTTGGACACGTTTTTGATGATGGACCCCGGGCAACCACCGGGAAGCGGCATTGTATAAACGGAGATGCAATGAAATTCATTCCGGCCAGGAAAAAATAAAAGAATAAAGATATTACAATGAAAAAATACAAGGTTGAAAAATCTGAAGAGGAATGGAAGAAGATCCTTTCTGAAGACAGTTACAAGGTTTTAAGAAAAAAGGGTACCGAAGCGCCGCATACAGGAAAGTATAATCTCCATTTTGAAAATGGGGAATATCATTGTGCTGCCTGTAATGCCAAGCTCTTTGAAAGTGATTCAAAATTTGAAAGCGGCTGTGGCTGGCCAAGTTTTGATAACGCTATAGAAGGAAGCGTAGAGTATATACAGGACAAAACCTTTGGAATGATAAGAACAGAAATCTTATGTGCCGAATGCGGAAGCCATTTGGGCCACGTCTTTGATGACGGCCCTACTCAAACAGGCCAGCGGTATTGCGTGAATTCTGCCAGTATTGAATTTAAAAAATAACCTAAACTTACAAACATGAAAAAATTATTCATCTTATTATTTAGTTCAGCATTTATAGTAACCTCCTGTAGTAGTGATGGACCCGTAGGCCCACAAGGTCCTGAAGGACCTCCAGGCGAGGATGGCCTTATTGCAACTATAATTGACCTGGAAGGTAGTTTTACAGCTGCCAATAATTATGAGCTCTTCCTGGAATTTAATGATGCGAATGTTGAAGTCTTTGAGACAGATGTTGTGCTTGTTTACCTTAAGGTAGGAGAAGATGGAACTGCAGGAGGAGCCCCGGTGGAAGTATTTAGAATGCTTCCTCAAACCTATTTTCTTGATGGTGGCGCCCTTCAATATAATTTTGATCACACCTTTTTTGATGTTTTGATCTTTTTAGATGGCACAATAGATTTTGCCACACTGGACCCTTCATATACCCAAAACCAGGTCTTGAGGATTGTAATAGTTCCTGGTTCATTTGCAACTTCAGGAGTTGATCTTTCCAATATGAATGCAGTTATGAAAGGTCTGGACCTTGAAACTACTGATGTTATAAAGGCCAGTTTTAACAATTAAATAATAAATTGCTTTCAATTAAAAGGGCTTATCCTATGCCGGGGTAAGCCCTTTTAATTTTTATAAACATTTACACAGGCGTAAAGGTTTATAAGACTTTTAGATTAGCCCATAATTCCTTAAATTCGCAACTTCTTAAACTGTTACAAAAATTTCCAAATATGAGTAAATACGATATCATTGTTTTAGGAAGTGGACCCGGAGGATACGTAACCGCCATTCGCGCTTCACAATTAGGTTTTAAAACCGCTATAGTTGAAAAAGAAAGCCTGGGTGGGGTTTGTCTAAATTGGGGGTGTATTCCAACCAAAGCTCTTTTAAAAAGTGCACAGGTCTTTGATTATTTAAAACATGCCGAAGATTATGGATTAACACTTCAAAATCCCGATAAGGATTTTAGCGCGGTGGTTAAACGCAGCCGTAACGTGGCCGAAGGTATGAGCAAAGGTGTTCAGTTTCTTATGAAAAAGAACAAGATCGACGTAATTGAAGGTTTTGGAAAATTAAAGGCAGGTAAGAAAATTGCTGTAACAGATAAAAATGAAAAGACCACCGAGTACCAGGCAGATCATATTATAGTGGCTACAGGGGCACGGTCCAGAGAACTTCCTAGCCTGAAGCAGGATGGTAAAAAGATCATTGGATACCGGGAGGCAATGACCCTTAAGGAACAACCAAAATCTATGATAGTGGTAGGTTCTGGGGCGATAGGAGTTGAATTTGCGCATTTTTACAATGCCATGGGCACAGAGGTTACCATTGTGGAGTTTTTACCAAATGTAGTGCCTTTGGAAGATGAGGAGATCTCCAAACAATTTGAAAGAAGCATCAAAAAAGCCGGAATTAAAGTAATGACCAATTCTTCAGTAGAAAGCGTTGATACTTCCGGAAAAGGCGTTAAAGCAAAAGTAAAAACTGCCAAAGGAGAAATTTCCCTTGAGGCAGATATCGTACTTTCAGCAGTGGGAATAAAAACCAACATTGAAAATATAGGCCTTGAAGATCTTGGAATAAAGACAGATAAGGATAAGATTGTGGTGAATGAATGGTACCAGACTAATGTTGCTGGAATTTATGCTATTGGTGACGTAGTTGCAGGACCTGCTCTTGCACATGTGGCATCTGCCGAAGGTATTACCTGTGTTGAAAAGATAAAGGGAATGCACGTAGATCCAATTGATTACGGGAATATTCCGGGCTGTACCTATGCCACCCCCGAAATAGCATCTGTAGGAATGACTGAAAAACAGGCCAAAGAAGCCGGTTACGAGTTAAAGATTGGAAAATTCCCCTTCTCAGCCTCAGGAAAAGCTAAAGCCGCCGGTACTCCCGATGGTTTTGTAAAAGTGATCTTTGATGCAAAATATGGCGAATGGTTAGGATGCCATATGATTGGTGCAGGAGTTACAGATATGATCGCGGAAGCTGTATTAGGGCGTAAGCTTGAAACTACCGGCCACGAAGTATTAAAAGCTATTCACCCACACCCTACAATGAGTGAGGCTGTAATGGAAGCTGTAGCTGCGGCGTATGATGAAGTGATACATTTGTAGACTTTAGACGAAAATATAATATATAATTGCCCTGCAAGGTTTTTGCAGGGCAATTTTCGTTTAAACTATTTGGGGGATTAGGTCGCAGTACCAGAAATGTGTATCCCAGGAAGTATCCTTACTTGAAAAACAGTTATCTACCTTTTTCTCTTTTTGAACAAAAGACCTTTTAATTTTCTCCCCTATTTCAAATTCCACCGGATAATTAAAATTAGGACCGTCAAAAACAAAACTGTGAAATTCCCCATTTTCTCCACAGGGATCTATATGTGACGGGAGATCGTCCAAAAATTGCTGGTCTATGATCCTACCGCAAAAGGATTCATCAAGCAATTTTGCATTAACACACACTGTTATAGCCTTAAAACCCGCCGCAATGAATTCCCTTATTAATTGACAGGTATTTATTTTCCATAATGGAAATAGTGCCTTCATCCCCACTTTTTGCAATTGCTCCTCGCGGTAAGACCGAAGATCTTCCAGGAAAATATCTCCAAAAATGCTGTGCGTAAAACCTTCCGCTTTAAGAAGATCTATGCTCGTTTGCATTACAGCATTATACTCATCCATAGAAACATTTCCATCAAGGGAAATAATATGAAGGGGAAGCTGTAGGCTTTCTGCTTGTGTTTGCAAAAGTGAAAGCCGTACACCGTGCATGGAAATTCGGTTTACTTCAGTATTTATGGTGGTGACCAATTTGCCCACTTCAAGTTTTTTTTCCTTCTGAAGTAAGTATAAAGCATAAGCCGCATCTTTTCCACTGCTCCAGTTGAGATAGGCTTTTACCATGTTATTTATTTATAAAACTATGGATGGCAAGATCATAGCTGGAAAGACCAAAGCCTATAATTATACCTTTGGCATTTGCCGAAATATAGGAA
>CAXAZV010000089.1:0-10934 GCA_963973375.1 uncultured Antarcticibacterium sp.
AGAGGAAATGTTCCGCTTCCCGAAGGTTATTCGTCATAATAGCCGAAGATAATCCTTGTCTAACCCCATTTTGGATCTCGAGGGCATCCTCGATATTACCTGAATACTTAAGCAGGTAAAGTACAGGTGCGAACGTCTCATGCTGTACAATCTCATAACTGTTTTTGGCTTCGGCAATCGCAGGTTTTACGTAACATCCGCTTTCATAACCTTCACCTTCCAGGACTCCGCCTTCTACGATGATCTTTCCGCCTTCCTTCACAACTTTATCAAGAGCAGCCTGGTAATTCTTAACTGCATCTTTATCTATCAATGGCCCTACATGATTCTTTTCATCAAGCGGATTACCAATCCTTAACTGTTTATAAGCAGCAACCACAGCATCTTTCACCTTATCATACATGGATTCATGAATTATAAGCCTACGAGTAGAGGTGCAACGCTGCCCTGCAGTACCCACGGCGCCAAAAACAGCACCAATAACCGTCATTTTTATATCGGCATCTGGTGTAACTATAATCGCATTATTCCCACCTAGCTCAAGCAAGGTCTTTCCAAGTCTTTCAGCTACTTTGGAGGCAACGATTTTTCCCATTCTGGTAGAACCTGTAGCGGAAATAAGAGGGATTCGGCTATCGTTGGTCATCATTTCTCCAACTTTATAATCTCCTGTTATAAGACAGGAAATTCCTTCAGGCACACCATTTTCAGCAAATACTTTTGCGGCAATCTTTTGACATGCTACAGAGGTAACCGGGGTTTTCTCAGATCCTTTCCAAACGCAGGGATCGCCACATACCCACGCAAGGGCGGTATTCCAGGACCATACGGCTACGGGAAAATTAAATGCTGAAATGATTCCAACTACACCCAGTGGATGATATTGTTCATACATCCTATGCCCGGGGCGTTCTGAATGCATGGTCAACCCATGCAACTGCCGGGACAATCCTACTGCAAAATCACAAATATCTATCATTTCCTGAACCTCGCCCAGACCTTCCTGATAGGATTTTCCCATTTCATAAGAAACCAGTTTCCCCAGGGGTTCCTTAAGCCTGCGAAGTTCATCATTGAATTTTCTAACGATCTCTCCCCTTTGAGGTGCCGGCATTACTCTCCAGGTTTTAAAACCTTCAGTAGCGGCACTCATTACCTTCTCATAATCCTCCTTAGTAGTAGACTTTACTTTTCCTATAAGGGCGCCATCAACAGGGGAATATGATTCAATAATTTCCCCGCTTCCGAAGAAATTTGCACCGGTTGATGTTCCTTCATTAATATCTTCAATGCCCAGGGCTTCCAGGGCTTGTTTAATTCCAAATTTTTGGGCAATTTCACTCATTTATTCTTTGTTTTATGCTGTTTTGTTGTTTGATTATCGCGAAAATACTAAAATTTAATCGTTTTGTGCCTCTGCAATAAATTTGGGATCTGCAGGCATTACGGTCCCGCAATTCTGGCAGGTCCTTAATTCTTCACTTTGATAAAACTTTTTGAAATGAGCCAGAAAATCTGTTTCAATGTTATCTAAGGGAAAGAATACCTCATATAATTTATTATTGCAATTATCACAAAACCAAAGCAATCCATCCATTCCTTCTACCCCAATTCTTTTGCGCTCAATTACAAGACCTATTGAGCCTTCTTCCCTTTCGGGTGAATGCGGCACTTTGCCCGGATGCAGGTACATATCTCCAGGGCCAAGTTCCATGGTTCGTTTTTTCCCATCTTCCTGAACATGGATCTTAATGTTCCCTTCCAATTGATAAAACAACTCCTCGGTTTCATTATAATGGTAATCTTTGCGGGCATTTGGCCCGCCAACTACCATTACTATATAATCATTTGATTCCCTGTAAATATTCTTATTTCCTACCGGCGGCTTTAAAAGATCACGGTTTTGCTCTATCCACTTATTGAGATTGAAAGGCTTATCTATTGGCATCCTGGATTTTTTTAGAATTCTATAAATTTAAGCAATATCACCTACAATGTCCCGCGGTTTCTAAAATGTTTTGTCACTCTGCGAAATTGGAGCTTAACGGGATAGATTATTGGTATTCTGAATCACATATTTCGACCGGTATTCTATTTTTTTATTTATTACTTTTATCTTTCTATGTCCTAATCTCAAATATCAGCAAATGAAAAAATTACTTCTACTACTTACTTTCACCTCCCTTCTTGCATGTAACCAATCTACAGTAGACAAAAACCCCCTGGGAGAAACCGGTGAGGTTCCTGTTTCAGACAAAGTGGAAGGGGAGAATTTTGGAATCGTGATCCATGGAGGTGCCGGAACAATTTTAAAAGAAAATATGACCGACTCACTTGAAATGGAGTACAAAGCTGTGCTTGAAGAAGCGATAAGGGTAGGACATCAAATTCTTGCTGATGGTGGCACCTCCCTTGAGGCCGTGCAACGCACTATTAATGTAATGGAGGACCATCCTTTATTTAATGCAGGAAAAGGAGCAGTTTTTACCAATGATGGAAAGAATGAACTGGATGCCTCTATTATGGATGGCGAAACTTTAAAAGCAGGCGCAGTTGCGGGAGTAACCACCGTTAAAAATCCTATTAATCTTGCTTACAACGTAATGTCAAATTCCCCTCACGTTTTCCTGGCAGGTAAGGGTGCCGAGCAATTTGCTGAAGAACAGGGGCTGGAACTTGTTGAACCTGCCTATTTTCATACCGAGGCCAGGTTTAAGGCTCTTGAAAGGATAAAAGAAACTGAAAAAACTGAACTGGACCACGACGCAGGAAAATCGGCATTTGTAGACCCATTTATAAAGAATTCGAAATTTGGAACTGTTGGGGCCGTGGCGCTGGATAAGAACGGTAATCTTGCAGCCGGAACCTCAACTGGTGGAATGACCAATAAAAAATGGAACCGAATTGGGGATGTGCCTATAATTGGAGCTGGTACTTATGCCAATAATGCAACTTGTGCGGTTTCTGCCACGGGATGGGGAGAATATTTTATTCGTGGAGTGGTTGCTTATGATATTTCAGCAATGATGGAATATAAGGAAATGAGCCTACAGGACGCTGCACGAGCGGTAGTGCAGGATAAGTTGACCCAGTTAGGCGGGGAAGGCGGAATTATTGCCATAGACAACAAAGGAAATATCGCCATGGAATTTAATTCGGCAGGAATGTATCGCGCCGCAATGAACAAAGATGGGGAGTTAACAATGGGAATTTATAAAGAGAACGAAAAAGCCAACTAACCTTAACAATTGTTATAAAAAATGCCTCTGATTTTATTTCAGAGGCATTTTTATATATTCAGGATGTAATTCTCCTGAATTTCTCCTGAGAATAGAATTTAATTTAATACATCATCATAGTCTGAAGATCTTTCCATAAGTTTTTTGGCGTATGAACATACAGGAACGATCTTATAATTATTATTCCGGGCATATTCTGCAGCGCTTTTTAGCAATTCTTTTCCTACTCCTTTTCCCTTATAGGTTGAAATAACTTCGGTATGATCTAAGCTAAATTTATTTTCTCCGGTAGAAGTATAAGTCATCTTTCCCGCCTCTCTACCTTCAATGAGTGCTGTGAAATCTCCTGAACCATCGTTTTCTGTATGTTTTACCTGCATATTATAAATTTATTTTTAATTTAATTTCCCTCCTTTGGAGGCCCACCAGGGGTGAACTTCAACTTCCAGTCTTCCTGCCTGCACCATTGGGTCCAGTCTTGCCAGGCTATCTGCTTCATTTTGGGTTGGGGTATTATATACTACAATTCCTCTAATATCTCCATCGTCGCCCATAGGTCCTGTGAGGCTTGTATAACCTTCAACATACATTCTTTCAAGGTGCGCCATATGTTGCTTTTGAAGTTCTGCCGCTGTGGCCGAATCCTGTGAGCGGTTGGTTCCTTTTTTTAGAAATACAATAAAATATTGCTGCATTAAATAGGTGGTATCACCTTCTTCATACAAAAAGGTTTTATACCCCTTTTTATTAAGCTCATTGGCTATGGATTGTGCGTTTGGAGCCTCAGTCTTAACCCTGGCTTCTGCCGGGATGCCGCGCACTTTTTCTATAGGTTGCTCACAGGAAGCAATTAACAGAACTAAACCAATTAAAAACCATAATCCCTTCATTCCAAATCTTTTTTCCAGTTAATATAAGGATCTTTACTTAATTGAGAATTATAATATCTTACCTCCCCGGTAACTTCTTTTCCAAGCCAGGAGGGTGTTGTAAAAATCTCATCTTCTTTTTTCAATTCTATTTCAGCAATGATAAGGCCCTGATTTTCGCCAAAAAATTCATCGACCTCATAAGTGTGATTTTCAGCTTTAACCAGGTACCTCAGCTTTTCTATTTTTCCAGGTTCGCTTAACTCCAGCAGGGCTTCCGCATCCAATACAGGAATTTCCTTTTCCCATTCAAATCGGCTCAAACCATTTTTTGAAGAAATACCTTTAACGGTTATAAAAGCGCGTTGTCCTGTGATTCTAACCCGCACTGTCCTTTCAGGATCTGTGTTTAAAAAGCCCTGGACTATCCTGGTATGTTGAAATGATTCGGTTTTAAAATCGCCAGACTTAACAAGGAATTTACGTTCAATTTCAATCATGAATAAAGTGGAATATTAGGATTTTTCAGCTATTTCCCTTATTTCGTTTGATTGGATCCTGGTATGTTTAAATCCTTGTTTATCAACTTGTATCATTGCCCGGGCAATAATTTCGGGGTGAATAGACCTGTATTTTTCCAGAGGGCCAACCAGGGCGAAATTAAGAACTTTCAGGGCATTTTTGGCGAGATTTTCAAAAAACCGTTTTTCCACCCTGTCGCCGGCAATTAGGGAAGGTTGGAATATATATGTGTTCCGAATGTTTTGAGCAAGAACAGCTTCTTCCATTTCCCCTTTGATACGGTTATAAAAAACCTTGCTGTTGGGGCTGGAACCCATGGAAGAGATAACTTCAAATGTTTCAATGCCATTCTCATTACTAAGCTTTGCAGCAGCTACAGGTATCCCATAATCTATTTTACGATACGTATTTTCATCTGGAGTTTTACTCTTTGTAGTTCCAATGCAGCAATAAACCACATCTGCGTTAAAAAGCTCTCCATACGCTTCAAGTTTAAACATGTCAATAAGATGTTCTTCTATTTTTTCATCCTTAACCGCAACCGGGGATCTTGAAAATAAGATGACTTTGCCATACGCCGGATCTTTTAGTAACTTCTGAAGTAAAATTCCACCGGTGAGACCGGTTGCTCCTAATATTATTGCTGTTTTCATATCCTTAGTTAAAAAATTCTTTCCATTTGAAAATTAGCTGCCCGGGGTTTTTATAAAGATAGGTGTTTGATCGCAATTTCAAATAAGCTAAATAAGAGATCGCTTCAGCATTTTCTCATTATTAAAAATTCTCATAAGGTCCTCTGCAGCACCTCGGGGTAAAAAAAGGAGAAAGTTGTTTAAAGCTAAGTTTCATTAAATTTGCAGCATGGAGGAACCAGTTGTTTTGCGCAAGATCATTCATATTGATATGGATGCCTTTTATGCTTCAGTAGAACAATTGGACAATCCTGAACTTATTGGTAAGGCGATAGCTGTTGGCGGAAGTGAGGAAAGAGGTGTGGTAGCTGCAGCAAGTTATGAAGCCCGTAAGTTTGGAGTGAGGAGCGCGATGAGCAGTGTAATTGCAAAACGCAACTGCCCGCAACTTATCTTTGTAAAACCTCGCTTTGAACGTTACAGGGAAGTTTCCCGGCAGATAAGGGAAATTTTCCTGGAATATACAGATCTGGTAGAACCACTTTCCCTGGATGAAGCTTACCTGGATGTTACAATTAACAAAAAAGGAAATCCAAGTGCTACTTTGATCGCCAAAGAGATACGGCAAAAGATTAAGGAAAAAACCGGTTTGAATGCTTCGGCGGGGATTTCAATTAATAAATTCATCGCCAAAGTGGCCAGTGACATTAATAAACCCAATGGACAAAAAACCGTAAATCCCGAAGAGGTTGTAGAGTTCCTTGAAAAGCTGGAAATTAGAAAATTTCACGGAGTAGGAAAGGTTACTGCCGAGAAAATGTACCAACTGGGTATTTTTAAGGGTGCCGATCTTAAATTAAAAACCGAAGAATTTCTTACTGAAAATTTTGGAAAAAGCGGACCTTATTATTACCAGGTCGTAAGAGGAAACCATAGCAGCGAGGTAAAACCAAACAGGATAAGGAAATCCCTTGGTGCCGAAAGAACATTTGATACCAATATATCTTCTGAAATATTTATGCTTGAACGGCTGGAAAATATTGCTGAAGAAATTGAACGCAGACTCAAAAAAAACAAGGTGGCCGGGAAAACTATTACCTTAAAAATCAAGTACAGTGATTTCACCTTACATACCCGAAGCAAAACAATTCCATACTACATTTCCTCAAAAGAGTTGATCCTGGATATTTCCCGGGAGTTGCTTTTTCAGGAAAAAATGAAAGAATCTGTAAGGCTCCTGGGAATTACGCTTTCCAATTTAAATACCGGTGAGGTTAAGGGGAAAACCGAAGAAAAAGAAATTGCAGTGCAACTGCGATTCGAATTTTGATAAAATAAAAAAGCCACATATCAAAATTATGAGACGTGGCTTTTAAAGTGAATATTAAAATTTTATTCTATCTCTGTAACCCTAAGCGTATTTACCATTCCCTTATTGGCAATGGGCATTGCTGCCAGGTTGATAACAAAATCGCCATGCTCTACGTAGCCTGCATCCTTGGCAATTTTATTTATGTCCTCAATAGTTTCATCTGTAGTAGAATACTTGTCATAAAAGAAAGCCTTTACTCCCCACAGCAAACTCAATTGTGAAAGGATCCTGCGATTAGAAGTAAATACAAGAATATTTGAAACTGGTCTCCAGGCCGAGATCTGGAAGGCCGTGTAACCACTGTTTGTAAGGGTACAAATAGCCTCAGCCTTAATTTCATTGGCCATAGTGGCTGCATGATAACAAATTGCTTTGGTAATATATCTTTTAGTACGAATATGAGGTGGATCGTGTGGCACCTTGATCAAAGGGGAATTCTCTACCGCCTTAATAATTTGGGTTATTTTTTCAACCACCTGTACGGGATAATTTCCAACAGAAGTTTCACCGCTCAACATTACCGCATCTGCCCCATCCATAATGGAATTGGCAACATCATTTACTTCTGCACGGGTTGGGGTTAAACTGGTTATCATCGTCTCCATCATCTGGGTTGCGATAATAATTGGAATACGGGCCTTTTTAGCGGTTAAGACCAATTGTTTCTGGATAAGCGGCACCTCGTGGGCTGGGATCTCTACTCCAAGATCTCCACGTGCAACCATTAATCCGTCACAGTAGGCTACGATCTTATCAATATTCTTAACGCCTTCTGGTTTTTCAATTTTAGATATAATAGGAATCTTATGTTCACTATGCTCCTTGATAAGATTCTGAAGCAGGATAAGATCATTTTCATTTCTAACAAAGGACAGTGCCATCCAGTCTACCTTCTGCTCACAGGCAAAAATAGCATCAGCGATATCTTTTTCTGTCAAGGCAGGTAATGAAATATTGGTGTTGGGCAGGTTCACTCCTTTTTTAGATTTTAAAGGGCCTCCCTGAATTACCTTAGTTACAACTTCATCAACCTTATTGGTGCTTACTATTTCAAATATTAACTTCCCGTCATCAAGTAAAATGCGCTCTCCCTTTTGTACATCCTGGGGAAAAGTTTCGTAATTCATATAAACACGAGAGGCAGTTCCCTTGAATTCCTTACCAGTTGCGAATACGATCTTATCACCTGGATTCACCACTACTTCTTCCTTCATAATCCCAACGCGAAGCTTTGGCCCCTGGAGATCTCCCAAAATTGCAGCTGTATAGCCAAATTCTTCATTCAACTCCCGGATCATTTGGATCCTTTCTTTTACATCATCATAGTTTGCATGAGAAAAATTGATCCTGAACACATTAACCCCTGCTTCCAGCATATCTTTTAAAACTGCTTTGGTGCTGGTTGCGGGCCCTAAAGTGGCAACGATCTTTGTTCTTTTATTTATTGGCATTATTCTAGAATTAAATTATTTTTTGACTTTAGTTGATTGGGATCAACTATATATGTTGTTACTATATTTGGAATGGAAGCAATGAGCCCGGTTATTTCCTGGAGGCGCTCATCATCCAGATCTTCTTCAATTTTTAAAAAGTAATCTACATCCCTGTACTCAGGAATAAGATAAGTAAGTTGTGGTGAGATATCCTCCTCCGAAAACAGCGAGCCTGAACTCACAACTTTTTTTACCGGCCCCTTATATTTATTTTTAATAAGATAATAAGTCCTGTATTGAGCAGGTTCCTTAAAATGATAAAGAGGATACAATGCCTGAACATTCCCGTGGTTAAAATCAAGGTCGTGGACAGCCCTTTTAAAACTTATGTGAAGATGCTTATTAATAAGATATGCAACTTTATACTCTTCTAACGAACAATGTATTGCAAGTAATTGATAATCCTCCTCTACCTCATCCAGCATTAATTTATGGGATAACATACTCCAAAACTTTAGTGCTAAAGATAAAATAAGATTGCCAAATTATCATATTTATGATGATAATTTTAGGATATTTCTACGAAAACGATATAGTTAAACTAGAATTCTTATTTGGTTTCAATATGTGTTTGCAAGGCATAATAGGCTCTTTTAGAAGCTTTTTCTTCTGCTTTTTTCTTTGAGGTAGCCCTTGCCTTAGCAACAACTCTATCATCAATTCGCAATTTTACCGCAAAATGCTTAACCTCGTCATTACCTGTGTCCTCGTAGACTTCAAAATTAAAGCTCTTCTTTTTCTTCTGGCACCATTCAATAAGCAGGCTTTTATAGCTTATAACTTTACCTTCCAGTTGTTCAATATCTACATATGGATTAATAACCCTTTCATAGATAAACCTCTTGCAGTATTTATAACCTCTGTCCCAATAAATAGCACCCACGAGGGCCTCAAACAGGTTGCCATGAATATTTACACCAAACTGGTCTTTTGGAATATTGGTTTGCACAAAGGATATAAGATTGAGGTCTTTTCCCAGTTCATTCAAATGCTTCCGGCTTACAATCTTTGAGCGCATCTTGGTAAGATAACCTTCATTTCCTCCGGGTACCGTTTTAAACAAGTATCCGGCTATTACGGCACTTAACATGGCATCCCCTAAAAACTCCATCCTTTCAAAATTAACCGCATTTCCAAGTTTATCTTTTTGGTTAAGGGAGCGATGGGTAAATGCTTTCTCGTAATGCATTATATTTTTGGGTTTGAACCCAAGGATCTTCTGCATTGCAATAAAAAAATTCCCGCCTTTTGAAGAACGGGAATTTAATATGTTTCGAATAACGCTCATAATGGCTTATTCAACAAACTTTTTAAATAATACACAAGCATTATGCCCTCCAAAACCAAAGGTATTGCTCATTACAACATTCACCTCACGGTGTTGCGCTTTGTTAAGGGTGAGATTTAACTCCGGGTCAATGTTTTCATCCCGGTGTTCATGATTGATGGTGGGAGGAACTATCCCGTGTTGCATAGACAAAATTGCAGATATTGCTTCTACTGCTCCGGCGGCCCCTAAAAGGTGACCTGTCATAGATTTGGTAGAATTGATATTAATATTTTTGGCATGTTCCCCAAAAACAATACTTATTGCTTTTAGTTCAGCCACATCTCCAAGCGGAGTTGAGGTTCCATGGGTATTAATAGCATCAACATCTTCAGGATTGATCTCTGCATTTTGTAAACAGTTCTTCATTACGGCTACAACTCCTGTTCCCTCGGGATGAGGGGCTGTCATGTGGTAAGCATCTGAAGATAATCCTCCTCCAATAAATTCAGCATAGATTTTGGCTCCACGCGCTTTGGCATGCTCATATTCTTCCAGAACAATTGCACCTGCTCCTTCTCCCAATACAAATCCATCTCTGGTAGCATCAAAAGGTCTCGAGGCAGTTTCAGGACTGTCATTTCTGGTTGATAGTGCGTGCATAGCATTAAAACCGCCCATTCCCGCCATAGTTACCGCAGCTTCAGATCCGCCTGAAATTATAATATCACTGTAACCCAGTCTTATATAATTCAAGGCATCTATCATCGCATTGGCTGCCGAAGCACAAGCCGAAACAGTGGTATAATTCGGGCCCATTAATCCATGCCTAATAGAGATATTACCAGGGGCAATATCTGCTATCATTTTAGGAATGAAAAAAGGATTGAATCGTGGAGTTCCATCTCCCTGGGCAAAGTTTATAACCTCATCCTGGAAAGTTTCAAGTCCGCCAATACCAGCACCCCAAATAACACCTACACGATATTTGTCGATAGTATCCATGTCAATTCCCGAGTCTTTTATAGCCTCATCGGAAGCAACTATTGCATACTGAGCGAACCTATCGAGCTTTCTGGCCTCTTTGCGGTCAAAAAAATCAAGAACATCAAAGTTTTTTAACTCACAAGCGAATTTAGTTTTGAATTTCTCTGAATCAAAATAGGTAATAGGGGCACATCCGCTTTTGCCGGCCACCAATGAGTTCCAATATTCTTCAACATTGTTTCCAATAGGTGTCAAGGCCCCTAAGCCTGTAACTACAACTCGCTTTAACTCCATAAAGTGGTATTCTTTGTTTTATTTTGCGTTTTCAATATAAGAGATGGCCTGGCCAACTGTAGCAATGTTCTCTGCCTGATCATCCGGGATCTGGATATCAAATTCTTTCTCAAACTCCATGATCAATTCCACGGTGTCTAATGAATCAGCGCCCAAGTCGTTGGTGAAGCTGGCTTCGTTTACAACTTCATTCTCGTCAACTCCCAATTTGTCAACGATAATCGCTTTTACTCTTGATGCAATGTCTGACATAATATTC
>CAXAZV010000090.1:0-10906 GCA_963973375.1 uncultured Antarcticibacterium sp.
CAAGAGTATTACCGTATTAAAAGATGCTGCAGCTTCCTCACTTTATGGATCGAGAGCCGCGAACGGGGTGGTTATCATTACTACTAAAAAAGGGAAAAGTGGTGAAACCGAAATAAGCCTGGGAGTGGAGACCGGCTGGAGTGAAAATCTTACCAGCGAAAAATTAATTAATAATGAACAGTTCAAAGATCTGTGGATAGAAGGACAAATAAACCAATATATTCAGAATAATGAGAATGCTGAATTTAATAGGGTTTATGGTAACAGTAGCCTTTACAGTTCTTATCAAACCCAGGCTGTAAGTGATTATCAGGATAATTATGGTACTGATAATCCAAATTCAGACTGGACAGATGCAATTTATCAAACCGGGGGTTTCAAAAAGTATAATCTTTCAGCCAGAGGTGGAAGTGAAAATACATCCTTCTTTATCTCCGGGAATTACCTGGACCAAACGGGAACTATAATTGAAACCGGCCTAAAAAGATATTCAGGGCGTCTTAATTTGGAAAATCAGGCTAAAGACTGGCTTAAACTGGGAGCAAATCTTTCTGTTGCGAAATCTGAAAGGGATGCTGCCAATGTTGACGGCGCATATGCCGGTGGGTTAAACCCATTGTACATGGCACGGGTATTACCACCTGCCGCCCCTATTTATGATCCGGAAGGATATGGTGGGTATGCCAACCTGCCAAATGGAATTGAGAAGAATGCAAACCCAATTGGGGTGCTAAAAGTTGGAGAATATAATAATACTGAATTTCGTGTAAGGGGAGATGCTTTTGCAGAATTCCGTATCCTGAAACCACTCAGTTTTAAAACTACCTTTGGAGTAGACCAACAGGCAATTGATGAAACCCTTTATGACAATAAAGAATTTGGTGCAGGAGGGGGAATATGGAATGGGGTACTTAACCGCGTAAAGAGCGAAATACTCCAGTACACCCTATCCAATGTTCTTACTTATAACCAGAACTTTGACTTACATGGTTTCAATGTGCTTCTGGGTCAGGAGTCACAAGTGTCAAAAATGAATTCCATAAATGTTTATGGATATGATGTCCTGGACAGCGAACTTCTTTCAGCAAGCAGTATTGGAACTTTGTGGTCACATACAGGATTTTCAGAAAATTATTCTCTGCTTTCCTATTTTTCTCAGGTTGCCTACAATTTTGACCGGAAGTATTACCTCTCATCAAGTTTTAGGAGAGATGGTTCTTCAAGATTTGGAAAAGATGCCCGTTGGGGAACTTTTTGGTCGGTTTCCGGTGCCTGGGTTGTTACAGAGGAGGATTTCCTAAAAATTGATGGCCTTAATTACCTGAAGTTTAGAGGTAGTTATGGTACAAATGGAAACCTGCCCCCGCAGTTCTATGCAGCATTGGCATTTTTTGAAACTGACAGTAAAGGATATGGGGGAGAATCTGGTTTATCCTATGGCCAATTACAAAACCCGGATCTTTCCTGGGAACAAAGTAAGAATTTCAATTTTGGAATGGATTTGAATATCATGAGAGATATTGACCTTTCTGTAAATTACTTCCATAAAAAGACAGAAGATCTTCTTCTGAATGTTCCGGTTTCCTCCACCACAGGGTTTCTTACCCAATTACAGAATTATGGAGAAATGGTGAACAAAGGATGGGAATTTGAAGTAGGATATACTCCATTTACCAATGATAACTTTACTTGGAGAACCAGTGCAAACATGACTATCCTGGACAATGAGATCACCAAATTAAAAAATAATATTGTTTCTACTTACAGCTCAAGATATGGGCAAAATCCTTTAATTATTAAGGAGGGCGAAAGCATTTATTCCTTTTACCTAAGAGATTATGCGGGCGTAAATTCTGAAACAGGAATGGCGCAATATCATGTGCTGGTTGATGGTGAAAGAACCGGTGAAATTACAACAGATGCACAGAATGCAGGTTTTGGTGTATTTGGCGATGCCTTGCAAGATTTCCAGGGCGGCTTTTTCAATGAGTTCTATTATAAAGATTTTTCTTTCGATTTCTTATTCACTTTTGGCCTCGGAGGAAAAGTCTATGATCGTACCGCTTTTAAAAGGGATGACGATGGTTATGCTCCACAATTCACCAATACCGAGGCCCAGCTAAATCCCTGGAATCCAAACAACCCAAATGCAACTGTGCCTATTAGGATCAATGGAAATCCAACATTTTCAAACGATGTTTCCACAAGACATTTATATGATTCAGATTACCTCAAATTAAAGAACGTAAAGCTGAGTTATAAACTGCCGGCCTTATGGGATACTTTCAAAGGTGGATCTGTGTACGCACAGGGAGATAATTTACTGCTGTTTACTGAACTGGACGGTTATGATCCCGAGGCGGTTGTTGATGGGGTGAATTTCTTCCAGGTGCCAACGGCAAGATCAATAATCCTGGGACTTCAATTACAATTTTAGACTTAAAAAGCAAGAAAATGAAAATATTTAAAAACACATTAGTGATCTTAGGCTTGCTATCTCTTCAAGGATGCAGCGAGGATATCCTTACCCAAACGCCGGACCATGTAATTTCTGAAAATTTGGTACTTAATTCAGTAGAAAAACTGGATAAATTATTAATTGGTACCTACAATGAAATTTCCCGGAATACATATTTAGGAAGGGTATTGTATAAAAGGGCGGCGGTTAAAGGAACAGATTTCCGTTTCGTTAAAACCACTTTTAACCCCAGGGATTATGAATCTATCGCATATAAATATGAAGAAAGTGCGAACAATAGTGGTAGCTGTGCAGACCTGTGGAGACAGTCCTATAAAGCTATTAATAACCTAAACCTGATAATTAATAACATAGAGGGTGCAGAAGGTAGTGAAGCTGCAAAACAGGAGATCCTTGGGGAAGCCCATGGGTTAAGGGGAATGGTATTTTTTGACCTTGCACGTACTTTTGCTTATCCCTGGATAAGGGCCGGAGCATCTTCACAAGGATTACCCCTTAAACTGTCATCTGAAGAAGTTGTAGAAGAAAGAAGTTCATTAGGTGAAACCTACGACCAGATCCTTCTTGACCTACAAACTGCCCACGATCTGTTGGGGGAAAATACCTGGGAACAAGGCAGTACAAAATACCTTACGAAAATGGGTGTAAAAGCTTTAATGGCCCGGGTTTACCTTTACAAGGAAGACTGGGGGAATGCCTTAAAGTATGCTACAGAGGTTATTGATGCAAGAGGAGCAGCTAATCTCCTTCAAAAGGATTCCTATGTATTTAATAATTACAATACTGAATCTCTTTTTGAACTAAGTATTACTGCCCAAAATTCTTTGGGAAGTAATGGTTTGGGAGCACAGTTTGATGTAAGTGATGGAGGACAGGGCGACGTAATTGCCACCAAAACATTCGTAGACCTTTTGGGTGCGTATGAAAACGATCCCCGGGCTTCGTTGCTTCAGGAGGATAAGGAAGGTACGATGCATGCGTTTATCAAATACTTCAACCAGGGTAATGGTGGTGGTCTGAGCGCTCACAACATTCCTATAATCAGGCTTTCTGAAATGTACCTTATAGCTGCAGAAGCGGCGGCAAACGGTGCCGGTGGTGGAGAAACCTCGGCGTTAACTTACCTGAATACGCTTATAGAGAACCGAACTACCAATTTTTCGGCTCACAAGGCAACCGAAACAGGAGAGGCACTTAAAGAGAGGATCGCTGAAGAGAGGAGAAGGGAACTAGCTCTGGAAGGACATGGGGTCTATGATTATATACGCAGGGGGAAAGATATTTCCCGGCCTGTAGAGGATCATGTTAATACAGGTGTGAATGCATCCAATCTAAATATACAGGCTACAGATAACAGGACTATTTGCCCGATTCCGGCAAGTGAGGTTGAAGCTTCAGGAATGGAGCAAACAGAAGGGTATTAGTAAAAGTAAAATTAAAAATCAGGGAGATCAGGTTCTTTCCTTACACACAGAAAGATTCTGGTCTCCTTTAATAAATAAAAAATGGTTAAAAGACAAACAGCCTTAAAATTAAGACAGGCGCATAGATATTTAGGCCTTTTCCTGGGGATCCAGTTCATCATGTGGACCGTTAGCGGGCTCTACTTCAGCTGGACAGACATTGATGAGATACATGGAGATCAATACATGAATATGGACATGGCACATATGAATTTCTCTGGACTTCAAAGCCCTTCCGGGTTAAATCAAGATTCAGATATCCATTCTGTGGAGCTCAAGGAGGTTGCAGGAGAACCCTATTACTGGATAAATCACAGTATCCTTCAACATGCAAAAACAGGAGAAATAAAAAATGAAATTACTAAGGAAGATGCTATGGCGATAGCTAATAAGCACATGATTGAAGGCCTAAAAGTTGAAAAAATTGAAAAGATAACTTCAACCGGGAATCATCACGAATATAGGTCTGGTTCTTTGCCGGCCTACGTTATTTCCTATGACACTCCGGAAAATATAAAAGCTTACATAAATGTGAATACCGGAGATTTTGAATCCATTAGACACAGGGACTGGCGCTGGTTCGATTTTCTTTGGATGACACACACTATGGATTATGAAGGCCGTGATGATTTCAACAACATCATTTTAAGAGTGTTTTCATTTCTGGGATTGATTACCGTTCTAAGCGGTTTTGTGCTGTGGTATATTTCTTCTCCAACAGTGCGGAAAGTTATAGATCCAAAAAAGAAAAAGAAACAGAAAACACGCGTAAAATAATAATTTGGCACGACTCTTAAAGTATAAAGATGAATTAGCCAAAAAAGGCTGTCTTTAGACAGCCTTTTTTGTGCCGAAGGTGAAATGATTAATTTATAAAAATTTATTACCTGTCTTCCTTTTGTAGTCGTTCTCAAAAAATAAAATCAATGTCCATACATTATATATCGACTGATTTTCTCAACCTGGAGAAGATCAGGGAGATCATCATTGAGGAAAAAGAACTCAGGTTAAGCCCGGAATCCAGAATGCTGATATCTGCATCCAGGGAATATCTTGTAGATCGTTTAAAAACAAATCAAGATCCTGTTTACGGCATCAACACTGGCTTTGGGTCTTTATGTGATGTTAAGATCTCCTCCTCTCATTTGGCAGAACTGCAGGAAAACCTCGTTAAATCCCACGCCTGTGGCACAGGGGATCCTATAGAAAGTTCTATTGTAAAATTAATGCTGTTGCTAAAGATCCAGTCCCTTAGTTACGGCCATTCTGGCGTAAGGTTGGAAACTGTGGAGCGGCTTATTCACATGTATAACGAGAATATGCTTCCTGTGGTTTATGAACAGGGTTCTTTGGGTGCCTCCGGAGACCTTGCGCCTTTGGCACATCTTTCCCTCCCTTTGATTGGTGAAGGAGAGGTTTATTTTAGGGAAAGCAGAAAAAATGCAGGTGAGGCGCTTGAAGAGATGGGCTGGAGCAGACTCACCTTGCGGGAAAAAGAAGGGTTGGCATTGCTTAATGGAACGCAATTTATGTTGGCCCACGGCATTCATTCCTTGCTACAGGCACATAGGTTGTGTTTTTTATCAGATCTTGTTGGTGCCATTTCAATAGATGCATTTTACTGTAACCTTTCTCCTTTTGATCCCCTGGTTCATGAAATAAGGCCTCATTCCGGACAAATAAAAACTGCAGCACGGATAAGGAATTTATTAAATGGAAGTGTTATAGCCTCAAAGAAGAAGATAAATGTGCAGGATCCATATTCCTTCAGATGCATTCCACAGGTACATGGTGCCACTAAGGATACGCTTGCCTTTGCGGAAAAGGTGATTATTACTGAAGTAAACTCTGTAACAGATAATCCACTTATTTTCCCAGAGGAAGACAAGATCATTTCCGGCGGGAATTTCCACGGGCAACCTTTGGCATTGGTTCTGGACTACCTGAGCATTGCATTGGCCGAACTTGGCAATATCTCGGAGCGCAGAACCTATCAATTGATCTCGGGAACAAGAGGCCTTCCGGCTTTCCTGGTAAAAAATCCCGGCCTTAACAGCGGTTTTATGATCACCCAATACGCTGCGGCCAGCATTGTGAGCCAGAACAAGCAATATGCAACACCGGCAAGTACAGATTCTATTGTTTCCTCTAACGGGCAGGAAGACCATGTGAGTATGGGTGCCAATGCTGCAACTAAATTATTGAAAGTTACTACCAACCTTTTCAATATCCTGGCAATTGAATTTTTCAATGCCTCACAAGCTCTTCATTTCAGAGAGCCTGAGAAAACTTCCCCCGGGTTGCAGGCTTTCCTGAAAAAGTTTCGTGAGCTGGTACCATTGCTTGAAAAGGATGAAATAATGTATAAACACATACAAACGGCTTGCAATTTCCTTATGGGATTGGAATTGGAGGAACTGGAAAAAATAATTGAAGTAAAAATCAAAAACCCACATCATGAACTTTAAACTTAAAATTCTGGAAGGTATTCCAGATGAGCTGCCTTTAGCAAAAGAGTTTGATCCTAATGAAAACCATGCTCCCAGACGTAAAGAGATATTAAATAACGAAGAAAAAAACCTTGCTCTGCGAAATGCTCTAAGGTATTTTGAACCTAAACACCATGCAGCATTGTTACCAGAATTTCGTAAGGAATTGGATACTTATGGCAGGGTCTATATGTACAGGTTTAAACCCGATTACGAAATATATGCAAGAGCCATAGAAGAGTACCCCGGGAATTGCCAGCAGGCAAAAGCCATAATGCTTATGATCCATAACAATCTGGATCCTAAAGTTGCCCAGCATCCCTTTGAACTTATAACCTATGGAGGTAACGGTGCAGTTTTTCAAAACTGGGCACAATATCGCCTTGTGATGAAATATCTGGCAGAAATGACCAACCAACAAACTTTGGTAATATATTCCGGACACCCTATGGGTCTTTTTCCTTCCCACGCTGATGCGCCAAGGGTGGTGGTTACAAACGGAATGATGATCCCCAACTACTCTAAACCAGATGACTGGGAGAAGTTCAATGCACTGGGGGTAACACAATACGGGCAAATGACTGCAGGGAGTTACATGTATATAGGCCCGCAAGGAATTGTGCATGGTACCACCATCACGGTGCTTAATGCCCTTAGAAAGATTGCTGAAAAATTTGGTTTGCCCACAGGAGAAAAATTTGGAGAAGGTTCATTATTTGTAACTTCGGGTTTGGGAGGCATGAGCGGCGCACAGCCCAAAGCGGGAAATATCGCAGGATGCATTACAGTGTGTGCCGAGGTAAACCCCAAAGCGGTTGAGACACGTCACTCCCAGGGATGGGTAGATGAAATAGTTACTAATTTGACTGATCTTGTTGAAAAAGTACGCAAAGCTAAAAAGGAAAAGAAGGTTGTTTCCTTCGCTTACCTTGGGAATGTGGTAGACGTATGGGAGGAATTTGACAAACAGGATATTCATATTGACCTGGGCAGTGACCAAACATCGCTGCACAATCCATGGGCGGGAGGTTATTATCCGGCTGGTATTACATTTGAAGAATCCAACGAACTGATGGCGGGTGATCCTCAAAAGTTCCAAGAAAAAGTGAAGGAAAGCCTTCGCAAACAAACCGAAGCAATAAACCGTCACACCAAAAAAGGAACTTACTTCTTCGATTATGGCAATGCATTTTTATTGGAAGCTTCCAGAGCAGGCGCAGAGATTTTTAAAGATAATAAAGGAAACTTTGTGACTGCTGAAAAGGCTGTTGATAAGGAAATTTTTGCCTACCCCAGTTATGTGCAGGATATTATGGGTCCGCTCTGTTTTGATTATGGCTTTGGGCCCTTTCGCTGGGTGTGTGCCTCTGGTAAACAAGAAGATCTGGATAGAACCGATGCCATTGCAACCGAAGTCCTGCAGCGGCTTAAAAAAAATTCTCCTGCAGAAATTCAACAACAAATGCTGGATAACATTAAATGGATACAGGGAGCTCGTGAGAATAACCTTGTGGTTGGAAGTAAGGCAAGGATTCTATATGCAGATGCTTTGGGAAGAATGGAAATCGCCAAAGCCTTTAACGATGCAATAGCCAAAGGTGAAATAGGAACAGTGGTGCTGGGGAGGGATCATCACGATGTCTCGGGTACAGATTCCCCTTACCGTGAAACTTCCAATATCTATGATGGCTCAAGGTTCACGGCAGATATGGCTATACAAAATGTAATAGGTGACAGCTTTAGGGGAGCAACCTGGGTGAGTATTCATAACGGTGGTGGTGTAGGCTGGGGAGAAGTTATAAATGGCGGTTTTGGGATGGTTCTGGAGGGCGACCGGGAGTCGGAGAGAAGGCTTAAGTCTATGTTGCACTGGGATGTGAATAACGGGATCGCACGGAGGTCCTGGGCACGTAATGAAGGAGCAATATTCGCAATAAAAAGAGCTATGGAAATAGAACCCCATTTGAAAATCACCATTCCTAATACTGTGGATGAAGATCTTTTTGAGAGGTATTAATTGGGGTTAATTTTTTAGGTGGAATTAACTGTTTCTATTGCATCCCTTAAGAATGGGAGTAATGAAATTTCAGGAAAATTCCCCTTTTTTAAATAACCGCTTTTTTTCCTGGCTGGTTAATTGATCATCTGTAAGAAAACCTCGTGTGGTTTTGAATTTTAAGCCGCCAACTACTGGCGGCTTACTTTTTGGAATATAGTTCTTTTCATCCAAAAAGGGTGTGCAGTTTAGGATCTTCCACTATAATTATGTGCGTCCACTTGCATAAAAAATAGAAAATCCCTGGAATTGTTAAACTCTGTTCACCAGAGTAGTTAAAGAAAGAAAAAAGTTCAACCTGCCTGCGGCAGGCAGGCCTGCAAATTGTCTGTGCCAGGCAGGCATGCAACTTATCTGCAGTAGGCAGGGTTTAAGCCCGCCCGAACAGAATGAATTCCTGGCACTGAACTCCTATGTCCTGATCAAATAAACGGTTACTTCGGTGTGCTTCTCACTTTAAGAAATACAAATCCAAAGAAGAGGCCGAAGAGCAGGTCGTTTAAACCATAAATGCTGAAGAACAGGCCGGCGAAAATATCTTGTTCATATAAACCGCTTAGGGAATTTGAGAAAAGCCAGTAAAGCCATACCAGTACATACACCAGTTTTTCAATTACAAATACCGCTAGTAACCAGGGAACTGAAGCATAGTTTTTTCGCACAGATAGGTAGGCCAGGCCCCAAAGAATAATGGCAATAAGGCCAAAATGTCCCATCACCATAGGTTGTGCCTCCATCATTACCTCATTGGTGAAAAATTTTGAGAAGATAAGGACCCCCAGGATATTGCTGAGACCGGCGAAGAGGAAAATTTTGGAAATGGTGGTTGGTTTCATAATTAAGTTAAAGAGTTAAAAAGATAAGAATTTAAAGTTCAAAATTTAAGGTTCAGGGTTAATAAAAGTAAAACAGTTAAAGAGTTAAAAATAGTTCCAGGGTTTTAAGTTTCCCCGGCTCCAAATTTCCAACTCTTAACCCTTAACTCCTAACTGGAAACTATTCACCATTCACCAATTCCTATTCACTAATCCCTAATCACTAATCCCTAATAAAATTTTAAGCATAACAAAATTCGGATTGGAATGTTGCTCGCTAATTTTAAAGTTATACTCCCCAATAGATTTAAAATTGCTTTTTTGGTAAAACCTTAGCGCTTTGTCATTTTTGGTCCATACGTATAACCATAGCCCTTTTTGTTTATGAATTCGGGCAATTTCTATGTTGCGGTTTAGAAGTTTTTCCCCTAATCCCAACCCATAATATTCTTTAAGCAAATAAAGCCTCTCAAACTTGGCTAAGGGAGTAATAGGAGTAAGGGCATTAGGTTCGTTTATAATGAGTTTGGAATATCCTGCAATTTGATCATTCATATAAACCTTGTTGAAGAAAATCCTTGAATCCTGTAGATCTGCCCTCAGTTTTTTTATGCTGAAATTTAAATCGGCATAAGCCATTATATCCTTTTTATCAGCACTGTGGCCATGAGATTCTATAAAGGTATTCCGGCTAAGCTGCGCCAGGATCTCTACTTCAGCCAAGTCAAAAGGAAGAACTTGTAAATGCATTTTTATTTTTTTGCAAATAAAGTGAAAAGAGTCAATAATAGTTGAAAGTTTGAAGTTTAAAGTTCTACCCTTCGACAGGCTCAGGGTGACAGGCTCAGAGTGACAAATGTTTCCACCTGAATGCAGGTAGGCGGGGAATTAAAAATTTAAAGTTTACCCTTCGACAGGCTCAGGGTGACAGGCTCAGGGTGACAGGCTCAGGGTGACAGGCTCAGGGTGACTGGTTTTTCAACCTGAATGCCTGTAGGCAGGGGATTAAAAATTTAAAGTCTACCCTTCGACTGGAGGAGGGTGTGAGTTGAAACCTGCTCGTTCATATAGGGCAGGCCCGCTTGGTTAGTCGGGAGGGTTCAAAAATGTAAGTTTCGCAAAAATCATTTTTTCGGCAGAATTCTCTACTTCTTAAAAGGTTTTTTCATTACCTACTCTGGAAAGGATTAGATGGGTGGTGGGTTCTCCAAAAGTCACAAGCTTGTCAATGAATTGCTGCAGGTGAAGCTGGTCCCTAAGAGCCACGCGTATATGAAAATTATGCTGCCCCGTAATTCTGTATGCCTCTTTAACCTCTGGATAGGATTCAATTTCTGTAAGGGCAGTTTTGAATTTTCCGCTGAAGATTTTAAGCATAATAAATACTTCAAGGTTGTTTCCCATTAGAGCCTGGTCCAGACGAATTGAATATCCCTGAATAACCCCGGTATCTTCCAGTTTTTTTATGCGTTCTCTAACAGATGAAGGGGAGAGAAAGATTTTTTTACCTATTTCGGCATAAGTTAAACGCGAATTCACTTTTAGAATATCAATTATTTTGCGATCTATAGTATCTACCATTTAAACAAGTATTAAAAGGCTAA
>CAXAZV010000091.1:0-10906 GCA_963973375.1 uncultured Antarcticibacterium sp.
TAAAATTTATGTCCTGTTAAGCTGAAGTTGGCAATATACTCTGCCATTTCAGCTGGTTTTAATGGGGCAATGTAACCAGGGAAAGCTTCTGCAAGCATTTCGGTTTGAACAGCCCCCAGGGCCAGGACATTAAAACTTGGGCCGGTTTCCTTATATTCTTCAGCAATCATCTCTGTAAGAGTAATCATTGCTCCTTTGCTTGAGCTGTAAGCCGAAAGCCCGGGGAATTTCATACTGCCCTGTATTCCTCCCATGCTACTAATATTCACTACATGTCCTGACTTCTCCATAAAGGGAAGCAGTAACTGGATAAGCCCCGCAACCCCAAAAACATTGGTTTCATAAACCCTTCTAAATTCATCAAGGGTAGTTTCAGCAAAAGTTTTATTAAGGATTGAACCTGCATTATTTATCAAAACATCCACTTTGGGAGCTTTGTTTTCAAGATATGTAAGTACCTGTTGAAGTTCTTCCGGGCTGTTAATATCGCAGCCTACAACTTCAACTCCGGGCAGGTTTAGTTCTTGCAGAGGCCTGAAATTTCGGGAAATAGCCAATACTTTATGGCCCATTCCTGAAAAAATCTTTACCAATTCAAGCCCTATCCCCCTACTGGTGCCTGTAATTACTATATGCTTCATTTTTTATTCATTCATTTTTATTTCCCTGCTTGCCGAATTTACGATCCCGGAGATCCCGGGGATCACTTTTTCAATAAGATTTACCATATGCGGATAATTCATCCTGCTTGCTTCATCTGCCACATGGTGGTAAAACTCATAATTGGTAAAATCAAAAGTGCTTATGGTTTGAGAAGGAACCTGGAAATCCAGGTAAAATGGATAATTATCGCTGCGCTGAAACAAACTGTATTCTTTGGCCTGCGGTAAAAAACCAAGAACTTTAGAATTGGCATATTCATTAAACTTCTCGGCCATATTGGAATTCTCGAAACCGGTAAGATAAGCCAGGTACTCATTGTTATTCATTGGCACTCCTATCATTTCAAAATTTACAAGAGTATACAAATCCAGTCCCTCATTTTTTAAGCGGGAAGAAATATGCTTTGCACCTTGCAGTCCTATTTCTTCAGCAGAGAAAAGGATAAAAAGCATACTTCGTTTATTGTTTTTGGTTGCTCCAAAATGTTTTGCGAGTTCTATTACAGCCACAGTTCCCGCAGCGTTATCATTGGCTCCATTGGCAATGGAATCTCCATCCACCAGTTTTTCAACGCCTACATGGTCATAGTGAGCTCCCAGGATCACGAATTCCTTTTTCAGGACCGGATCATTACCTTCAAGAAAACCTACCATATTATAGCCGTCTAATCCCCTTACTTCAAAAGAATCCCTGTAGGTTTCAAAATAGGGCTTCAAACCGGCCTCCTTGAACTTATTTTCAATAAAAACTGCGGCCTTTTCTATTCCTGGTGTTCCTGTTTCCCTACCCCTCAATTCATTGGATGCAAGATATTCCAAGCTGCTTTTAACCGAGGCTTCAGAAACTTTTGCGCTAATACCGGTAGTTGAACTTTCCTTGATAACCGTTTTTTCCTCAGTTGAATTCTGGGTAAGATTACAGGAAGTAATGGCAATTACTGCTGCAAGCAGGCCTGTTTTATAGATGTTTTTTCTCATAAGCTTTAAAGATAAAAAAATCCCGCAATAGTGCGGGATTTTGAATAATTTATTATGAATTACAGTGGATTATGCCAGCATAGTTACCGGATTTTCCAGATACATTTTCAATGTTTGTAAAAAGGCCGCTCCTGTTGCTCCATCTACAGTTCTGTGATCACAGGCCAGGGTTACTTTCATTGTATTACCAACAACCACTTGCCCATTTTTCACAACCGGTTTTTCAACGATAGCTCCAACAGATAGGATAGCAGAATTTGGCTGATTTATAATACTTGTAAACTCAGTGATCCCAAACATTCCTAAATTAGAAACTGTGAAAGTGCTGCCTTCCATTTCCTGAGGCTGCAGCTTTTTAGATCGCTCCTTTCCGGCAAGATCTTTTACCTGCGCTCCAATTTGGGTCATAGACATTTGATCTGCATACTTTAAAACAGGAACTACAAGACCATCTTCTACTGCCACCGCAACTCCCATATGAATGTGTTTTGCTATTCTGGTAGCATCGCCGGTCCACTGTGAATTCACCCTTGGATGTTTTCTAAGCGCCATTGCAGAAGCCTTTATTACCATATCATTAAAGGAAACTTTGGTATCCGGCATTTCATTGATTTGAATCCTGGAAGCCATTGCAATCTCCATATTCACTTCTATGGTAAGGTAATAATGTGGAGCTGTGAATTTTGATTCTCCCAAACGTTTCGCAATGGTCTTACGCATTTGAGAATTCTTAATTTCCTCAAATTCCTCTTCCCCGGCAGGAACGTATGGTTTAACCGTAGCAGCTTCTGAAGTTTCAGCCTGGGCCGCTTTTGGTTTGTCAGAAGGTTTAAAGGTTTCAATATCCTTTTTAACTATCCTTCCATTTTCACCAGATCCTTTTACCTGGCTAAGGTCAATTCCTTTATCCTCTGCCATTTTTTTAGCAAGCGGAGAAACAAAAATCCTTGCCCCATTTGCTGTAGCAGCGGGAGTTGAAGATTCCTTAGACTTTTCCTCTACAGATTCTTCTTTTTTGTCAGCTTTTGGTTTAGAGGGAGCACCTCCACCTATTCCGGAAATATCTGTTCCCTCAGGCCCAATGATTGCAAGAAGACTGTCCACTTTTGCTGTTTCCCCTTCTTCTATTCCTATTTTTAAAAGCGTCCCTTCGTAGAAAGATTCGAATTCCATAGTGGCTTTATCGGTCTCAATTTCAGCAAGTATATCGCCTTCCTCAACCTTATCGCCTTCTTTTTTCAACCATTTCGCAACCGTTCCCTCTACCATCGTATCACTAAGCCTTGGCATGGTGATCACTTCAACACCTTCGGGTATCTCTCCGGAAGCATTCTCTTTTTCTTCGGAAGTTTCTTCAGAAGAATCCTTTTGAGCTACAGGTTTTTCCGAAGCTTTATCATCAGAAGAATTCTTATCCTCTTTTTCTGAAGATTTTTTATCACCTCCCAATAAACCTGAAATATCTTCGCCTTCTTCCCCAATTATGGCAAGCAGGGTATCTACTGGAGCGGTTTCACCCTCTTCAATTCCTATATGAAGTAAAACACCCTCGTTAAAGGATTCAAATTCCATCGTAGCTTTATCGGTTTCTATTTCAGCAAGCATATCACCTACTTCAACTTTGTCCCCAACTTTTTTAAGCCATTTTGCAACAACTCCTTCTTCCATTGTGTCGCTCAACCGCGGCATATTGATTACTTCAGCCATAACTTATTCTACTTTATGTGATAAAAACGGATAATCTTCCTGCTCGTAAACAGTATCGTACATTACATTTTTATCCGGATAATCAGATTCATCAGCAAATTTTTCACATTCGGCTACAAGATCCTTAACACGCTGGTCAATAACCTTTATCTCCTTATCTGTGGCATATTTTTTCTCCTTGATAATATCAAGCACCTGAGTAATAGGATCTATCTTTTGATATTCTGCTACTTCGTCTTTTGTGCGGTATAATTGTGCATCACTCATAGAGTGTCCACGATATCTGTATGTTTTCAATTCAAGGAAGGTTGGACCATCTCCTCTTCTTGCGCGGCTTATAGCCTCATCCATTGCCTCGGCAACTTTCACAGGATTCATGGCATCAACAGGTCCACAAGGCATATCATAGCCAAGACCTAATTTCCAGATTTCAGTGTTTTTTGAAGTACGGGCTACAGATGTTCCCATCGCATAACCATTATTCTCTACGCAAAATACTACCGGCAAATTCCATTTAACTGCCATGGTAAGGGTTTCATGAAGTGAACCCTGGCGTGCGGCCCCGTCTCCAAAAAAGGTTAGGGTTACAGCGTCTCTTTTAAAATATTTGTCAGCAAATGCAAGACCGGCACCCAATGGGATCTGGCCTCCTACGATTCCATGACCTCCATAAAAGCGATGCTCCTTAGAGAAAATATGCATTGAACCTCCCAATCCCTGAGATGTTCCCGTTTTTTTCCCGTAAAGCTCAGCCATCACACGCTTTGGATCAACGCCCATTCCTATAGGCTGAACGTGATTCCTGTATGCAGTGATCATTTTATCCTTTGTAAGGTCCATCACATGTAAGGAACCTGCAAGAATTGCTTCCTGCCCATTGTACAAATGCAGGAATCCACGGACTTTTTGCTGAATATAAACCTGCGCCAGTTTATCTTCAAACTTACGCCAAAACAGCATATCCTCGTACCACTTTAAATAGGTGGCTTTGGTTATTTTCTTCATCTACAAAATAATTTAAAGCCAATCCCTGGATTTGGTCTGGCGGATGACAAAAATACTATTTTCAAAAAGAATTGAAAACAGTTTTCACTATTAAAAAATACGAAAACGTTATAGATAGGAATTATCAAATATTAATGGCAATAATTCCTTTAGAGAATTTGACTTTACCACCTTACCGGTTTCTCCCATAAAAAAGATCTCTATGGGACTTTCCTGTTTAACTTCATATTCTGCAATTGCCTGCCTGCAGGAACCACAGGGAGGAATTGGAGTTATTACCCGGTGATTTAATGATTTTGCGGAAAGGGCCATTTTAAGGAATTTCGCGTCAGGGTACTTTGCCCCGGCGTAAAATATCGCAGTACGTTCTGCACACAAGCCGGAGGGGTAGGAAGCATTTTCCTGATTACTCCCCGTAACCACTTCACCGTTATCAAGCAACACCGCGGCGCCTACTTTAAATTTAGAATATGGCGCATAAGCTTTATCCCGGGCCTCAATTGCCTGGTTCATTAAATCCTGAACTTCCTGAGGCAATTCTTCACAGGAATCATATACCTCAAGGTTACAAGTAATATTTAAAGATTTCATGAATTTTAAAGTGTTTTTTCAACAGCAACCGTTAGGCCCTGTGGTTTATATTTTATCCCTTAGCCCAACTCAATTTTCGACATAAGAGTCCCCGAAGTTAAAGGTAAGCCCAAAACGAAGAGTTCCCTCCAGCGGACTTACAACCTTCGAGGTAGAAAATAAATATGAAATATCAATAATTACAGGCGCGTATTTAAAGCCGGCGCCTACAGCAAAGAATTTTCTTGATCCTTTGGTTTCACTTTCATTGAAATAACCAGTTCTTAATGAAAAGGCCTCTCTAAAAACATACTCGGCCCCCAGTGCCCAGGTAACCTCTCTCATTTCCTCTCCAAAACCTCCCGGAGCATCGTTAAAGGACTTAAAGATCCCCTGAATTGCTCCTATATTATTATATTCTTCTTCATCTGTCCTGTCAATTACCCCGTCCCCATTAAAATCCTGAGGAGTGGGAACAAGCAACTTATTGAATTCAAAAAAAGTTCCAAGTTTATTATCTGCATCAAAAATGAAATCAAATCCACCACCTAATTTCAGGTTAGTGGGAATAAAGTTTTCCTGGCCTACTTCATCATATTTGATCTTAGGACCAATATTGGAAATATTTGCACCTGCGCGGAATCTTCCATCAAAATTGGCTAATACTATAGATTGGCTTTGATAATAAGCCGCCACGTCTACTCCAAAGGTAGAAGCCGCAGTGGCATCTTCATTGTTTACCGCAAGTTTCAAGTCAGATCTTAAATACCTTCCGGCTACAGCCATAGAAAAGTTATCGCTTAAGCGTAAAGCATAGGAAAGATCCAGGGTCATTTCATTAGGACTTAGAAGCAATGGCATATCTTCAAACCCCATTTGGGTCTCAATAGAGCCAAGGCTAAAATACCTTAAACTCGCTGCAACCGCACTACGATCATCCAGCCTGTTAAAGTAAGTAAGATTCCCTAGAAAAATATCGTTAACTATATTGCTTAAATAAGGAGTATAAGAAACACCCACTCCCTGCTGACTGGTAATAAAGGCATATTTGGCAGGATTCCATTGCTGGGAAAAGGCATCGGCAGAGGTAGCAACACCTTGATCACCCATACCTGCAGCCCGTGCATCTGCAGCAATTAACAGGAATGGCACGGCCGTAGTTATAACCCTGTCCCTTTCTTCCTGGGAAAAAACCTGTAAGTTTGATAATAAGGCCAATCCAAGAACCAGAATTGTAATTTTTTTCATCACATCAAATTGTGTTTAACAAATATATATTTTTATTCTTGTTAAGAGAAGGGGCTTTTATCAAATGTAGGGTGAAAATAAAAATATTCCCTCAAAACTTCTGTTAACAATAACTATAGAATTGCACTATTATTGTATTTTATGCTAACTCTCAATCAATTATAAAACTAATATTTAAATCAAGTGGTAAAAACCGGTATTTATACCATTTAATGGGGCGCTCCCCCGAAAGTGCACTATAAAGAATATTAGCGAATTACATGATTTTGAATCATATAAAATAATCTTGTACTTTTGCCGTTAATTACTATATTGCAAGGCCTAAATTACTACATAAAGCGAATAAGAATATGAGGATCAATGTAGCCTATAAAACATTTTTTACTATCGCCATAGGCGCTAGTCTTTTAAGTTGTAACTCCAATAATAAATACAAGGATAATTCCCGGGCTACAGGTTGGGATATTAATTCAAAAGATGGAGGTTTTCAATATAATACCGACTTTAAAGAGCAGGAAACCGGCCCCGGTTTAGTATTTGTTGAAGGCGGCACCTACACGATGGGAAGGGTTCAGGATGATGTAATGCATGACTGGAACAACACCCCTACCCAGCAACACGTGCAGTCCTTTTATATGGACGAGACAGAGGTGACCAATATGATGTATATGGAATACCTTGATTGGTTAAAGAGCATATTCCCACCATCTCAGGAAAATTATAAACACATATATAATGGAGCAGTGCCAGATACCCTTGTTTGGAGAAACCGTTTAGGTTTCAACGAAACAATGGTAAATAACTACCTGCGCCACCCTGCATATGCCAATTACCCTGTAGTTGGGGTAAGCTGGATCCAGGCTGCCGAGTTTAGTAAATGGAGAACCAATCGTGTTAATGAGCTTATGCTCGAGAAAAAAGGCTATACAAAAGAAGGAGCACGTTACAACGATGTTTCTGCTGAGGCTACTTTTGATACCGAAACTTATTTGAATGCTCCTACCAAAACTTATGGAGGAAGCGACGAAATTACACGTGGAGGTAAAAATGCGGACAAATTGGGAACTGAGGCTACTGAAGGTGGAGAGGCTAAAGATATCTATGTACAAAGAAAGGACGGGGTATTATTACCAGAATATAGACTTCCAACCGAAGCTGAATGGGAATATGCAGCTTTAGGTATGATTGGAATACGCGAATACAATACTTACAGAGGTAGAAAAAAATACCCGTGGGATGGTCAATATACCAGGTCTGGTGACACTAAAAGACAGGGTGATCAATTAGCTAACTTTAAGCAGGGAGCCGGAGATTACGGCGGAATTGCTGGCTGGAGTGATGATGGTGCAGATATTACTGCCGAAGTGAAATCTTACGAACCAAACGATTTTGGTTTATATGATATGGCCGGAAACGTTGCAGAGTGGGTTGCCGATGTTTATCGTCCAATAGTAGACGATGAGTTTAATGACTTTAACTATTACCGTGGTAACGTTTATACCAAAAATGAGATAAATGAAGATGGTACAGTTAAAATAGTTGCTCCAAATGAAGTAGTATATGACACATTAAGTAATGGGCGAATTGTAGCCCGTGCACTTCCAGGCGAAATAGCCCAGGTGCCTATTGAAGAAACAGATACTTATTTGAGAACTAATTACGATAATAGTGACCAGAGAAACTTCAGAGATGGAGATAAGCGATCTTCAAGATATTTTGAGCCTTTTAACGAGATCACAACACCATCTCAAAGAATGTATAACTCTCCACAATTTACCACAGAAGCAGATAGTATGGGAGTTATAAAACCTAAGCACGATGATTCAAAGAGAACCAGCCTTGTAAGTGATGAAGTAAGAGTATATAAAGGAGGTTCATGGAGAGACAGAGCTTATTGGTTGGATCCAGCTCAAAGAAGATATTTCCCACAGGATATGGCTACAGATTATATTGGGTTTAGAAATGCAATGTCCCGTGTTGGTTCCAAATCACAGACTAAAAATAAAACAGCGAGAAATTAATACCGCATAACCTCTTAAGGACGGTTTAGAAAGTATTGTTTTGCAACCCCGGATTAATGGGGACTTATAAAGGATAAACTTTATAAGATTAATTTTCTCAGGTTTCTTTCCTGAAAAATATTAAAAAGCGAAGCAGCCTACTTTTTAAACCGTTTCTTTTTTTATAATTTCCCGGGATGAAAATTGAGCAACTACACCAACTGTTTTTACAAAGTAAAGGGATAACTACAGATACCCGAAGTGTCCAAACCAACCAGTTATTCTTTGCCTTGAAAGGGGATAATTTTAACGGTAATACTTTTGCCTGGCAGGCTATTAAAAAAAGCGCAGGCTACGCGATAATAGATGAGGAAGAATATGCCCAGAACGACCGGTATATTGTTGTAGGCAATGTCCTTGAAACCCTGCAGCAACTCGCCCGGTTCCATCGCAAGTATCTTAACATACCCATACTGGCCATCACGGGCAGTAATGGAAAGACAACCTCTAAAGAGCTTATTCATGCAGTGCTTCGAAAAAAATTTGATACCGCCGCAACGGCAGGCAATTTAAATAATCATATAGGAGTGCCATTGACCTTATTGTCAATGAAAAGATCTACCGATTTTGGGATCGTGGAAATGGGTGCAAATCATCCCGGGGAAATAAAACATTTGTGTGAAATTGCATTGCCAAACTATGGCTACATCACCAACTTTGGGAAAGCTCACCTTGAAGGCTTTGGTAGCCTGGAAGGGGTTATTAAGGCCAAAAGCGAAATGTATGACCATATTAAAGCACACCAGGGGGTGATATTTTTAAATGCCGATGATCCCGTACAGGATGCGCAAAGTTCTTATGAACATTCATTTACCTTCGGAACAGGAAAAAATGCCGATTTAAAGGCTGAATACTCAGATGTTTCCCAAACGGCACAGGTGACCTTAGACAACCATCTTTACAAGAGCACTCTTACAGGCAGCTATAATGCGCTGAATATAGCCGCAGCGGTTTGTATTGGTAAATATTTTAAGATACAGGAGAATTCAATTTCTCAGGCTATTACCTCCTACATACCTACAAACAACAGGTCTCAGATCATTAAAATTGGAGGACTCACATTGTTAATGGATGCTTATAATGCCAACCCCACCAGTATGAAAGCTGCCCTCGAAAGTTTTAGTAAAAATCCTGCTGAAGATAAAAGGATTATTTTAGGAGACATGTTTGAACTAGGGGTTACTTCTGAAGAAGAACATCAACAAATAGTTTCAAGCCTGGATAAAATGGATCTGGAGAAGATCTACCTGGTGGGTAGTAATTTTTTCAAAACCCATTCTAAAAATTCCAATATTGAAACTTATGAAAGCTTTACAGATCTCTCTGAAGCATTAAAGCAACAGAAACCTACCCAAGGTCATATTCTTGTAAAAGGTTCCCGTGGAATGGCTCTGGAGAGAGTGCTGGACATTCTAAAAGAAATGAAATAAAGCCCCCAGAGGAGTTCTTGGTATTTTATCATCCATTATCTTGTTTTGGAAAATTGAAAACACAAAAAAGCCGAACTGTTTTGACAATTCGGCTTTAAACATTCTTGTTGGCTCACAAGTCTTCGACCCCGCACAGAACTGGCTTCTCGCTCAGGAAATTATAAAAACAAAAAAACCCGAACAAAAAGTTCGGGTTTTTAATTGAAGTTGGCCTACTAGGGCTCGAACCTAGACTCTTCTGGACCAAAACCAGACGTGTTGCCAGTTACACCATAGGCCAGCGTTTCAATGCGGATGCAAATTTATAACAAAGTTTAATCTACGCAAACATTTTTTCTGTTTTTTCTCATCTTATTTCTTTAATGCCTCAAATTCAGATTATAAAAAAATAAATCCTTTTCAATCACGTTTTAAAATCTTTCCTTTAAATATTTCTTAAATTCGCCACATTATATTCAACTAACCATAAAACATGACCAATTTCAGCTTTAGTAAGTGGAATAAAATACTGGGATGGCTGGTATTTTTTATCGCTCTAACTACCTATACACTCACTCTTGAACCCACAGCAAGCTTCTGGGATGCAGGAGAATACATAGCAACTTCGGCCAACCTTGAGGTAGGTCACCCACCGGGAGCACCGCTATACCAGATGACAGGAGCTTTCTTTGCAACCTTCGCTGCAGATTCCAGCCAGGTAGCATTAATGGTTAATTTCATGTCCGGGCTTTCAAGCGCATTTACAATCCTGTTCATGTTTTGGTCAATAGTTTTATTATTGCTTAAAGTAACTGGCCCTGTAAAAGACCTTAGCAATCCAGCCAAGATTGGGATCTTAGGAAGCGCATTTATAGGGTCGCTGGCTTTCACATTTTCTGACAGTTTCTGGTTTAGTGCTGTTGAAGCAGAAGTATATGCAATGGCTGCCTGCATCATGGCTATTTTATTTTACGTTGGTTTGTTGTGGGAACGCGATATGTTCAACTCGCGTGGTAACAGGTGGTTAATCCTTATTTCCTTTATAGTAGGTCTTTCTTTTGGAGTGCATTTCATGGCCCTTCTGGCCATTCCAGCCATAGGTTTTCTCTACTTCTTTAAGAACTACACCAAAGTTACTGTGACCAATTTTATTGTTGCCAACATAGCAGTTGTGGCAGTTCTTATGTTTATATTCAAATTTCTCCTTCCTTATACCCTTGCCTATTTTGGTAACGCTGAAGTGTTTTTTACCAATACTGTAGGCCTG
>CAXAZV010000092.1:0-10896 GCA_963973375.1 uncultured Antarcticibacterium sp.
GGCAAATTCCATCCCAATATAACCCGCCCCAATGAAGATCATACTTTTAGGAAGTTCCTTTAAATTCAGGAAATCATCGCTTATGAGAGCGAGTTCTCTACCGGGAATGGGAAGTTCCATAGGAACCTGACCCGTGGCTAACACAATTTTGGTAGCTGTAATTGTCTTTCCTTCTACAGATAAGGTTTGCTCATCAAGAAATTTAGGGGACTGGTGATACAGGTCAATTCCAAGTTCGTGTAAGTTATTTTCTGTTGCGGCGGGTACAGCGTTCACAAAACTGTGTTTGAAACGCATTAGATCCTCCCAACTCACCCCGGGTAATTTTGTAATTCCATTACCCAGCATTTTTTCAGCCTTTTCAAGGATCTCTGTGACTCCCAGCAGCACTTTTTTAGGATCGCAGCCTACGTTGGCACAGGTGCCGCCGTATTCGCGGTTATCGGCCATTGCAACAGTTAAACCGGCGCCTGCACAGGATTTCGCCACATTTTTTCCGGCGGTTCCGGTACCAATTATAAATACATCGTAGTCTTTAAAAGCCATTGGGAGGTTTAATTTCTGGGAATTTACCCATACTCCTGCTGTTATGCTGTTATTAAAATGGTAAAATATATTTCGCCAATATTTATTAAAAAGGATAGTAATTGGAATGCTTCGAAAAATGATCTACCTAATCAAAAGTTAAAAAAAGCATGAGATGTTGTAAAGGCAAAATGATGGAATTACCTTTGCTTCAATGAGTAAAACTTCTATTGCCCAAAATTTTGCGAAGTCTCTGCCACAACAGAAACTGCGGGATTCCCTTGTCCATTCCTCAAAAAATACGACTAAAATTCACCTGAAAGGCCTTGTAGGTTCTGCCCTTTCATACTCAATTGCCGATGCATTTAATGAGGTAGAGATGCCCTTTTTATTGGTTTTTAATGACAAGGAAGAGGCTGCCTATTATCTCAATGACCTGGAACAACTGGTGGGGGATAAAAACGTACTTTTCTATCCGGGCAGCTACCGCCGTCCTTACCAGATGGAGGAGACAGATAATGCCAATGTGTTATTGCGGGCTGAGGTTTTAAACAGGATCAATTCCCGCAAGAAACCAGCAATTATTGTTACCTATCCCGATGCGCTTTTTGAAAAAGTGGTTACACGGAAAGAGCTGGACCGCAGCACCCTTAAAATAGCCGTGGGAGATCATCTTTCCCTGGATTTTGTGAATGAGGTGCTGTTTGAGTACAAGTTTAGAAGGGTAGATTTTGTGACAGAGCCGGGAGAATTTTCGGTAAGGGGAGGGATTATAGATGTGTTTTCTTTCAGCAATGACGAACCGTACAGGATAGAGTTCTTTGGAGATGAGGTAGACAGTATGCGAAGCTTTGATGTGGAAACCCAGCTTTCTACAGAGCAGGTGAAGAAGATCTCTGTGATGCCGAATGTAGAGAACAAGAAGCTGGATGAGAAACGCGAAAGTTTTCTGAAGTATATCGCGGCAAATACTGCGGTGTTCATAAAGGATCTCGACCTGTTTACCGCGCAAATGGATAAACTCTTCAGCAAAGCGGTTGAGGCCTTTAAAACCACTTCAGAAGAAATAAAACGCAGCACGCCTGAGGAGCTCTTTTGTAATGCAGAGATGATCAAAAGGCAAATGCTGGATTTTAACGTAGTGGAACTCAGTACGCAGTCATACCTTGGTGCAAAGGAGGTTATCGAATTCAACACCAAACCTCAGCCCTCCTTTAATAAGCAGTTTGATCTATTGATAGACAACCTTATTGAAAATACCGAGGCGGGTTATTCCAATTATATTTTTTGCGTTAGCGAGCAGCAGGCGAAACGTTTTCATGATATTTTCGATGACCAGGAACGAGAAGTGAAATACCATACCCCCGTGCTTTCTATGTTTCAGGGCTTTATTGATGATACTTCAAAAATGGCCTGTTATACAGACCACCAGATATTTGAACGCTATCACAAATTTCAGCTTAAGAATGGCTATGCTAAAAAACAGGCCATCACGCTTAAGGAACTTACCAGCCTGGAGGTGGGCGACTATGTAACCCATATTGACCATGGAATAGGGAAATTTGGCGGACTTCAAAAAATAGAAGTTGAGGGTAAATTGCAGGAAGCGATAAAGCTGGTGTACGGCGAACGCGATATTTTGTACCTGAGCATTCACTCGCTGCACAAGATCTCTAAATTCAACGGTAAGGACGGGAAACCGCCAAAAATATATAAGCTGGGTAGCAATGCCTGGAAAAACTTAAAGGAAAAGACCAAATCGCGGGTAAAGCATATTGCTTATAATCTTATTGAATTATACGCCAAACGCAGGCTGCAAAAGGGATTTGCCTTTGGTCCCGATTCCTACCTGCAACACGAGCTGGAAGCCTCTTTTATTTATGAGGATACTCCGGACCAAACAACGGCGACGGCGGCGGTAAAAGAAGATATGGAAAACGAACGCCCCATGGACCGACTTGTGTGCGGGGATGTTGGTTTCGGAAAAACTGAAGTTGCTATTCGCGCAGCCTTTAAAGCGGTAGATAATGGCAAACAGGTCGCAGTCCTGGTGCCCACAACCATACTTGCGTTTCAGCATCATAAGACTTTTACTGAAAGACTGAAAGATTTTCCTGTAACTGTAGATTACCTTAACCGATTCCGAACCGCGAAAGAGCGCAGGGAAACCCTGGCCGATCTTGAGAACGGAAGGGTGGATATCATTATTGGAACACACCAGCTGGTGAGCAAGACGGTAAAATTTAAAGATCTGGGATTGCTCATCGTAGATGAAGAACAAAAATTTGGAGTAGCAGTAAAAGATAAGCTGAAAACCATTAAGGAAAATGTTGACACTTTAACCTTAACCGCAACGCCAATTCCACGTACCCTGCAATTCAGTTTAATGGCCGCGAGGGATCTTAGTACGATTACTACTGCCCCACCAAACCGATACCCCATTGAAACCCACGTGGTGCGGTTTACAGAGGAAAGCATTCGTGATGCGATCTCGTATGAAATTCAGCGGGGTGGGCAGGTGTTCTTTATTCACAACAGGATTGAGAATATCAAAGAAGTCGCGGGACTCATCCAGCGTCTGGTGCCCGATGCTAAAGTTGGTATAGGTCACGGGCAAATGGAAGGAAAGAAACTGGAGAATTTAATGCTTTCTTTTATGAACGGAGAGTTTGATGTGCTGGTTTCTACAACTATTATTGAAAGCGGACTCGATGTTACCAATGCTAACACCATCTTTATCAATAACGCCAATAATTTCGGACTTTCAGATCTGCACCAAATGCGTGGGCGCGTGGGCCGAAGCAATAAAAAGGCATTCTGCTACTTTATTACTCCGCCATACTCTGCAATGACAGATGATGCGAGAAAAAGGATCACCGCCCTGGAACAGTTCAGCGAATTGGGAAGTGGCTTTAATATCGCGATGAAAGATCTGGAAATTCGAGGCGCGGGAGACCTGCTGGGAGGTGAGCAAAGCGGGTTTATAAACGAAATAGGCTTTGACACTTACCAGAAAATATTAAATGAGGCAATTGAGGAGCTCAAGGAAAATGAGTTCAAAGACCTCTACCACACCAATGAGGATATTGAAGACAAAGTCTTTGTAAAAGACACTCAGATAGATTCCGATTTTGAATTGCTGTTCCCTGATGATTACATCAACAACATCTCGGAAAGATTAAATCTTTACACCGAATTAAACTCGGTAAAAACCGAAGAGGAACTGCAAAAATTTGAAGCCAAACTGGTAGACCGCTTTGGAGAATTGCCAACCCAGGCGATAGATCTTTTGAACAGCGTACGAATAAAATGGATCGCTTCACACATAGGTTTGGAAAAAGTAGTGATGAAACAAGGCAAGTTAATAGGCTATTTCATTGCCGATCAACAATCCGGCTTCTACCACACCCAGGCCTTTACCCGGGTACTGCAATACGTGCAAACCCACCCGCATTCCTGCACGATGAAGGAAAAGAAAACCCGGGCAGGATTGAGGTTGTTGTTAACGTTTGAGAAGATAACTTCGGTGGATAGGGCATTAAAAGTGCTGGAGCCTTTAGATTTAAGGGTGAAAGAGGAGATTTAAGGACAATAAAACCTTAATAAGAGGATATTGATCTGTACTTTTTTAACAGACCTCACAGGTTTTCCTGTGAGGTCTTCTCATTAGATCCCTTTTGCTCAATCAATTTATCTATACAAGACCGTTCTGGGTTTTCCAAATTCAAAATCCTGGAAACCGAAATCGGTAGTATTAAAGGCGTTGAACCTGAATATGTCTGATCCCTGACCGGGCATGCGAGGAAAAAACGAAAATGACAATTGGAATACGTCAAATACGAGGTAATCATTACTTATTATAAAACCTGCACCAATAGAATTATAAACCCTGCCGTTGGGCAGACTGTTATTTTTATCGCCCAACATTGCAAAGGAATATTTTAAAAAAGGATTAAGACGAAAACCCCACATATTCCAGGGCGAATAGAACTGAGTTTGGAAAGTAAGAAGGAACTTTTGGGTTCCATACATCCTGCTGTTATAACCCGGTATCCCTATTCCTTCCAGTTCAGGAAAATTGGCACCATATAATCCCAGCAAACTGCCGTTCTCATTAAGTGTTAACCTGTCGCCAATAGTATTTAAGCGATTATTGCCCCATACAAGCTGGGGTTTTACAAATTGCCGCACCTTCCAATGAGGTCCTATATTTAACAAATTGGTGAAATAATTGGCCTGAAAGGAGAAGGTTGTTTGCTCTGCTATTTCACCTCTAAAGAAACTTCCTGCTTCAAAATTACTGCTTATAAATCCCCAGCTAAAATAATTGCCATAAGCTACCCGGCCGCCCAGGTAAAGTCTGCCGGTATTATTCTTTTTTTGATAGCCTCCGGTTAATCCGTAAATAGTACCTACGGGAACATCTTCAATGATACCATAATTAAAGATGTACTGGTCTTTTACGAACTGCCTGGAGGAGATTCCCAGGCTTCCCATATAAAAGGTCTCACTGGAGAAAAAGTTGTCAGGATCCATTTCCTCGCCGGGACTTTCCTTGAATTCTACCCTTAGGAGCCTTGCGGAAGTGATAAGATTGGTGGTTCGGTCATTTTCAGAACTACCCTTGAAGATCCGGAAAGAATGGCCTCCCCAGAAGTCGTAAGTGTTATACCGAAGGCGCTCACGGCTCATTTCATAAGCTTCTGTAGCGATGGAGTCTTTTCTAAGCTGTTGGTCAAGGTAAATTCCGCCTGCCCATCTCGCAAAAGGAGAGTAAAATACCCTTTCTATATTGATGCCCTTATAGTAGGAATTATCAAGAAAAGAACTGTAACCAAGGCGGGTGTTTATAAAAGTATTTTTAAAATTTCGTATGGTATACTGTGCGTCATAAGCATTTTCTCCAAGTTCAAAATGTCTTGTGAAATTGGTTCTAAGGTCATGGCCCGTACCAAGGAAATTCCTCTCTCTCACTCCTAAAGTGGTTTTTGAGGAGGAGAAGGAACCTTCGGGGATAATACTCCAGGTATCCTGGAGTTGCACAAATACATCTACCGAGTCTGATGCAGGGGTATTTTCTGCAGTGATTGTAGCACTTCTTATATAGGGCTGGCTTCTTATTAATCGTTCAGATTCCTTGATTAACAAGCTGTCAAGGGGGGTGTTTAGCTCAAAGAGAAGTAGGTCTCTTATGACTCCTTTGTGAGTGCGTATATGAAGTGAATTACCTGTTTTTTCTATCCAGCTTTCTTCGCTTTCCACGGTGTCATTTTTAACCCGGCCAAAAGGATCAAGAACATTAATCTCTATATTCCGAATGATCTTCCCATGGTATTTTTTATAACTTCTTTCCTGCCGTTTCTGAAAATTTGCTTGTGGATTACGCCCGGTTGGCCTAAAAACCAGTTTATGAATAAATTTTGTTAGCTTGGTTTTTTTTGAAAATTCTTCTATTCCCTTATATAATTTTAAATTTTCATCCTCACTTTTCTTGCCCTGCGAAAAACAAGGTGGGCAGGCCCCCATAAGTAAAACGATGAAAACAAGGATTAAGTTAAACTTCATGGAGTAGGGCAGGCTCGGGGGAGATTTAAGGGGTTTTTGAATATCTAATTATTTTCCTGGGAACTATGAAGTTTTCATTATGATTTTTTTATTCGAACGCTAAAAAGGCATCCTCAATATGCTCTAATCTGGTGCCTTTTTTATTTTTAATTATGGCTACAATATCAAACCGAACTTCTACATCCAGGTCATGTTCTTTTACAAAATGATCGACTGCTTTAACCAGGCGTTGTAACTGCCGGGCTTTTACAAACTCCTGAGGGTCTCCAAAATCTGGCGTGCTGCGGGTCTTTACCTCTATAATAGACAGTATATTGTCTTTTCGTGCAATAATATCTACCTCTGCCTTTTGAAAAGTAAAGTTCCTGGCAACTATTTCATAACCTTTTTTCTGGAGATGCTCTACGGCAAGTTCTTCTCCTTTTTTACCTAATTCGTTATGCGCAGCCATGAAGTAGATTAATTATTGAAGGGAATTTTAAATGTACTTTATTTTCAACAAATTATAACTTCTACCGCGGGTTTTTCACCCTTTATACGATGCTATCTTTTAAACATAATAGTTTTCACCTTAAGATCCATTAAAGCGATTTCTTCGGGACTTGCTTTAATAACGTGATCTCCGTAAAATTTTCCCGGTATATTTTTCGCTTCAAGAAACACAAATAGGTTGCTGTCTTCAAATTTCCCGTTGTTCCAGTTTACAGCACCGCTGTAATCCCATCCAAACCCATAAAAAGAGATCTCTTTTTCATTTAGTTCATTAAGCTCATTATAAGTGGTTCCAACTTTAATGCCAGTTGTTGATTTCCATTTTCCACCATCAGAAAACCGAATATCGTAAATATTGTTTTTAGCCGCATCTTCCCAGGTAATATGGATCTCATCAGGGGAATTGGGGTAAAGAATAGTGTAAGCTCTTTCTTCAGTTCCCTCATCAAATGTTCCCACATCTTCTGTAATATTCGCTTCGGGATAGGTTGCGTTGATGGCTGCAGAATTCATGTCAGACAGGTTTTCAATAAAAAATCTATCCGCTTTCGAAGATTTTTCCAATGAAATTACATCTTCCGAAGAACCGGATGGTTTGGAACTTTTGCACGCAGCAAATATTATTATGCATATTAATAAGATAAGTTTTTTCATACTTTAAAATATTTCCCCCGCATTTAGCAGGGATTTTCATTTTCTCTGCGGTTAGTTCCCGGGAAAAGAAAAGAATTTTTAGTTTAAGTTCGGCCTAAAATTAGACACATTTCCCGCACCTGCATTGTCTTTTACAAGAATTTAACGTGTAATATTTGGCAGTTGCTTACCTTTACACCCTCAAAAATTTAAGGAATTAATGATTACTACTCCACAACGATATACTATTACCGCAGCTTTACCTTACACAAATGGTCCCATACATATTGGGCATTTAGCAGGGGTGTATGTGCCAGCCGATATTTATGCACGATTCTTAAGAATGCAGGGAAATGATGTTGCATTTGTGTGCGGCAGCGATGAACATGGAGTAGCTATTCCCATGAAAGCCAAAAAAGAGGGGATTACGCCTCAACAACTCATAGATAAATACCACGCTATAATTAAGCAATCCTTTTTGGATTTTGGGGTTTCATTTGATAATTATTCCCGCACCTCTGCTGGAATACATCACGAGACCGCCTCAGGGTTCTTTAAAAAACTATACGAGGAAGGGAAATTCATTGAAGAGACCAATCAGCAATTATACGATGCTGAAGCAGATCAATTCCTGGCCGATCGTTTTGTGACGGGAACCTGCCCAAAATGTGGAAACGAGGAAGCTTATGGTGATCAATGTGAAACCTGCGGAAGTTCGCTTAATGCAACAGATCTTATTAATCCGAAGTCGGCCATAACCGGCGCGGTGCCCACAATGAAGGAGACCAAACACTGGTTCCTGCCGCTGGATCAATATGAAAATTGGCTAAAGGAATGGATCCTGGTAGGGCACAAACGCGATTGGAAAGTGAATGTGTACGGACAAGTAAAATCATGGATAGACGATGGCCTGCGCCCTCGCGCTGTTACCCGTGACCTGGACTGGGGAATTCCCGTTCCTGTTGAAGGGGCTGAAGGAAAGGTGTTATACGTTTGGTTTGATGCGCCAATTGGATATATTTCCTCCACCAAAGAATGGGCAGCGAGGGAAGGAAAGAACTGGGAAGATTACTGGAAAGCCAAAGATACCAAACTGGTTCATTTTATAGGTAAGGACAATATTGTATTTCATTGTGTGATCTTTCCTATTATGCTGAAGGCCGAAGGATCCTATATCCTGCCTGAAAATGTCCCCGCAAACGAATTTTTGAATCTTGAAGGAAGAAAGTTATCTACCTCCAAGAACTGGGCGGTGTGGCTTCATGAATATCTGGAAGATTTCCCGGGTCAACAGGATGTGCTGCGTTATGCATTAACGGCCAATGCTCCTGAGACCAAGGACAACGATTTTACCTGGAAGGATTTTCAGGCCAGGAATAACAATGAACTAGTAGCTGTTTTCGGGAATTTTATAAACAGGGTAGTGGTGCTTGCAGATAAATATTATGAGGGAGAAGTGCCAGCCGCGGGAAACTATACCGAGGTTGATGAGCAAACCCTTGCTACTTTAAGGGCCTATCCCGCAGTAATTGCAAGTTCCATAGAAAAATACCGCTTTCGCGAAGCGCAGGGTGAGTTAATGAACCTTGCCAGGTTAGGGAATAAATACCTGGCCGATGAAGAGCCTTGGAAACTTATCAAGACAGATGAAGAGAGAGTTAAAACAGTAATGCACGTTGCCTTACAAATAGCATCTGCCCTCGCAACCTTGAGCGAGCCTTTTATGCCGTTTACTTCCGCCAAACTGAAAAAGATATTAAATATGGAACAGGAAAACTCTGAAGCGGGAACCACCTGGAATGAAATTGAATCAAAAGAGATATTACTCCCTTCCGGGCACCGTATTGGAAAGGCAGAATTGCTTTTCAGCAAAATAGAAGATGATCAAATTCAAACACAACTAGATAAATTGGAAGCCACAAAAGCCGCAAACGAAGCCGAAAATAAGAAAATAACACCCCAAAAAGAAACTGCCACTTTTGAGGATTTTTCGAAAATGGACCTTAGGGTGGGTACAATTATAGAAGCCGCCAAAATGCCAAAAGCAGATAAGTTACTGGTATTAAAAGTGGACACAGGACTTGATGTGCGAACCATTGTTTCAGGCATTGCTGAAAGTTTTAAGCCCGAAGATATCATAGGTAAAAAAGTGACAGTTCTTCTCAATCTCGCCCCACGCAAATTACGCGGAGTTGAAAGCGAGGGAATGATCCTTATGACTGAAGATCCCAAAGGAAAACTGGTATTCCTGAACCCCGATATAGAAGGGGTAGATAATGGAGCGGTAATTTCGTAAACTTCTAAAATTAAACCTCACAGGTCTCCAAGATTTGCGAGGTTTTTCTATTATAACGTGCTCAAAATCGCCTACCATCCCATCTACAAGCATCCCTTGCCGGAAGGACACAGGTTTCCTATGGAGAAGTATGAGCTATTGCCAAAGCAATTATTGCATGAAGGAACCTGCACGCAGGAGAATTTCTTTGAACCGCAAGCTGCGGGTTATGAAGAGGTCATGAGAGTGCATACACACGAATATTTGCAGAATTTAAAGGTTCTTAAAATTGATACCCGGGCTTCCCGAAAAACCGGGTTTCCGCTTACAGAGGAGCTGGTTAAAAGGGAGCTTATTATTGCGGGAGGAACAATAAAGGCCGCAGAATATGCCCTGCAATATGGGATCGCGATGAATATAGCGGGTGGTACTCACCACGCATACTCCGGCCACGGGGAGGCTTTTTGTCTTTTGAATGACCAGGCGATAGCCGCAAGATATCTTCAGCATAAAAAACTGGCAGAGAAAATCCTTATCGTTGATCTTGATGTTCACCAGGGAAATGGCACCGCCAAAATTTTCGAGGAAGACCCATCTGTCTTTACATTTTCTATGCACGGCAGAAATAATTATCCTTTTAAAAAAGAAAGGTCAAACCTGGATATTGATCTGCCCGATGGAACAAAAGATGATGAATACCTCAACATTTTAAAAGATACGTTACCTGGGCTACTAGAAGAACAGAAACCCGATTTTATATTTTATTTGAGTGGGGTTGATATTCTTCATACAGATAAACTGGGGAAGTTGGGCTGCACACTGGAGGGTTGCAGGGAACGTGACCGCTTTGTCCTCCAAGCCTGTCAAGATCTTAAAATTCCGGTGGAGGTAAGTATGGGCGGGGGATATTCCCCCGATATAAAAACCATTATTGAGGCCCACTCTAATACATACAGGATTGCGCAGTATATCTATTTTTAAAATAATACTATAAAAATAAAAAAGGCACCGGCCATTTTTTGACCTGTACCTTTTTTAAAACATCTTTATTTTTCTATCTGTTATTTTCCCATTAGGAGCAGCTCGCTGCACACCACCTCTGTAATATATCTTTTCACACCCTCCTTATCTTCATAGCTGCGGGTGGTGAGTTTTCCTTCTATACCCACTTCTTTTCCTTTGGGCGCAAACTTTTCAATAAGATCTGCGGTTTTGCCCCAGGCTACAATATTATGCCATTGGGTATCTGTAACTTTTTCTCCTTTGGAATTTTTGTAGGACTCATTGGTGGCAATGGAGAATTTAGCCAATTTTTTACCGGTTTCAAGGTTCAGGATCTCAGGAGTATTACCTACGTGTCCAATCAATTGTACTTTGTTTCTTAAAGTGCTCATAACTATAGAATT
>CAXAZV010000093.1:0-10803 GCA_963973375.1 uncultured Antarcticibacterium sp.
ATCGCTTTGCCTTCCAGGCTTTCTGTCCTGGCCTTAAAATGGGTGAGGATTTCTTTGGCAACTCTTTCAACCCTGTCTGCAGCCCCGGCGGCATCTTCTATCGCTGCCCAAACGGCATTGTTCTCCTCGTCTTCATCTTCTTCCATTTCATCCAGCTCCTTATCATATTTGGCTTTGATGTTGAGCGGGACCATCTTTGGCTCGTAATAAATAGGCACCGTGGCACCGTCTTCCACGGCCTGTTTGATATCATAGGTGTGAATGGTGGGGCCAAATACATGTTGGGTATCGGCATCCTTGCCATCTACGGGAGTTCCGGTGAAGCCTATAAAGGAGGCATTGGGCAAGGCGCGTCTTATGTTCTGCGCAAAGCCGCCGCTATGGAATCCATATTGGGTGCGGTGGGCTTCATCTGCCATCACGATGAGGTTGTAACGTTCAGAAAGTACAGGGTGGGAGAGCTCTTTTCCCGAAGCCAGTTCTTTTAAGCGGAATTTCTCAATGGTGGTAAAGATCACCCCGCCGCCATCGGTGCTCAGCAGGGCCCGCAGCTCATCTGTGGTATCGGCGTGTTGCACGTGGCCCACCAGGTCTTTGCACAGCACAAAATTCTCATAGAGTTGCTGGTCCAGGTCATTGCGGTCTACCTGGATAACAATGGTAGGATTTTTCATTTCGGGCATTTGCCGCAGGATCCCGGTAAGGATGGCCATCGAAATGCTTTTACCCGATCCCTGCGTGTGCCATATCACTCCCAGCCGGCCGTCACCAGTGGGTTTTATATTTTCTACCGCAGAGTCCACCGCTTTTTTGATGCCCCAGTACTGGTGATATTTTGCGCCTTTCTTGATTATTTTCCCGTTGTGGTCTTCGTGGAAAATGAAGTTTTGCAGGTAATTTAATAATGTTTTCTTCGGAAATAATCCCTTCAGCAAGGTCTCCAGTTGTAATTCCTGTTTCTGCTGAAGGTCATCCCCGTGCAGACTTTTCCACGGAGCAAACCACTTTAAGGAAGAGTTGTACATCCCGTGCAGGGTTTCCAGCCCATCTGAAACTACCGTGATGGCATTGTAATCAAACAGCTGCGGAATATCCTGAAAGTAATGCCCTATTTGCCGGTGCGCGTTTTCCACACCCACCTCGGGATCAAACATATTTTTGAATTCAAAAACAATGAGCGGAAGTCCGTTAATGAAGATGAGCAAATCTGTGCGCCGGCTGTTCTTGCCAATGATCTTTACTTCATCTGCACACACAAAGGTATTTTTCTCCGGTTCCTTGTAATTGATAGGGTAGAGGTGCCGGGCCTGTTCTTTGCCCGAAGCATCTTTCCAGGTAATGGAAACCCCCTGGGTCATTTTAAGATGAAAATCGCGGTTTCGGTGATCAAGATCCATTCCCTGGTGTTGGGTAAAAGCTGAAAGGGCTTCGTTAATGGCGGTTGCCGGAACGCCGGGATAGGAGCTCACTAAAAATTCCCGAAGATCCTCCTCCAGCACCACCTTCTTGAGATCCCGCTGCAGGGAATTGCCTTCTTTATAGGTGTATCCCAACTCCTGAAGGCACTCTATGGCAGCCTTTTGCACCGTGATCTCGATCATTTGTGTCATAAGACTTCAGATAAGGTTTTCTCCGCATCTTTCACGCGGACTTCCCCGCTGATGAGTTTTGGTAATAAAGTATCGCGGAGTTGAGTGAGGGTTTGGTTTTCTTCTTGATTTAGAAGAATTTTACTGTAAACTGAATTAGTCATTTCAGAAAATTTCTGAAGAGTTTCCTCATCAGGTTTAAGAATTTCAATATTCGAAAAGGTGGAGGTATTCATATTTAATGTTGCTGAACCACCACTGGCTTCATTAAGAAACCTTTCCTTTAATGAAATCATCGTGGAATACAAATAATATCGATAGATTGTCTTCTCGGGAATTATTGAATTTATTTGTTGATTTGTATGTGAAGGTAAGGCGTTGATAGTAACTAATCCAACAGTTGCAATACAACTAACAGTGATACAACCTGAAGGTAATAATTTTTTTGCTTGTGTTTGATTTCCTTTTTCAGATACTCTTTCTACTGTTTCAGTTAGAAATACATTACCGTGCATTTCGGGTATTTTTATAAAAGGGTAACCACCTATTTGGGTAAAATTATCTGGATCTTTTTTAGAAGGCGTTTTACCGCAGACCACCTTACCAAAATCATTAATGGATTGCACTTCCCATCCCTTCGGAATTTCCCCCAATTCCGAATCTACAAATTCCCCATCCTGAAAAGGCTCAAAATCAACAAACCAATGCTTGTATAAAGCCATCGCCATTTCTTCCAGGGTTTTGTTCATCTGGAGGTTGAGTTCGATCTTATCGTCTAAAGCGGAGAGGATGGAGGCGATGGATTTTTGTTCTTCGAGCGGGGGTAATAAAACTTTAATATCTTTTATTTGAGCCGGAGAAATGTTAGCTTGGTTTGCACTTCCAGTAGCATTTAATGCCAAATTATAATGAATTTCATACCTACTGAGGAAATGACATAAATAATCAAAATCAGCTTTTTCCTGATCTGTAATGTAAATTTTTCCTGCTCTTTGGTTCAACAGAGCTATATCATCTAAACGGTACCTTCCCATTTTACCCACAGCAGAACTCATTACATTTACTGTAGATCCAGTCATAGAAATTAAAAAATCATTTTTTTTAAGGATATATTTTTCCAGTTTGGAATTTAATTCTCCTGTGAAATACCCCGCACCTTCCAATACTACATTTGGAGGAATAATATTCTTAATTTTAATTACAGGTATTCCATTTTCGCCTAAATCTTTTGATTTAAAGGCATAACCGTTTTGGACATCTGCGATATCACCAAGTTTATATGTTTTCCAGTTTTCTGGCATTAGTTGTTGTTTGTTTTTTAAATTCCGGTTTAATCTAAGGTGCGGTAGTTTTTATTTTTTCCTTTTTTTCTTGGTTTCAATTATATAAAAGTTGTCCTTATCCTTAAACACAAAGTCAATATTCTTCATTTTATCTAATGAATTAGAAAGTTCATTATATTGAATAGCATAGTTTTCGGTGAAACTTTTAAGTGAATTTTCTATTTGAAATGACATATTTTGAAGTTGACTAAAATCTGGTAATTTAATCGAGTTTTTATTTTCTTTTCTCATCCTCTCAATTTCAGTTTCCATTTCATCCACTTTAATCTGAAGCTCGTTTTTCTCCTCAAGAATTTTATTATTTAAGGATTCAAGTCCTTCTTTAGTGCTTTTATAATGCCCCATAATCTTCTCGGAAGTCAATTCTTTAAGAGTTTCATTTCTCTCTTTCAAGACTTTTATTTGTTCTTGAATCGACTCAATTTGAGCTTTCTTAGCTTCACGATATTCCGAACTCCATTTTATTTTCGCAACCCAAGCTAAAATTGATGCTATAATACTTAGGCCAGTGATTGTTATATATAATATTTCCATTGATTGATTAATTCAATTTAAATGTGGGTTGTTTTTTTTTAGAATCCATACTTATCTTTTCGAAGCTTAAATGCTTTTTCTCCACCTTCCATTACTGATGTGATTTCATTTCTAACTAATTTTTTGTCAATTGCACCTTCTTCTTTAATAATTCCTCTAGTCTGACTCGAAGAATCTTTATAATCGCAACAAATCACAAGCTCTGCATCTCCGTTTACAACTAGGTTTGCATTGTGGCTAGTAAAAATTAGTTGTCTCTTTTTCTTTGCATCCCAAATGTTTTTTATTATTTGATCAATTGCTCTATTATCAATATCGTCTTCGGGTTGGTCTATCAGAAGTGGAATTCCGGGTTGATTTAAAAGAACAGTAAGTAAAGCAGTCGCCTGTTGTCCTGCAGAGGCTTCTCTAAATGGAATGACATCTCCAAGCTGGTTATTGGTTGTGTAAAAGAATTCAGGATTAAATTCTAATTCACTGACTGAAAGTCTCAGCCAATCATCAGTAGTTAACTTGTTGCATAGTTTGGTTTTATGCTCTTCGCTGTAACCGCAGTTTGTTAGTTTTGGTGTTTCAGGAATTGATAATGTTTTGTCTTCGGAAACCTTTAGTTCAGCTAACAATCTGAATTCCTCAAGAATATCTATGTATTCTTTAACTGGGTCAGTGGATTCCTTAATGCTCTCTATAATGGCATCTATTCTTTCTTCTCTTATTCGTGTGCCTTCAAAAATTCCCTTGAGTTGTGTCTTTAATGGCAAAAGATTTATACTTTTTGTAACTTCTGCTTTTATAAGGTTTTTAGAAAGTTCTGTGAATTTTAGAGCTTGTTCATTTAAAAGGGAAACCTTTTCTTTATGGTAATTAAGCCAATTTAGCTTCTGTGCCTCAAATTCTTCCTCAGGTGTACCAATTTCTTTGATTAGTAAAGTTCTATCAGAAATTATTTTACTAATCTCACTAATTCTTTTTTCAATATTTTGAATCTCTGATAATTGTTGTTGGCTCGATTGAGAGTTGTTTTTTGCTTGTTCATAAGCGACTTCAAATGCTGCCTTTTTTTCAGACCATTCTTGAATTTTGGCATTGAGTGTAGCTAATTTTTCAGGACTAAAAATTTGTTTGAATGTTTGAACTACTACCTTTATTTCTGAAAATTTAGAGTTTACTTCATTGGATATTTCTTGGATTAATGTTCTATTTTCCAATTCCTCTATACTTCCTAAAGATTCAGGATATGTTTCCAGAAGTTTTGATAGTTCATCCGCTTTATTTTCAAAAATCTGTAATTCGTTTTTTGAATTAGAGATAATTGTTTCTTCTACTTCAAATTTTGACTTTTTATTAATTGTTTGCTGATCTGCTTCAGAAACACCTCTAAGTGATTTTCGGATATTGTCTGCTTGATCATTTAAAGAATGTGATTCAAGATTGAAATTGTCAATTTCTTGCTGAATCTCTTTTTTTCTAATTAATTGATTATAGGAATTCTTAAGTTTTGTTCCCGTCTCACTTAATTTAAATTTAATTGTTCCTAAACTATTGGTAATGGGTTGCTCGATGAACCTCTTTAATTCTTCGGTTTTTACACCAACATCACTTAATTGCTTTTGACTATAAGATTGAATAGGTAATACTTTTCTAATATCGTCTTCTTTGACATGTTGGAATTCCCCATTACCAATTTTTAATAATATTTCTCTTGTTTGTGAATTGCGTTTAACAATATGTAATATTCCATTTTTAACCATAGTTATACGCACTTCTCCACCAACTTCATATAGCGTTTTTTGTATAAGTGCTTTTCTCCTTTTTTCTATAATACTTAATTCATCAAAATCAGAGTTTTGAATGGTTTGATCACACAAACCCCACCTTAAATACTCAAGAATCGTGGATTTACCTGTTCCTCTTCCACCAATAAGAGCATTGTATTGTTGGTTCAAATTGATATTGAAGGTGCCTAAGAATTTTGAAGTAGTTACATCTATAGATTGAATGAAAATTTGTGGTAATTCAGGTTCTTCTTGTGATATTCGAGATTCTTTAGCTAGACAGGCCTGTTTAATAGCTTCGGCAGTTGGTTCAGCCCATTTTATCCAGGTTGAATATTTTCCAAATTCTCTACCATCTTCATATCGATTATCTGAAGTAGAAATTACTGCTATGGATTTGTTGCCATAATTGACATCACCACCATTAAGTTTATTCTGATAACCACTATCAGTAGAAATAGCTTTGTCTACATATCCTCCTACACAAGGCATTTTTCTATAATGTTCATGAAAACCACTGCGCATTATAGTATGTCCACCACTTTTTCCAACATTTGGTAAGATTACATATCTTCCTTTACAATAGCTTAATTCATCTAGTTTTTGATGTAAATGAACTAAGTCATGAATTAAAGTATGTGATATCTTTAGAGTTGGTGTAGTGATTTTCTCAAATTCATTTGTTGGATTGATTCCAAAAAAGTTCAAAACTGAATCCAAATTAGAATCACTGAAGTCAGAGTCAAAAATAATAATACATTGGCTTACGGGATTTGCCAAACTCATTTCAATACCTGGAAAAACAGTAATAATTTTTTCAAATTCTGAATTGGATTTGAATTCTTGATTCTGTAATTCCGCAACTTTTCTTAACTGCTTTACAAATACAACATCATGATGGTCAGTCATCGCAATTGCATTTAATCCAGCGTCTCTAATTTTTTGTAAATATTCTTTCGAAAACTGCTCCCTTTCTAAAGTAATTTTTTCCTTTTGTTCAGGTGTTATATTTTCAATTTCTTCTGGACTAAGTCCATATTTATTTCCAGTATAGGCTATATCTCTGGGGCTATGTACCTGAAAATCGCATCTGTAAAAATGAGCGCCTTTGTCCATTTAATTTTTTTTCAATGTTATATTCATATTGTTCGTTTCAATTACCGCCATTGTTATGTAGTGTTTTTTATTCTAAGGTTGGTTTAATATTACAACAGGGACAAACTGCGTCTTTTAGGATTTCCGTTATTTTAGAAATATTATTTAATTCTTCTTTATCGGCAATTCCTGCTAATTTCATTTTATTCAACAGTTTTTGTTCTTTCATTAAGCCTTTCAAATATTCAACTAATGATTCTGAGGAATTAAATTTTTTATCTCCGTGCTCTATATCAAGTTTTCCGGTCATATAACATTTTTTACATTTCCCAATAAAGAAATCTGGTATTTCAATATTTACTTGCTGGTTATTTTTTTCGCAGTTATAATTTTCGCAAGTAAAGGTGATTTTTGATTTCATTCATCTACATCTTATCTGACCAAGATTCCTTGTAACTCTCAATACTTTCATTCCCATTACTCCATTCTACAGTGACAATATTTAAGTCTGGATTTACTTGAAAGGTTCTACATTTATCCTTGGTCTCGTATGTTACAATTATATTTTCCTCGTTATTTTTTATAACATATTTTTTACCAAATAAAGTCGCACCACCTGTAGAGTATGGCGATTCTTCTGTTTCGAAATCATCAATTGAAGGTAGAATGAACATATCTTGTTCTTTAGAACATTCTTTAATTTGATTGACTATTTTGTCATATAATTCTTTCATTTCGTTTTTTTTAAGTGTTAAGCAACGTCCCGAATTAAGAAAGCTGTGGGGCTAAAGACCTCAATTTATCAGTTAAAAATTAACTTTTGATGTCAGTTAAAAATTGTCTTTTTGGGAGGTTTTCCGCAATTTGTGTTATTCGTTGTTGGGCATAGTTTTTTAGAATTTTTCATTCCAATCAGTCACTTTATTTCCTTTCTCATAAGTCTCAAAAAGACAAAGTCTATTCTCAATATCTAATTCCATATAAATGCCTAATTCATAACCGCAGACGTGTTCGGGAAATGTTTTTCCATCATTCGACCATAAATCGTCAAAGCTTTCCTTTGTCAAAGCGCGTAATCGAATTCTATCACTATTCTTTTTTTCTTCAGGACGGTTCGATTTTTTCATTTCGATTGCCAACAGATTGTCATTTCCAATATTCATTCCTCGACTATGAATAATCACATCGCAGTTTATTTTAACTACGTTCATCTCTTGGTCAAGAATTGTTTTTATTTCACCGTTTTGTTTTCTATTATATTCTGGGTCAGAATAATATTCCACAAGTCCGTATTTTTCGAGTAAAATTTCGAAATACGTTGATAAACGACCACACAAATTTCTTTCATTAACTCCAGCTAATATATTTTCAATTTCTTTTTGAAAAAGCTTTTCCTTTCCTTCGTGGAATAAATCTAAAAGTTTGGTTTGTATTTCAGTCATTATTAGTTAATGGTGAGTTTAAAATATGCCCAACGATGCGCTAAATGTGTTCTTCTGTGTTTTAAAGACACTATTTCATTTTTAAACTATTTTGTCAAAATTAGCTTTAATCTTTTCCTTTAATTCTTCTTCTTTTTCAAATTGCATTAATAATTGGGTCTTGAGACCCTCCATTTTTTCCTCAAAAGGGATTCCGTCATCTTCTTCGGCTTCTGTACCAACATAGATCCCCGGAGTGAGTTTGTAATCCTGCTTTTGAACCTCGGCTATGGTTGCTGCTTTAGAAAAACCTTCGATGTCCACATAATTCTCCCCCGGCCCCTCCGAAGGAGGGGTGATGTTACGCCACTTGTGGTAGGTTTCGGATATCCTTTGGATATCCTCGTCAGCAAAAACTCTTAATTTTCGGCTGGCCATTGTGCCCATTTTGGAAGCATCCAGGAACAGGATCTCATTGTTTCGCTCGCGGTGGGTGTTGTCTTTTCCGTCGCGGTTTTTGCTCAGGATAAAAAGACAGGCCGGGATTCCAGTAGTTAGGAACAACTTATCGGGCAGGCGTACGATGGCATCTATCATAGAATTATCTACCATATGCTGCCGCACGTTTTTCTCTCCCTTATTGTTGGAGGTCATCGCGCCGTTTGCCATTACGATCCCGGCAGTCCCGGTGTCGCTTAAATGGTGCCAGAAGGTTTGCATCCACATATAATTGGCGCTGCCATCTGTCGTGAATTCTTCTTTGGGGCCAAATAACCGGGGATCGCCATCGGGCAGATCTTCAGGATGCCAATTGCTTACATTAAATGGCGGATTAGCGATAATATAGTCGGCTTTCAGGTTTGGGAATTTGTCATCGAGCAAAGAATTTCCCAGTTTAATATCAAAAGAAAGGTCCCGCAACATCAGGTTCATAAGGCACAACCGTAAAGTTTGTGCGGTCATTTCCTGCCCGTAAATCGCGATGTCTTTTTTGTTTCCGCCGTGTTCTTTGATGAACTTCAAACTCTGCACAAACATTCCGCCACTTCCACAAGCCGGATCAAAGATGCGGCCTTTGTAAGGCTCCAAAAGTTCCACCAGCAACCTTACTATACTTCCCGGCGTAAAGAATTGTCCCGCACCCGAGCCTTCGGCCATTGCAAAACGGCCAATATAGTATTCATAGATGCGGCCCAGGATATCGCTTTCGGGATTTTCCTTTTCAGAAAATTTAGGATGGGAGAGAAGGTTAATGATTCCGCCGGTTTGTTTGGGAGAAAGTTCACTCCTCACAAAGATCCGCGGCAAAATATTCACCAGCTGCGGGTTATACCCCGTTAAAAGTTCCTGGATCACATCAAAGGCATCATCTATCTTCACCTTGATATCATCCTGCTCTGCATTGTCTTTCAAATACTGCCAGGAAGCGGTTTCAGGGATTTTAAAAGTATTCCGGGAACGGTATTCATCCCGGTCTTCCAGGACGTAGTTCATCTCCTCCTTATCTGTAGTATAATAATCAGATCCCGGATCATTAAGCTGCTCCTTCAATTCCTCACGCACCACCTCATAGCGTTCGCTAAGGTGCTTTACGAAGACAAGGGGAAGGATGTAGTTTTTATAGTTATTCTCAGATACCGCGCCGCGTAATTCGTTCGCCGCATCCCATAATTCTTTTTCAAAATCAATGTCTGCTTTTGCCATGTAAAATAAATGGTAGGTTGTAGTTGTAAAAAAAGGATCAAGGTAGGGGGAGATCCGGAATGGGAAAGTTAGTTAAATTATTTAACATAGTTTAAGTAGTTTTCTATCATTCAGCCGGGAGTATTTATTTACTAATTTTAAATAGATTTAATATGTACGAGGTTTATAAAAAGCCGTAAGTCTATAAATCATTTCCATTTTTCAGTAGAGGAGGAGATGTAACCAAAAAGGGTAGCTTGAATGTTTATGAAAAAATCTTAATAATACAACGAATACAGGATTTAATAATTAGAATCTTCTCCCTGCAAATAGATATTTATATTGATTACCGGCAGTCTTGCAAAGAGGTTTTGTTGTACAACCGAAATCAAAAGTATTTCTACTACTTTCCATCTGTTGAATTAAGAAGACAGAATTGAAATCAAACTTAAACAGAATCAAATATTCCTTTATTTCAAATTGATTTTAATTATTTGTTTAATGTTAAGTTAAATAAGTTAAACAAGATTTATTTTAATGTATATTTGTTCAACAATAAATTAAAAATAAAAAACCATGAAAAAATTAATTCTTATTTTAACAATTGCTACAACTGTAGCTTTCTCTCAAAGTGCTAATGCACAGGGAACAATAGTAGATGTTGCTGTTGGTAATGAAGACTTTTCAACTCTAGTGACTGCTGTTAAAGCAGCCGATTTGGTAAGTGCTTTGCAAGGTGATGGACCATTTACGGTATTTGCACCAACAAACAGTGCATTTGCAAAAATTGACTCTAATACATTATCATCATTATTAGAATCGAAGAATCAGAAAGCTTTAGCTAATATCTTAACGTATCACGTAGTAGCAGGGAAATTAACAGCTACTGACGTTGTTGCTGCTTTAAAGAAAGGTAAAGGGAAAGTAGAATTGAAAGCATTAAACGGTGAAGTATTGACTGTAATGCAAAAAGATGACAAAATTTGGTTGAAGGACGCAAAAGGAAATTACAGTGAAATTGTTGCTACAGATGTAATGGCTAGCAATGGTGTTATTCACGTAATAGACACTGTAGTAATGCCAAAATAATTTCGGCCTTTTAATGTACTAATAAAGCCCAGTTTATTCTGGGCTTTTTTTATGCTTTATATTTTTCAATTTTTTCAAAATAACTTTTTAAGAAATTTGATGAATTTAAAAAATTTTAATGTCACAGGATTATTTGCAGTTACCTGTACTATGTGATATGATTACTTTCAAAAAGTTTTTGAAAGCGTTTATCAGGATCTAAATTAAAACTATCAAACAAGTCGCTCCTTAAAAAATGCCACAGTACGTTGCCAAGCGAGCTCCGCAGCAGCTT
>CAXAZV010000094.1:0-10750 GCA_963973375.1 uncultured Antarcticibacterium sp.
ATAAAAGGGGTATAGCTTACGCTATACGCAATATGGGTGTAAGTAACCGCTATCTCTCTAATCTTGAAATAGCTTTATCACTATCCCATCAGGCCATGGAATTATTTATTGATTTGGGAGATAAAAGCGGTGAATCACAATCACTGGTATCTATAGGTGCTATCTATTATTACATGGGTGATTATGACAAAGGGCTGGATTATTTTTTAAGGGGACTACATCAGGGAAAAAACATAGGCAATAAGGAATCAATGGCCTACGCTTATAATGGTGCCGGGTATATTTATAGTATGCAGGGGAATAATAAAAAGGGCTTAAATTTTCTTCAAAAGGCTCTAAAACTGTCCAAAGAAATCCGGAATTTGAGCCTTCAGTGTTCTATTCTTGAAAGCATTGCCACTCTTTATCTAAACGACGAACGCATTGATAAAGCACATGAAACCTTTATTGAGTGTCAAAAATTAAGCAAACAGATAAATAATAAAAGAAATCTGGGCTATGCACTTTTTGGTATTGGTGAAATTCTTCTTACACAAAATAAACTGGAAAAAGCAAAACAGTTTTTTTTGAAAAGCCTTAGCACGTATAGGGACTTTGGCTATAAAGTGGGAGAAGCACAAGCTTTATTGTATTTAGGAAAAGTATACCTGCAGCAAGAATCGGAAGAATCCAAACAATATTTAATGGAATCCTTAAATGTTGCTGAAGAAATTAAAGCCAAAGCCAGCATATATATGGTTCATGAAGCGTTGGCTGAATTTTATGAAAGAAAAGGAGACAATCGTTCATTTGTAAAACACTACAAACTCTACCATAAATATAAATCAGAAGTTTATAAAGAAGAGCAAGAGCTTAAAAATAAGTACCAAAACATCCAGTTCGAGATGGATAGGCTACAAAAGGAAGCAGAGATAAACAGGTTGACCAATGTTGTGATGAAGGAAAAAAATGCCGAGCTGGAAAGAAAAAAGCAGGAACTGGAAGAATCGTATGAAAGTATATCTGTGTTAAGTAAGATTGGCCGGGATATTACTTCAACACTGGACCTCGAAACTATTTTGAATACGGTTTATGAAAATGTCAATCAATTAATGGATGCAGCCGTGTTTGGCATTGGTATTTATAACGAGGAAGAAGCCTCCATTGAATATCGGCTATCCGTTGAGGAAGGGAAACGCTACCAGCCCTACCAACGCATGATGAGCGACAAGAGCCAACTGGCCGTATGGTGTATTGAAAATAATAAGGAGGTATTTATCAACGATATTGAAAAAGAGTTCTCAGGTTATTTGAAAAACATCGATTTAACGGTACTTACTTCAGCTACACTTGAAGATGGCAGTTTACCCAAAAATCCTAACTCCCTTATTTATCTCCCATTACAAATAAAGGACAAAATTATTGGCCTAATTTCTATTCAATCTTTCGAAAAGAACAAATATAAAAAACACCATTTAGAGATATTGAAAACCCTTGCATCGTATACCTCTGCCGCCCTATATAATGCAAAATCTTTCGAGACCCTTCAGGGAACGCTAAATGAACTCAAATCTACCCAATCCCAGCTTATACAATCTGAAAAAATGGCCAGTTTGGGTGAACTCACAGCTGGAATTGCCCATGAGATTCAAAATCCGTTAAACTTTGTAAATAATTTCAGCGAGGTAAGTTCAGAATTGGTAGAAGAAATAAAAGAATCTAGAGAACGTACCAAGGCCCTCCTGCAAAGCTCAGGAATAGAAGCCAGATCAGAGGAAGACGAGTTGGAGGATGAAATTCTAAAAGACATCCAACAGAATTTGGTGAAAATTAACCACCACGGCAAGCGTGCAGATGCCATTGTAAAAGGTATGCTTGCTCATAGTCGCAGTAGTTCCGGAGAAAAAGTCCCTACAGACCTCAATGAATTAGCCGATGAGTACTTAAGACTTTCCTACCACGGGTTAAGAGCTAAAGACAAATCTTTCAATGCCGATTTCTCGACAGACTTTGACCCTGCCATTCCCAAAGTAAATGTTATCCCGCAGGATATAGGAAGAGTGCTTCTCAACCTAATAAATAATGCTTTCCAGGCTGTTAACGGAGTTGAAGATCCTACAGTTAGCGTGGCGACAAAACAATTGAACGGTACCATTCAGGTATCAGTCTCAGATAACGGTTCGGGAATACCCAATTCTATTAGGGACAAGATTTTCCAACCATTCTTTACCACCAAGCCTACGGGTGAGGGAACGGGATTGGGCTTAAGTTTAAGTTATGATATTGTGAAGGCGCATGGGGGCGATCTAAAAGTGGAGAGTGAACAAGGTTTAGGCTCAAAATTTACAGTTGAATTAAATAACTACAAATGAAAAATCTAATTATCACATTATTGTTTCTTTTTTCAATTGTTACAAATGCACAGGATTCAACTGTAGTTTTATCTGCTAAATCGTTTGATAAAGACAATACCATTCCCCTTTCCAAAAAAGAGGGTTGGGTTTTTAAATCTGGAAATGATCCATCCTGGGCAGGCAAAAATTTGAACACTTCAGACTGGAAAAAATTAAAACCGGCAGACTTTACAGAAAAAATGGCTGATAAAAATGGAAAGCTCGAAGGATGGTTCCGAATTAAGATAAAACTGGACAGGACCTTGCAAGATTCGATTCCGGGTATTGGTTTAAGATCAGGCGTTTGGGCGGCTTCTGATGTGTATATCAATGGAAAATTATTTCATTCATTCGGCAATACAGGTAGAAATAATACGGTGTTCAAGGAATATATTCCGCAAAACGAACTCCCAATACTGCTTTCACTGGATACAAATGAAGAATACACCGTCGCTATCCACTTTTCAGATAAAATAAATCAATATGATTTTAAGAAAAAATTACGGGCAGATTATAGCTCTTTAATGACCATTACCTCGCCAAACTATACCAATCAATATTATGACGATGGTGTTTATTATTCTAAAATACGTTTAGGCGTTTCCGTTTTTCTATTGGCATTGATGCTGCTATTTTGGTTAATCTACTTTCAAAATAAGGAAGAAAAGCATCTTTTAGCAATAGCGCTTACCGTTTCATTTCTATTACTTTCCTGGGTTGATATTTCCCTTTTCTTTGATGCATCTTTTGATCTTACATCCTTTTGGAATTTTATTGGTGGTTTTTCTTTCATTTCATTCTTTACTCTAATCCCCTTTACTGTTGGAATCATTTTAAATAAACGAATTTCCAAATTTCACATGATCTTTGCAGGTCTTCTTATGATCATAGTTATTTTTTGTGTATACATAGATTTTTATCCCAGTGTTATACTTCTAATCTTAATAGGTAATTCGGCTTTTATTGCTATATATTATATTCTTTCTTCCCGGAAAACTATTAAAGGTGCCAGATGGGCAGTTGTTATAGGATTACTTTTAAATATAGGTTATTCATTATTCATCTTTTTGTTAGAGCAAGCACAAATCACAATGTCACAAACATTTAATTCTTTAAGTCTTGTTTTTGCACTTACCATTTTTCCTTTAGGCCTATTGGTTTATGTGTCAATGTGGTTTAAGGAAACCAGGAAATTAGTAGAAGATAATGCCAGGCAAGTTTTACAGATAACAGAAGAAAAAAAGGAACTTTTAGAAAGCCAAAATATAGTTCTTGAAAAACAAGTTGCTGAGCGTACACGAGATTTAAATGAATCTTTAAAAAATCTAAAAGCCACCCAATCCCAGCTAATCCAGTCTGAAAAGATGGCATCCCTCGGTGAACTCACCGCAGGCATCGCCCACGAAATCCAAAACCCGCTGAACTTCGTCAACAATTTCTCAGAAGTTAGCAATGAGCTGATTGATGAAGCAACAGAAGAGCTTGTAAAGACGCAGCATGCTGCGTCTCCGGATAAAGCAGGATCAAAGCACCAGGAAGCGATCTCAGTAGCACTCACAATCTTAGGTGATGTAAAGCAAAACCTCGAAAAAATCACCCACCACGGTAGGCGAGCCGATGCTATTGTCAAAGGCATGCTTGCTCATAGTCGCAGTAGTTCCGGAGAAAAAGTCCCTACAGACCTCAATGAATTAGCCGATGAGTACTTAAGACTTTCCTACCACGGGTTAAGAGCTAAAGACAAATCTTTCAATGCCGATTTCTCGACAGACTTTGACCCTGCCATTCCCAAAGTAAATGTTATCCCGCAGGATATAGGAAGAGTGCTTCTCAACCTAATAAATAATGCTTTCCAGGCAGCTAACGAAGTGGAAAACCCTAAAGTTATTTTGGCGACAAAAAAATTCAATGATGGCGTCCAAATAAGAGTATCAGACAATGGCCCGGGGATCCCTGATGATATCAAAGATAAGATCTTCCAGCCATTCTTTACCACGAAACCCACCGGGCAGGGAACGGGGTTGGGACTTAGCTTGAGCTATGATATTGTGAAGGCGCATGGAGGAAGAATTGAGATTATAAGTTCACCGGTAGAGGGTTCCACATTTATTATTCAGTTGCCAAAATCATCCCAGTAAAACTTGATCCCTGTTGCCCTATAGAAAAAGAGATTATGAAGGATAATAGCTACAAACACTAGGTTGATTTTCAAAGTTTTTTACGTTATATTTAACAAATCGTAATCTTTTTATTAAAGAATTACGAATATAAAAAAGAAGATTTCTCTCTGTAACTTATAAAATTGTTAAATGAAGAATCCAGCATCCAATCATCAAAAAACCAAATTGGAGGACGTTACCCAGCAGTTAAAACAGCGGGAGGCAGAACTTTCTCTTATTAATAGCCTGCAGGCTGCTATTGTAGACCGTAGGGGAATGCAGGAGATCTATGAACTTGTAGGAAACCGTATTCGCTATTTATTTGATGCACAGGTCGTCCTGGTTTGTTCTTTTGATTATGAGAGAAGCACCGAAATATTTCATTATCTTTTTGAAGATGGAAAGTCCTATCAAATTGACCCCAGGCCTATTGATAAATTAAGACAACGCCTAATTGACCAAGGCGAGCTCATTCTCATGAATGAGAATGTCGATGAAATGTGGACCCAACTCACCGGTGAAGCCCCCTCCGTAATTCCGGGAACTTTATTAACGAAATCGGCTCTTTATGTTCCCATGGTTGTTGATAAAATTGTGCGGGGTTACCTTAGCATACAAAACGTTGACAAGGAAAACGCTTTCAGTGATTCAGATGTCCAACTGCTAAGTACTCTAGCAAATAGTATGAGCGGTGCCATTGAAAACGCCAGACTTTTTACCGAGACAGAACAGCGCAATGCAGAGCTCGCAGTAATTAACAGTGTACAACAGGGATTGGTGGCCGAAATGGATATGCAGGGGATCTATGATCTTGTAGGGGATCGTATTCGTGACCTGTTCGATGCACAGGTAACCGGTATTTATACTTTCGATAGTGATGCCGGAATGGAGCATTTTCAATATCTGTTTGAAGATGGGGAAAGACTATATCCCGAATCGCGTCCACTTAATGAAACTCGTAAATGGATCATCAAGAATGCCTGTTTACTACATATCAATGAAAATGCTGACGATAAGATTTACGAAATAACAAAAGAAAGGCTTGAAGCGGTACCCGGAACCCGTCTTCCTAAATCATTAATATTTGTGCCTCTCAAAGTAGGCGATGAAGTTCGAGGTGGCGTAAGCCTGCAAAACCTGGATCGTGAGCATGCTTTCAGCGAGTCTGATGCCAGGCTGCTAAGCACCCTGGCCAACAGTATGAGTGTGGCCCTTGAAAATGCCCGACTGTTCAATGAAACCGAGCAGCGCAACGCAGAACTTGCAGTAATTAATAGCGTACAGCAGGGATTGGTGGCCGAAATGGATATGCAGGGAATTTATGATCTCGTAGGTGAAAAAATTCGTGTATTATTTGATGCTCAGGGGGTCATAATTGCAACCTTCAATTACGAAAGTGAACAGGAGAACTTTCAGTTTGCTTTTGAGGATGGACAGCGGGTATATCCTAATTCGCGCCCCTATGACAAGATCCGGAAGCGGCTTATAAATACCCAAAAGCTTATCAATATTGATGAAAATGCCAAGGAGGCCTATACAACCATTACCGGGGAAGCTCCCAAAGCATTACCCGGAACGGGCTTTCCAAAATCTATGTTATTTGTTCCTTTGGTGGTGGGAGATACTGTTCGTGGTTATGTAAGCCTTCAAAACCTGGATAGGGAACATGCCTTTAGTGAATCTGATGTGCGCCTCTTAAGCACGCTTGCCAATAGCATGAGTATAGCACTTGAAAATGCACGCCTGTTCAATGAAACCGAACAGCGGAATGCAGAACTGGCAGTTATTAATAGCGTGCAGGCAGGTTTGGTTGCTGAAATGGATATGCAGGGAATTTACGATCTGATTGGCGACAAGATTAGAAATCTTTTTGATGCCCAGGTAACAGGGGTTGTCACCTTCAATCACAAAGATAAGACTGAGTTTTGGGCTTATGCATTTGAAGATGGAGACCGCCTTTATCCAAGTCCAAGAAAATATGATAAGGTGCGTGAAAAGATCATCCGGGAAAAAGCCATTTTGAATATTTCCGAAAACGCAGCTGAAATACTTTCCAAAATAAAAGGGGAGGCCATTAAACCAGTACCCGGTACAAGACTGGCTAAATCATTACTCTATGTACCTATGATTGTTGGTGAAGAAGTTCGAGGTTATCTCACACTTCAAAATAATGATAGGGAACATGCATTCAAGGACTCTGATGTTAGGTTATTGAAAACATTAACCAATAGTATGAGTGTGGCATTGGAAAATGCCCGGCTCTTCAATGAAACCAACCGGCTGCTTGCCGAAACTGAACAAAAGAACGGCGAGCTGGCGGTAATAAACAGTGTTCAGGAAGGCCTGGTGAGAGAAATGGATATGAAAGCAATTTATGAAACAGTGGGCCAAAAGATTTGCCAGGTTTTGAATACACAAACGCTTATTATTCGAACATTTGATCATGAAAAGGAACTTGAGATTTGGGAATTTGCTATAGAAAATGGGAAAAGTATGAGCTCAGACCCAAGGCCCTTTATCTGGGCCAATAAGCATCTTATAGCTACCAAACAGGCCTTATTGATCAATAAAGATTACACCGCAACTTCTAAAAAATTTGGTGGAACAGGAGTAACCGAAGGAAAACCTCCAAAATCGGGAATATTTGTACCTATGATCGTAGGGGATGAGGTTAAAGGCTCTATAAGCCTGCAGAACATTGAAAAGGAAAATGCCTTCTCCGATTCTGATGTTCGGTTATTAACAACTCTAACCAACAGTATGAGTGTTGCTCTTGAAAACGCCCGGTTATTTAATGAGACCGAACAGCGAAATGCAGAATTGGCGGTGATTAACAGCGTGCAGCAGGGATTGGTAGCCGAAATGGATATGCAGGGGATCTATAATCTTGTTGGAGACAGAATAAGAGATCTCTTTGATGCCCAGGTAACCGGAATTGTAACATTTGATCATGCCAATAAAACAGAAAAATTCAACTATATATTTGAAGACGGGAAACGCATTCAGGCAGGGGATCGACCCTACGATAAGGTTCGTTCAAAAATAATAAAAGATCGCCAGATCTTGCTTCTCAATGAGAAAGCAGAGGAAGAAATCTCAATAATTAACGGGGAAGTTCATAAACCCGTTGAAGGAACAAGGATTGCTAAGTCGGCCCTATTCGTACCTATGTTAGTGGGTGACACTGTAAGGGGTTATGTGACGCTTCAAAACCTGGATAGGGAAAATGCTTTTAGCGAATCTGATGTGAGGTTGCTTAATACCCTTACCAACAGTATGAGCGTTGCCCTGGAAAATGCCAGGCTTTTCAATGAAACTACACGTTTACTGGCTGAGACTGAACAGAGGGCTACCGAGATGCAAACAGTTAACAGTATAAGCCATGCCTTGGTTTCCCAGTTGGAAATAAAGTCCCTGATCAAATTGATAGGGGATCTTATGCAGCAAACTTTTAATGCAGACATTGTTTACCTGGCCCACTATGACCGTAAAAGTAATATTCTTGACTTCCCTTATATGTACGGAGATGAGGCAAAATCCAGACCTTTTGGAAATGGCATAACCGAAAAAATCATTACAAACAGGGAACCCCTACTTGTTAATCAGGATCTCGAAAAAACCTATGACAGGATCGAGGCTGAAAAAAGTGGAAAATGGGTAGAATCTTATCTTGGAGTGCCAATTATAGCAGGAAAAGAAGCCATTGGAGTTATAAGTGTTCAAAGCACTGCAGTTCAAAACAGATTTACAGACAGTGACCTGCGATTGCTTACCACAATAGCTGCCAATGTTGGGGTAGCTATGCAGAATGCCGAGGCATACAGGAAACTTCAGGCCGCTATGACAGATCTTAAGTCGGCCCAGGAACAACTTGTCCAGCAGGAAAAACTTGCTTCCCTTGGTCAACTTACAGCGGGTATTGCGCATGAGATCAAGAACCCACTGAATTTCGTCAATAATTTTTCAGAACTTAATGTGGAACTCATAGATGAGGTTTATGAGGAACTCCAAAAACTGGAAGAGAACAGCATCATAAAAGAGATCTTTGAGATCCTGGGAGATCTTAGGTCTAATCTAAAAAAAATCCATCAACATGGAAAACGGGCAGATGGTATTGTAAAATCAATGCTGCAGCACAGCCGGGGTGGTAGTGGTAAAATAGAACCTACAGATCTTAATAATCTTATAAGAGAATATGTAAATCTATCCTTTCACGGTATGCGGGCAGGCAAAAAGGCCATTAATGTATCTATGGACCTGCAACTTGATGAAAACATTGGGATGGTACCGTTAATTAGTGAAGACTTCAGCAGGGTGATCCTTAATCTTTGCAATAATGCTTTTGATGCAATGCGGGAGCGGTTCGTTCAATTAGGAAATTCAGAATATAATCCAAAGCTTACCATAAAAACTTTTCAGCAAAACGGAAATATTGAAATCCAGGTCAAAGATAATGGGGGTGGTATACCAGATGAATATAAAGATAAGATCCTGCAACCCTTCTTTACTACCAAAAAAGGAACCGAAGGTACCGGGCTGGGATTAAGCATAACCAACGATATCATCAAAGCACATAATGGTACCCTGGATATAATTTCAGAAAAAGACAATTATACCAGTTTCAACATTTCAATTCCTAAACTAAATTAAAAAATACCATATGAAAATATTAATCGTAGATGATGAGAAGGATGTTGAAATGTTATTTCGCCAAAAATTCAGGAAAGAAGTGAAGGATAATGAGTTGGAACTCATGTTTGCATTCTCTGGGCAGGAGGCACTGGAAGTCCTTGAACGTCAAAATCCGCCGGCGGTGGTATATGTTTTTTCAGATATCAATATGCCGGGTATGACAGGGCTAGAACTACTTAAACTAGTGAAGGCGCGCTTCCCCGAAATAAAGGTAAGCATGATCTCGGCCTATGGCGATGCCGAAAACTATAATAAAGCTAAAGCATCTGGCGCACAGGAATTTTTTACAAAACCCATAGATTTTGAATCAATAAAAAAGGAGATCAAACAATTGATGAACTAATTTAATTTATCCTGTAATGACAAAAATTCTGGTGGTAGATGACGAAGAAGATTTGAAAGTGCTCATTAAACAGCGCTTCAGGCAAAAAATACGTCAAAATGAATATGAATTCATTTTTGCTGAGAACGGAAGACATGCTTTAGAACAGTTAATCGAACATCCAGATGTTGATCTTGTGTTAAGCGATATCAATATGCCAGAAATGGATGGTCTTACCCTTCTTACTAAGCTGGCAGAGCAAAACAGCCTGCTTAAATCTGTAATAGTTTCAGCGTATGGGGATATGGAAAATATACGAACGGCCATGAATCGTGGAGCTTTTGATTTTATAACCAAACCTATAGACTTTAAAGATCTTGAAATTACCATTGAAAGAACTATAAGTCATATTGCCGGAATCAAAAAAACCTTGCAGGCAGTGAAGGAAAACAATATCCTAAGGATGTATGTAGATGAAACAGTACTTAACTTTATGGGAGGAAATAAAATGGAAACTTCCCTTTTTGATAATGAAACCGTAGAGGGTACAGTGGCCTTTATAGATATATGCGGTTTCACGGCTATAAGTGAAAACGAACCGGCAAACAAGGTTGTTGCGATGCTCAATGCTTATTTTGATATAATGGTCAAGGAAATTATCAAAGAAGAGGGCACAGTAGATAAATTTCTTGGTGATGCAGTGATGGCTTCGTTTAAAGGAGAATTTCACCTTGACCGGGCAATGGACGCCTGTCTCTCTATTAGAAAAGCAATTCATAATTCAGATATTTCAATTGGATCCAATACATACAAACCCGAAGTTTCCATTGGTATTAACAGTGGCGAAATGGTATGGGGCAACATAGGATCTGCCACATTAAGAAGACTGGATTATACCGTGATTGGTGATGCAGTAAACGTGGCAGCCAGGTTACAGGGGGCAGCAAAGAAAGGCCAGATCCTTATTAGTCAAGCTAATTATGAAAAAGTAAAGGAATCTTTTTCCTGTAATCTGGTAGATAATATAAAAATGAAAAATAAGGAAAATCCTCTAACAGTCTATGAGATCCTGAGTTAAGATAATCTACAATAAATCAAATATATAATAGGATTACCTCCCTGCGGTCGGTGATCCTGAGAGGGGGGGTATGACTCAAGAAAAGCCCGGGCAGGCTAGCGCCTTCCTGTCTTTTTTTATTTCCAAG
>CAXAZV010000095.1:0-10735 GCA_963973375.1 uncultured Antarcticibacterium sp.
ATCTGAAACTATCCCATAACCCGAAATAGCAATAATAGAGGATATTATAAGGGTATTAATACTAATTACTATATTGGCCTTATTATCCACAATTTGCCTTAGACTTGTATGGTTTCTGTAAGTAACCCTAAAGAGAGTTTCTCTCCCCTTATACGACTTAAGATTATTTTCGGTTTCTAATAACATTGGATCTGCTGTTTGATTTTACAAAATCTTTTTTCGGTGTTAATTATTGAGCCCTTTTATAACAATATTTGCTGTACTATTTTTTTGACAAGGATATTGGAATTCATTACTTAGCTTTTTAGGGTCATGGAGCGTTGCATAAAATTCATCAAGATATTTTATGGTTTTTTGAACATATTTCTCATCCAGTAAAGAGCTGGAAGAATAAAGACCATAAATATCATCTTTAAGGATATCAAATTTTGCAATTACATTCCGGAACTTCTCCATGTCCTCCAAACAATAACCCCTATAGCGTCTTTGCAGGGTAGATCTCATTTTAAGTTCTTCTGCCGGTTCAGCGTAAGGTGCCCTCACAATTCCTGCATGATCAAAATCATAAGGAACGGTGATAGGGATGGAGAGGGAATCTTTAGCAATAAACTTTATATTTTGCCTATATTGAACAGACCAGTCTGTGTTCCCAATCAAATAATTAAATACAGTCATATTGAGGAAATCCTCCCGTTGCATAACTTCAGGCCTTAATAACATAGTTTTAATCGAAATCATATTATTTCGTTTTGCCATTTGATCTTCCTCTTCCAGCAAAAAACCATAAAAAGGTTTTCTTTCCCTTTTTTTTGAAGTGGGATCGTCCAGTTTAACCTCTAGTAGCCGTACACGAAAGCTTTTGGGCGAAACGAGGTTATAAAGTTTGTAAGCATAAAACTCCTGCAAAACGTATTCATCTCCCCTGCAGGGCATTACCAACTTTACTTTATCCTGCCCGTTGAAAATTGTTTGAGTGGTATTTTTTTTAGCAAAATTCAGCATTAGAGGAGGAAAGCTGCAGTTCCCTTTTAATCTGCGAAAATTTCCCCGTTGCTTTACCTTTAGGGGTATGTTTATTTTCTCCCCAGTTGTTTCTGTATAAGTTAATTGCACCGGTGAATATTCGGGTTCACCATTTCTATCTTTAAAAAGATCTGTCAATTCCCCTGTGAGAGTAATCTTAAGTATTTCTTCTGAATCAAAAAGGCCCACCTGCTGTGCAAAACCACTACCGGGGAGCATCATAAAAAGAAGAATGGTAAATAAATTCCAGCAAACCAACTTCAAACCTTTTAGAAAAGAACCGAAAGACCTGAAAATTAAAACTGAAATAAACTGATGATTCCCCATAATATCCGGGTTTTTAAACAGAAAGAAAAATAACTTTACTCATCCTGAGCAAAAAAATGTTGCATTTACCTGCAGAGGAAGATTAAGATCTTAAATTGAAGAGTGAGGCAGAATATTATTCATTATTAAGTAAGGTTAACCTTCTGACTCTAAGTTAGTTAAAAAATCTTCGGTTTGAAAGAAATTTTCAAAAAAATTAGATCAAAACCACTATTAGAATGGTATTATCAGGTCTTGCTCATTTTAGAAAGAAGATGTTGAAAAGGTCAATTGTTTCTTAAAATCCACAATCGTTGAGAGGATGGTAAAATTAGGAATGAATAATTATTACTGCTTTACCCTATCCAGTTCCCTTATCTCGGTCTTATAATCAGATGGAAGAATGGCAGATTTGAGAAGCTTGTCAAGATTAACAGTTCTGCTCATTTTGTAAACCCCCAACACCGGCTTTAAAATAGAAACTCTATTAAAGCAAACCAATTCCCGAACCCTTTGAGGACATACCAATGCCTGTGCTTCCAGTAGAAGCCTGTAACGAACAATTCCGAGATGTTTTTTATATTGTTTATAAAGATCTTTTGAATAATGGCTGTAAGCCAGATCCTGCTGCAGGTGCTCCTTTCGCATCTTTTCCCATTCTTCAAAATTGTGAGGCAGTCCATTTATTTTCATTCGATCTCCCACCCTGTAAAATACATCAAAGACTTCCTGCTTTTCGGTTAAAGTCAGCTTCCGTTCCAGTAATTCAAAAGAGCTTATGGAATATCCAATGAGCATAAAAAGCACATCCCTGTAGGCCCAATCGGGAATTTTTGCCCCGCGCTTTTCTTCTACTGCAGAATGTATTGATGTTATAGAATCAATTGCGCCATATGCTGCTTCTTTTTCAGAAAAAACAATCCTCCTGGCATAGGAAACTGTGGAGAATAACCTGCCCAGGGGATCTGCAGGAAGCCTGCCTGTAAAATACAGCCAGTCCACAGCTTTGTTAAGTGCAAATTCGGCAGAGGCCCCTGCGAATATGAGCAGAATGGTATCCCCCTTCCCCCAAATCTCCCGCACAATTGAACCTTTTTCTACAAAATATTCCATTCCCTTTCATTTATCCTTTAATCTATAGTTAACCTACTGCAAAAATCTTACCCTGCTAACCTTGTAAGATGGTCAAATAATTTTAAACCCCGAAGATCAAAGGAAAACCAAAGGTCACTATGATCGCCCAAATGATATAGACGGGCAGGTACTGTGCAATTATGGATTCTGTTCCCTCCAAATTAGATCTTTTGGAAGTAGCTTTCAGTAGTTTTGCGGTAACCAGTATGAGGTTTATAAGAATAAGAAGATTTGCTCCTAATACTGCCAGACGGTTGGGAGTGATCCCCCATTCGGATATCCTGAATAAAATTGCCGAAAGAGCTATTCCATTTACTATAATGGTTACTATAGAAAGCAGGATAAGTATAAAAATTTCCGTCTTACTTTTTTTCGTTTCCGAAGAACCCGCAAGCGAAAAGAAGATGATTGCCATAACTCCTATAAGTAACCCGTTAAAAAGAATTAGAAATTCCCTGTCATTATAAGGATCTTTTCCCGAATACACCATGGCAACCAGATATATAACCAACATCACCAGCACCAGCGGACTAAAGATCCGGGCAATTACCGGAGATACCTTTCCTACCAGTTGCGGATTGGATTGGGTAAGATAGGTACCTAAAATGGGTACTGCGGGAAGTGCGAAAATTACAATATACTCAAAGTAGAATTCTTCAATGTTTATTCCCAATAAGGAGAAAAGACCAATGGTGATCCCTGTTAAAATCCCCCCTGCTATGCAAATAAGGGCAGATATTACCAGGAGGTCGCCGTTATACTTTAAAAAGCCCAGACGTTTTTCAACAAGCTTATAATTTTCACCGGCAAAAGAAAAGCCTAATACTCCCCACAAAACTACAGGCAAATGTACACAAGCCAGAATAAGGACGTCGCTATCCTGCACATTTGGAAGGGAATTGATAAAAATAACCCCGGTAAGTAAAGTCACTATTATAATGAAAATTTTTACGATGCTTATATTATTCTTCCAGGCAAAGTATGCAGTCAACACGGGAAATATTATAAAACCAATATTCCGGGGATAAAAAAAATCTTCCTCGAGACCTGTGAATGCCGGAATTTTTGCTATTAAACCTGCACAAATCGATGCAATTAAAATAAACAGGAGATCCTTCCCATCACCCCACTTTATTTCCTCGCTTTGGTAATTTAACCTTTCATTCCAGAAAGTGGCAAGTGTTCCTTCCTTTAGATCCGGAGATAAGGCATTAAACTCATTTCTAAATTTGGATTTGTTAGTTCGGTAAAGGCTCTCCAATTTCTGGGGCTCATTCAGATTACTTAATATTTGATCCTTCATAATTTTGATTTTAAATGTGGTTATTATTTTTCATTAGATATTTGTATTATCACCGCTAATCTTACTAAAACCCGAAGGGAGAAACCCGATAGCCAGAACAACCCGGTTAAAAATTACAATATGCCACAAGACCCCGTTCATTCCGGTTTTTAAGTGAAATTTGTTTATTGCGGTTGAAAGGCGCATAGTTTGATAATTGAAAGTACTTTGAATTTCAAAGTATATGAATAAAAAAACACCGTTTCTATTTCTGAGATTTAATTAATTTTTCCAGGGCCGAGATATGCTCTTCAAATGCCTTTTTTCCCTGCTTTGTCATAAAATATCTGGTATTGGGTTTCCGGTCTACAAATGATTTATTTACTCCAATAAACTCTTCTTTTTCCAATGCCTTAATATGACTTGCAAGGTTTCCATCGGTTACATCAAGATATTCTTTCAGGGCATTAAAATCAAGGGTGTCATTTACCGCCAGGGCGGCCATGAGCCCTAAACGAACCCTGCTTTCAAAGGCTTTGTGTAAATCATCAAGGAAACTCTTCATTTCTCGTACTTCAGGTGCATTACTATACCGTACACTATGTGCATTAATCCAAAACCAACTGCCCAAAGTAAGAGACCTAATTCTATAAAATAAAATGCCAATAAGCCTAAAAGAACTTGTACAATACCCAGTGATTTGATCTCTTCAAAGGTGAATTTACTTGCATTTACAAGCGCTAGCCCGTAAAAGACCAGGCTCGCCGGCGCAAGAAATCCATATAGCCCTTTTGAAATAAGAATTAGAATAAAAATTCCGCCCGTAATAAGTGGAATAGCCATATTGATTACCAGCCTTCTGGCAGAAGAATTCCATAGTTTCTCTCCCTGGTTTCCTGATTTTTTAAGCGAAAATATAATTGCAGTCCCCACAGCTAGAACAAGCACCGACATCGCTAAAAGGATGAGACTTTCAACTTCCTTAGTTAGCTGTTGCCCATCCAAAGTGTTTTTAATAACAGAGCCATTCTCAATATAAAATAACCTGAATGCTACAAACGCCCCTACCAATGCGTAAATACCGGCCATAATCCCGGAAATGCCCGAAAGGGATAAAAACTTGGTAGAACGCTCCATCATTGAGCGTATCTCTGTAAGGTCACGGGTATAGTCCTGTTCTTTTTTCATTTAAAAGTACTTTGCGCTTCAAAGTTAAACTAAATTTCTGAAGTTTTAGAAATATGCACAAAAAAATTATTGGATTTAAACACGGGGAATTCATCTCCCGGATATTACCTTATATATTCCAGGGTATTTCGCCGAATTAAATAGATTCAGGTTTCACCTTCTCAGTATCCTCAATATTATCTTCCCTGTAAAGCTTTTTACCAATCTTACCCTCATCCCCCAATGCCCTGCCTTTGATCAACCAGGCCACCCCAAACAGGAACAGCGCATAAGCTTCCAAAACGAGGGTAGAATATTTGAACAAATTCAGCAATTCGCTTACTGGTATCATTGCTATTAAAAGGATAATGGAGATTCCGCAAAACCTATAGATATTATTTTCATTTAAGGTGCTCAACGGGATATCCTCATTTGGCTCCTGGCCTATTGTGAACACATTGATCGCAAGGATTGCAAAAACCGCGAAGAGAATTGCGGCAAAGCCATAATGAAACCAACCCAGCCATTCGTAATTATAGGGAATAAAGCTATAAAGTTTTTCCTGATACACTTCCGGATTAACGGGAATAAGCGCAACTCCCAATGCCATAGTACCGGCAATATTAGTTAGAGCCTGGTCATTTTTCCAGAAGGAAGGGTTGCCATGGCCTTTATACCTGATAAGGAAAAAACCAACTGCACAAAGACTACCTGTAAAGATCTCCCGCAAATTGGTGTAATAATAATGGCTTACAGAGGGTTGAAGCCCTGTGTCGAAAAAACTGAACGCAGATAAGATCACCAGGATTACAGGAAGGCTTACACCTAAGTAACCTATGGCTCTTCTTAACCTTCGATAGGTAAACACATCGTTTCTTTTAAAATTTCCCAATTATATAATTTACAGCTTGAGGCATTATTTTTTGGAACCATTTTATTCCCTCTAATATAATCTAATTCCTAAAACCGGAACTTCATTTCTTTATCCATCCCGGGGCAAACTTAAATTTATGAAGAAAGTTTTGCCCTCAAATTTTAGCGGTAAAATTTCGGCTTTAATAGTTTTTACCTAATTGCTATAGTTATTTAGTATGGCTAAAAAAAAGCAATAAGTAAAAATTATGGTATTTTTAGAATATTAATCTTTTAAAACCTTCCAGTAATGAAAAATGATCACAACACCTCAGGTAACCACAAAGTCTGGGAAGTAAACGAATCTACCCGATGCCCTTTCATGGGCGGGGCGCTTGATAAAACTGCCGGCAGTGGTACCTCAAACCGCGACTGGTGGCCCAACATGCTTAATCTTACAATTTTAAGGCAACACTCAGCTCTATCTGACCCTATGGGTGAGGATTTTAATTATGCTGAAGCATTTAAAAGCCTCGACCTGGCAGCAGTTAAGAAAGACCTTCATGACCTAATGACCGACTCCCAGGATTGGTGGCCGGCAGATTACGGCCATTATGGCCCCCTCTTTATACGTATGGCATGGCATAGCGCGGGAACATACCGTATAGGTGATGGCCGCGGTGGAGCCAGTTCAGGTTCCCAAAGATTCGCACCCCTTAACAGTTGGCCAGATAATGCTAACCTAGACAAAGCCCGCCTGCTCCTGTGGCCTATCAAACAAAAATATGGCAGAAAGATCTCCTGGGCAGACCTTATGATCCTTACCGGAAATGTGGCCTTGGAATCTATGGGCTTACAACCTTTTGGATTTGGAGGCGGCCGGGAAGATATCTGGGAGCCGGAAGAAGATATTTACTGGGGTTCTGAAGGAGAATGGGTATCTAACAAAGAACGGTACTCGCATGGGGACACGTTAGAAAATCCGCTGGGCGCATCCCATATGGGGCTTATATATGTAAATCCTGAAGGTCCCAACGGGAATCCAGATCCTTTAGGCGCAGCACATGATATAAGGGAGACTTTTGGCCGTATGGCAATGAATGATTATGAAACGGTGGCACTTATCGCGGGAGGGCATACCTTCGGGAAAACCCATGGAGCGGCAGATCCTGTGGAGAACGTGGGGGTTGAACCTGCAGGTGCTTCTTTAGAAGAAATGGGACTTGGATGGAAAAACAAATTTGGAACCGGGAACGCAGGTAGCACCATAACAAGTGGTATTGAAGGCGCCTGGACCCAAACGCCTACCAAATGGAGCAATAGTTTTTTTGACAATCTCTTCAATTTTGAGTGGGAATGCCATAAAGGGCCGGGTGGCGCTTACCAGTGGAGACCCACTAATAATGCAGGTGCGGGAACTGTACCAGACGCTCATGACCCGGCTATTAAGCACGCGCCTTTTATGCTCACCACAGATATTGCGCTAAGGGAAGATCCTGAATACTTAAAGATCTCAAAACGCTTTCATGAAAATCCGGAAGAGTTTGCTGATGCTTTTTCCAGAGCCTGGTTTAAATTGACACACCGTGATATGGGTCCGGTTTCAAGATATTTAGGGCCTGAAGTTCCTGCTGAAGAATTGATCTGGCAGGACCCTATCCCAAAGGTAGATCACGAAGTGATAGATGAAAAGGATGTAGCTAAGCTAAAGGATATGATACTTGATTCAGGATTGACCGTTTCACAGCTGGTATCTACCGCCTGGGCATCGGCTTCTACTTTTAGAAATTCAGATAAGCGCGGGGGTGCGAATGGTGCGAGAATTCGCCTGGCACCACAAAGACACTGGGAAGTGAACAATCCGCCGCAGTTGCAAACGGTACTTATGAAACTGGAAGAGATCCAGCAGGATTTTAACAACGACCAAAGCGGCACTAAAAAAGTTTCCCTGGCCGATCTTATTGTGCTTGGTGGATGTGTAGCCGTTAAAAAGGCTGCGAAAGATGCGGGATATGACATAGGCGTACCTTTTAATCCGGGCCGTACAGATGCTTTGGAAGAACAAACAGATGCTGAGGCTTTTGAACCCCTCGAACCAAATGGTGACGGATTTAGAAACTATTCGAGAAACCGAGACCATATTTCAGCGTCCGCTGAAGAAAGATTGGTAGACAGAGCCCAATTGCTCTCTTTAACTCCGCCCGAGATGGCTGTGCTTATTGGAGGAATGCGGGTACTTGACACCAATTGGGATGGCTCAAAACACGGAGTTTTCACAGATCGCCCGGGGCAACTTTCAAATGATTTCTTTGTAAATCTCCTGGATATGCGCACCACCTGGAAGGCTAAAACAAATACCCAGAATCTCTTTGCCGGTAGTGACAGGAATACCGGGGAACAAAAATGGACCGGTAGCAGGGTAGACCTCATCTTCGGTTCTAATTCAGAACTCCGGGCACTGGCAGAAGTCTATGCTTTGGAAGATTCAAAGGAGAAGTTTGTGAAAGATTTTGTGAAGGCCTGGGTAAAGGTGATGAACCTTGACCGTTTTGACCTTCAAAATTAATTCAGAGCTTTAAAGAGCCAAATATTTACCAAAAGCGGGCCGGAAACGAGCCCGCTTTTTTAGGCAGAGTATTTTCTAAACTTGAGCCTTAACTATTAAAACTTCGATATCTGCAAGACCTTAAAATTTTCAGCATAAAAAAAACCACCCGAAAAATTTCCGGATGGTTGATATTTCAATTTCAATTGTGGTCTTTAAGAAACTGCCTTCAGCTTACTTAAGGTGGAATGGTTTAATTGGTCTTCAGCATATTGCTTATCTACTACCAGTTTTTTCACATCACCTTCCGGCATTTCAAACATAGCATCAGTAAGAATGGCTTCACATAAAGATCGAAGCCCCCTTGCGCCCAACTTATATTCTATAGCCTGGGTTACAATATAATCCAGGGCCTCTTCTGTGATCTCAAACTCTATATCATCCATCTCAAAGAGTTTTTGATATTGCTTGATAATAGCGTTCTTAGGCTCAGTAAGAATGGCTCTTAAAGTATCCCTGTCCAGCGGGTTCATATAAGTAAGTGCCGGTAAACGACCTATGATCTCGGGGATCAAGCCGTAATCCTTTAAATCTTTGGGGATAATGTACTGTAAAAGATTGGTCCTTTCCACTTTTGCATCGCTCATAGAAGCGCTAAAGCCTACAGCCTGCATATTAAGGCGTTTGCTAATATTTCTTTCTATCCCGTCAAATGCACCACCGGCAATAAAAAGGATGTTCTCTGTATCTACTTCTATAAATTTCTGGTCCGGATGCTTTCTTCCTCCCTTTGGTGGAACATTTACGGTAGTCCCTTCCAGTAATTTTAAAAGGGCCTGCTGCACACCTTCCCCGGAAACATCACGGGTTATGGATGGATTGTCGCTCTTGCGGGCAATTTTATCTATTTCATCTATAAAAACGATCCCACGCTGTGCTTTTTCAACATTATAATCGGCAGCTTGTAGTAATTTGGTCAAAATACCCTCTACATCCTCTCCTACATATCCGGCCTCAGTCAAAACTGTGGCATCAACAATTGCCAGAGGCACATTGAGCATTTTTGAAATGGTTTTGGCCATAAGGGTTTTTCCCGTTCCGGTTTCACCCACCATAATGATATTACTTTTTTGTATCTCAATATCATCTTCGCTTTTAGGCTGTAATAATCGCTTATAGTGATTATAAACCGCCACGCTCATTACCTTTTTGGTTGCTTCCTGCCCAATAATATATTCATCTAAAAAAGCCTTAATTGCCTTAGGCTTGCTAAGCATAAGATCTGCCGATAGTTCCTTAGCCTCACCCTGTTTAGATTCTTCTAATACAATGCCATGAGCCTGCTCGATACACTTATCGCAGATATGCGCATCAAGGCCTGCAATTAATAAATTGGTCTCAGGCTTTTTTCTTCCACAAAAAGAACATTCTAAATCATCTTTCGCCATAATCATTATTTTTGTCAGGAACTTAAAACTCCTGCTCCCGTGCTACCGCTTCTCAATTTTGAAAATCAGGAACGCACAGGATTCAAAATCTGTACTATTATTAGTCGTATTCCCTTTTCGGCCTTTCAATATTATATAAGAGCCGGAATAACGGTTAAATTCTATTTAATCTCTGGTTAAAACCTCGTCTATCATACCATATTCCTTGGCACGATCTGCTTTCATCCAGAAATCCCTGTCACTATCTTCTTCTATCTTTTCAAAAGGCTGGCCTGTATGTTTTGCAATGATATCATAAAGTTCCTTTTTAAGGCTTATGATCTCTCTTGCAGTGATCTCAATATCACTGGCCTGTCCCTGTGCACCACCCATTGGCTGATGTATCATCACCCTTGAATGTGGCAATCCACTACGCTTTCCTTTGGTACCTGCGCATAAAAGCACTGCTGCCATAGATGCTGCCATTCCCGTGCATATAGTTGAAACATCGGGTTTAATGAACTGCATAGTATCATAAATTCCCAAACCTGCATAAACACCTCCACCCGGAGAGTTAATATAGATCTGGATATCTTTAGAAGAATCTGTACTTTCAAGGAACAAAAGCTGCGCCTGGATTATATTTGCCACCTGGTCATTCACCTGGGTGCCAAGAAAGATAATCCTGTCCATCATTAACCTTGAAAATACATCCATGGCCACTGCATTCATCTGGCGCTCCTCGATAATATTCGGGGTCATGCCTACCGGATTCATGCTGCTTATTATTTTGCTATAATAATTGCTATTTATGCCCCTGTGTTGGGTGGCATATTTTTCGAATTCTTTCCCGTAATCCATAGCGTATTTCTTCTGTATTTAAGTAAATAAGGCGTTACCCCTATTGGTTTAACGCCTTAAAGATATGTATTAATTTTTATAATGTCTACTTATAAATCTCTTTAACAAAGTCCTCATAAGTCACTTCTTTTTCTTCAA
>CAXAZV010000096.1:0-10708 GCA_963973375.1 uncultured Antarcticibacterium sp.
GCGGCCTCCTGCTCCCAAAGCAGGCGCGATAACCGGGCTACGCTACACCCCGAATGGTGTATGTTTTTAAGATTTTTTAAATCTTGTTAATTTCAATAATATAAGAACTTTTCTCACGGCTTTCCCGCTTTTGGCTAAACGCGATAACCGGGCGGAGCCTGTCCTGAGTAAGTCTCTTTAGAGACGCATCGAAGGGCTACACCCCGAAAACAGCCTTCGGCTGAAATCTTAAATTTTCAAATCTCAAAATCCAATTAAACTTTGAACTTTCAACCTTGAATTTTGAACCGAATTTGTAAGAACTTATCGCCTTAGCGGCTGCAAATATAACAGGTTTTATTACAAAGCCATCTATAAAAATATAAATATTTTCAAATTTCCTCTTAACACAAGTTTTTGAACAATACAGCATATTTTTTTTACCTTATGCCAAAAATTACGTACACATGAAATCTAATTTACTTTTATTGTTCACCGCAGTGATAATGTCGGTTACGGCCTGCGCTCAAAAAGATACTACCATTGAAAAAGCCCAAACGGTTATAGACCATGAAATGGTGGTTGATGGACTTACTATTGCATGGGGAATGACTTTCCTGCCTGATGGCAGCATGCTTATTACAGAAAAATCGGGTGAGGTAATCCATTTTAAAGATGGTACCAAACAACAAATTACCGGGGGCCCGGAAGTATACCAGCGTGGCCAAGGTGGTTTACTGGATATAATTCTGCACCCTAATTATGAGGAAAATGGCTGGATCTATATGTCCTATGCTTCAGATGCCGGAGATGATGAAGGTGGAAATACCGCCATCATGAGGGCAAAATTAGAAGGCAATCAATTTACCAATCAAGAAGTGCTTTATAAAGGAACTCCTAATACAACCCGCGGCCAGCATTTTGGATCGCGAATGGTTTTTGATCGTGACGGTTACCTTTATTTCTCTATTGGAGACAGGGGAAATCATGATGAGAATCCGCAGGATATAACCCGTGACGGAGGTAAAATTTACCGTATAAACGATGACGGAAGCATTCCACAGGACAATCCTTTTGTGGGGGAGCCTAATGCCAAAGAAGCGGTCTTCAGTTATGGACACAGGAATCCTCAGGGAATGATCTTAAATCCGGAGACCGGAGAAGTTTGGGTGCACGAGCACGGCCCACAGGGAGGGGATGAGATAAATGTTATTAAAAAAGGGGCAAATTATGGATGGCCTGTAGTAACCTATGGTGAAAATTATGGTGGTGGTGCCATTAGTGATGAGACCAGCCGCCCTGGAATGGAAGACCCTATCCATTATTGGATACCATCTATTGCCCCCAGCGGATTTGCATATGTAACTTCAGATAAATATCCTTCCCTTAAAGGAAATCTTTTAATTGGATCCCTTAAATTCCAATACCTGGAACATGCTGTTCTTAATGGAAAAGAGGTTACCCGCAGAGAAAAACTTCTTGAGGAAATAGGACGGATACGCGATGTGAAGCAAGCGCCAGATGGTACTATTTATGTATCTGTTGAAGGAAAAGGAATTGTAAAGCTTGTTGAAAAAGAAATCGCAAAAACTGAAGAATGAAGATAGTTTTTAAACTGCTTTTGATAATTGGGCTGTTAAGTTGTAAATCAAATGCTGAAAAGGAAGAAACCAGTTATACCATTCCACCCGAAGAAATAGCCCAGGCTCAGGATAAGACCAGTGAAAGTTATAAACGCGGAAAAGATGTGTTCAATGATTTTTGCGTTACCTGCCATCTTTCCAACGGCAAGGGAGTGCCGGGAAATTTTCCCCCTCTTGATGGGTCAGACTGGCTTACCAAAAAAAGAACTGAAAGTATACACGCCTTAAAATATGGCTTAAGCGGTCCTATAAAAGTAAACGGTGAGGAATATAACAGCGTTATGGTGCAAATGGGTTTAAGTGACCAGGAAGTGGCAGATGTTATGAATTATATTAATAACTCCTGGAGTAATGCCATTAAAAAGCCTGTTACCCTGGAGGAAGTCCAGGCCGTAACCAAATAATTCAATTTTTTCAATAATAAAAACCGGTAAAATCTCTTTTTACCGGTTTTTTGTTTTAATAAACAAAGCTTACACAGGAATGCAAGAATAAGAACTCTTTACTTCCATTTATTAAAGGAATAATTAACTTTGCCCAAAATTTGATGTTATGTTAATTATTGGAATTGCAGGTGGCACAGGCAGCGGGAAGACCACTGTTGTAAAACAGATCATGGATGAGCTTAAAAATGAAGAAGTGGATGTGATCTCCCAGGATTCATATTACCAGGATACTACCCACCTGCCTTATGAAGAGCGTGTAAAGATAAATTTTGATCATCCTAAATCTATAGATTTTGACCTGCTGGTAACTCACCTCCAGGAATTAAAAGCAGGTAAGACAATTGAGGAACCAATATATTCCTTTATAGAACATAACCGTACCAGCGAGACCCGCACCATACATCCACGTAAGGTGATAATTGTTGAGGGAATCCTTATCCTTACCCACCCCGAAGTGCGCAATATGTTTGATATTAAGATCTATGTGCATGCAGATAGTGATGAACGGTTAATACGACGTTTAAAGAGGGATATTAACGAGCGGGCCAGAGATCTTGATGAAGTTTTATGGCGATATCAAACCACTCTTAAACCTATGCACCAGCAGTTTATAGAACCAACCAAGGAATTTGCCGATATTATAATTCCTACCAACCGCTATAACACCGTGGCGGTAGATATTGTTCAAACAATTATTAAAGACAGATTATCCTAATTTTGTATATTTAGGCGTTATAAACAGGGAATTTCATTCCAAATAGTGCAAATCGCATATTCAATTATAAAACTGTTTTTAGATGAAACTAAAGGAGCTGCGGGAGAAGAAATGGTTTAGATTCCTGAGTAATCGCTATGTGCTTATTCTATTGATCTTCGCGGGCTGGATGTTTTTTCTGGACAGCAATTCATGGTTTATTCACCACGAGCTGGACCAGGAGATCAATGAGCTGGAGACAAATAAGAAATATTACAAAAAGGAGATTGCCAAAGACCGCAATATAATTGATAAATTAAATGATTCCTTTGAACTGGAGAGTTACGCCCGCCAGAATTATTATATGAAACGGGCCAATGAAGATATTTACATTATCCAGTACGACACCATCGATTAATTAATCCTCCCGTTGGTAATTTCATAATATACTTTAAAAATGAGTGAGCTTTTATTTGAAGAATTTGAAGAAGTATCTGCCAAACAATGGAAACAAAAGATCCAGTTCGAATTAAAAGGTGAAGATTATAATGAAAAACTGGTCACCAAAACCAGGGATGGCATTCATATAAAACCCTTTTATCATTCAGAAGATCTTAAATACACGGCTAACATTTCCGGTCCGGGAAAATGGAATATTTGTGAAAAAATATATGTTGCTTCTGAAGCTAAAAGCAATAAAAAAGCCCTTGAAGTATTAAACAAGGGTGCCGAATATCTCTGGTTTATCCTTCCTTCAGAAAAAATTGATATCTCTGTTTTGTTTAGGGATATCGACCTTAATACCACCACTATTTATCTAGGCTTTGAATTTCTTTCCGAAGAATTTATCCTGAAACTTGAAGAGTTTCTGAAAGGAAAAGAACACAACATTTTTCTTCAGAATGATATTATAGGAAACCTGGCAAGATCTGGAAACTGGTACTTCAATCTGGCTGAAGATCACAAAAAGCTGGAGAAAATTATTGGAGATAAAGGGACGTATACAGGGGTGTTAAGTGTAGATGGTACCTTGTATCAAAATGCAGGCGCCACAATCCCGCAGGAACTGGCGTATTGCCTGGCCCACGCCAATGAATATTTAAACCATTTCGCCACCACTTCCCCTGAAGCCTTAAAGAAAGAGCTCCTGTTTTTAGTTTCAACCGGAACAAATTATTTCTTTGAGATCGCAAAATTACGGGCATTGCGCTTGTTATATGCGAGCCTGGCAGCTGAATATGAGCTGCCTCAAACTTGCCATATTTTATCACAACCTACCAAACGCGATAAGACCCTGTACGATTATAATGTGAATTTACTACGCACCACTACTCAAAGTATGAGTGCCGTTCTGGGAGGTGCCAATGCGGTATATAACTCGCCTTATGATGCCATTTATCATAAAAACAACGAATTTGGTGACCGCATAGCCCGTAATCAACTGCTGGTGCTAAAACATGAAAGTTACCTGGACAAGGTTTCCAATGCGGCCGATGGTGCTTATTATATAGAGAACCTAAGCCTTCAGCTGGCGGAAAAAGCACTGGAGATTTTCAGGGAAATTGAAGCCGGTGGCGGATTCTTAAAGCAATTGAAAGAGGGAATTATTCAGAAGAAAATTGCTGAAAGTGCTGAAAAGGAACAAGCGAAGTTTGACTCCGGTGAGTTGGTGCTTATAGGGACCAACAAGTATGAGAACAAAGAAGATAAAATGAAGCAAGACCTGGAGCTTTATCCTTTTTTAAAAATGAACCCGAGGAAAACGCTTATCCAGCCAATTCTTGAAAAACGCCTTGCCGAAAAACTTGAACAGGAAAGGCTTGAAAAAGAATAAGATTTCATTTTACATTTAATATTAATGCTGAAGAAATATCAGCAGGAAGTATAAACCAACATGCCAAGAAAAAATCTTCAACATATAAGTTTAATTAAATCGGTTTCTGCAGAAAAACCTGCAAGCCCGGGGAAAGCTTTTGCCACTGCCGAAGAAATAGACCTGAAACCTGTTTATAGCGAAGAAGACATTCAGGAAGCAGAGCATTTAAATTTTGCAGCCGGAATTTCACCTTACCTGCGCGGCCCCTACAGCACTATGTTTGTAAGCCGACCCTGGACTATTAGACAATATGCCGGATTCTCCACCGCCGAGGAAAGCAATGCTTTTTACCGCAGGAACCTGGCCGGTGGCCAAAAAGGATTATCTGTAGCGTTTGACCTTCCTACGCACCGCGGTTATGACAGTGACCATGAGCGTGTAGTTGGGGATGTTGGAAAAGCAGGGGTAGCAATAGATTCGGTGGAGGATATGAAGATCCTTTTTGATCAAATTCCACTGGATAAAATGTCTGTTTCCATGACAATGAACGGGGCAGTTTTACCTATTATGGCATTTTATATTGTAGCTGCAGAAGAACAGGGAGTAAAACCCGAAGCCTTGTCCGGCACGATTCAAAACGACATTTTAAAGGAGTTTATGGTGAGAAATACCTACATCTACCCTCCTACTCCTTCCATGAAGATCATTTCAGATATTTTTGAGTACAGTTCTAAAAATATGCCCAAATTCAATAGCATAAGTATTTCCGGATACCACATGCAGGAAGCCGGCGCAACGGCCGATATTGAGCTGGCTTATACCCTGGCCGATGGTTTGGAATATATAAGAAAAGGCCTGGAAGCAGGAATGGATATAGATTCCTTTGCTCCCCGTCTCTCCTTTTTCTGGGGAATTGGAATGAACCATTTTATGGAGATCGCCAAAATGCGGGCTGCACGAATGTTGTGGGCCAAACTTGTGAAACAATTCAATCCTAAAGATGAAAAATCCCTTGCGCTGCGCACCCATTCACAAACCAGTGGCTGGAGTTTGACAGAGCAGGACCCCTTTAACAATGTAGCGCGTACCTGTATAGAAGCCGCCGCAGCAGCGTTTGGGGGCACACAAAGCCTGCACACCAATGCCTTGGATGAAGCTATAGCATTGCCAACAGATTTTTCAGCAAGGATAGCCCGGAACACCCAATTGTTCCTGCAGCAGGAAACTATGATCACAAAAACTGTAGACCCGTGGGCCGGCAGTTATTATGTAGAAAGCCTCACACAACAAATAGCGGAAAAAGCCTGGAAGCTTATTCAGGAAGTTGAAGGCCTGGGCGGAATGACAAAAGCAATTGAAGCCGGAATACCAAAAATGCGTATCGAGGAAGCAGCTGCAAGAAAACAGGCGCGAATAGACAGCGGTACAGATATAATTGTGGGTACCAATAAATACCGTCTTGAAAAGGAGGATCCCCTGGTAACCCTGGAAGTAGATAACCAGACCGTGCGACTGCAACAACTGGAAAGATTAAAAACTACCAAAGCCAACCGGAATTCAGCAAAGGTGAAAGAAGCATTACAAGCGCTTAGCCTTGCAGCAAAGAACCGGGATAAAAATTTACTGGAGCTGGCAATAGTTGCTGCCCGGGAAAGAGCTACATTAGGAGAGATAAGTGATGGCCTTGAAGAGGTGTATGGCAGGTATAAAGCAAAGATCCAATCCTTTAGCGGAGTTTATTCGAAAGAGATGAAAGATGATATTTCCTTTAAAAAGGCCAGGGAACTGGCAGATAAATTTGCAGAACAGGACGGCCGCAGACCCCGTATTATGATCGCAAAAATGGGACAGGATGGACACGACCGCGGTGCAAAAGTGGTTGCCACCGGATATGCCGATCTTGGATTTGATGTAGACATAGGCCCCTTATTTCAAACTCCGGCAGAGGCCGCAAAACAGGCAATTGAAAATGATGTGCATATTTTAGGGGTATCATCCCTTGCCGCCGGACATAAAACCCTGGTGCCACAGGTAATTGAAGAGCTTAAAAAATATGACCGGGAAGATATTATGGTGATTGTAGGCGGGGTGATTCCTTCCCAGGATTACCAGTTTTTATTTGATGCCGGCGCAGTGGCGGTTTTTGGTCCCGGTACCAAAATAAGCGAAGCCGCCATCCAGTTACTTGAAATTTTAATTGATGAATAAAAAAAGTTGTACAGACAAATTCCATTTAAACAACCCACAACTGAGAACTGACAACTTTTAATTTTAATTTTTTAACTCTTTACCTTTTTAACTCTTTAACTTAAAACACAATGGACTTCAAACAAAAAATGCTTCGGGATGATGCCTTAAAGGGCAAAACTATAGTAGTAACAGGAGGCGGCAGCGGCCTGGGAAAATCCATGAGCACCTATTTTTTAGAATTGGGGGCCAATGTGGTGATCACCTCACGGGATTTGGAAAAACTAAAGAACACCGCAAGCGAACTGGAAGCGCAAACCGGAGGAAAAGTATTACCGGTACAATGTGATGTAAGGAATTATGAGGAAGTTGAGGCAATGGTTAAAGCTTCGGTCGATGAATTTGGAAGTGTAGATGTACTGCTAAATAATGCTGCGGGAAATTTTATTTCCCCCACAGAGCGACTTTCAGCAAACGCATTTGACACCATTATAGACATAGTATTAAAAGGCAGTAAGAACTGCACCCTGGCTTTTGGAAAGCACTGGATAGATAAAAAACAAACCAACAAGATCATTCTTAATATCGTAACCACTTATGCCTGGACGGGATCTGCCTATGTAGTGCCAAGTGCTACGGCAAAAGCCGGAGTCCTTGCTATGACACGCTCCCTGGCGGTAGAATGGGCAAAATACGGGATAAGGTCTAACGCAATTGCCCCGGGGCCCTTTCCTACCAAAGGTGCCTGGGATAGATTACTACCCGGAGATCTTAAAGAAAAATTTGACCTGGCTAAGAAAGTTCCACTTAAACGTGTGGGTGACCACCAGGAACTTGCCAACCTTGCCGCATATTTGGTTTCTGACTTTTCATCATACGTGAACGGGGAAGTGATCACCATAGACGGTGGAGAATGGTTAAAAGGTGCAGGCCAGTTCAATCTCCTCGAGGCAGTACCCGAAGAAATGTGGGATATGCTTGAACAAATGATCAAAGCGAAAAAGAGGGAATAATTAACATAGGTTCAAAGCTTCCTGCCGATAGGTAGGTTTAAAGTTCAAGGTTTAAGATTCAAGGTTAGACAGTTTAGAATTCAATGTATACGATTTACTTCGTTATTGGGTCACATCGTTACTGCGTCACTTGGTAACTTGGTAACTTAATCACTTACTTCCGAATATGGGTTTTGGAACTTGCCCGAATGGCACAGGCGGGTTTGGAATTTATCTTTTAGAAACCTGTTAACAAAATCATTTTCTAAACCTGTAATAAATTGTATTTTTACCTTTTAAAAACCGAAATTAATTAATGGGTAAAATCATTGCAATTGCAAACCAAAAGGGCGGGGTAGGAAAAACTACGACTTCTGTAAATCTGGCGGCTTCCCTGGGAGTTCTTGAGAAAAAAGTATTATTGATTGATGCCGACCCACAGGCCAATGCGACTTCAGGTCTTGGTATAGATGTTGAAAAAGTGGAATTTGGTACCTACCAGCTTCTGGAACATTCCATCAAAGCCGAAGAAGCCATCATTAAGACAAGTTCTCCAAACCTGGATATTATCCCTTCGCACATAGACCTTGTTGCAATTGAGATTGAACTGGTAGATCAGGATGAGCGGGAATATATGCTCAAAAAGGCTATTACCCATCTCAAGGAACAATACGATTATATTCTTATTGACTGTGCCCCTTCTCTGGGCCTTTTAACTTTAAATGCCTTAACAGCGGCAGACTCTGTGATCATCCCTATCCAATGTGAATACTTTGCGCTGGAAGGATTGGGCAAATTGCTCAACACCATTAAAAGTGTACAGAAGATCCATAATAAAAATCTGGATATAGAAGGGCTGCTTTTAACCATGTATGATTCGCGTTTAAGGCTTTCAAACCAGGTGGTTGAAGAGGTGCAAAAGCACTTTAATGAAATGGTATTTACCACAATCATTCAGCGTAATGTGCGTTTAAGTGAGGCGCCAAGTTATGGCGAAAGCATCATTAATTATGACGCCGCAAGCAAGGGTGCCACCAATTATTTAAGCCTGGCACACGAAATTATAAAGAAAAATACATAAAAGATGGCGAAAGCTACCAAGAAACAAGCATTGGGACGCGGACTTTCAGCATTGCTGAAGGATCCGGATCATGATATAAAATCTGCTGAAGACAAGAATGCCGATAAACTGGTTGGCCATATAGTAGAACTGGAACTTACTTCTATTGAAGTAAACCCATTCCAACCCAGGACCAGCTTTAACGAGGAATCCCTTCGGGAACTTGCCTCCTCGATCAAAGAATTGGGGGTGATACAGCCTATTACTGTTAGGAAACTTGACTTTAATAAATTCCAACTGGTATCTGGTGAAAGAAGGTTCAGGGCTTCCAAACTTATTGGTCTTGAAACCATTCCTGCCTATATACGAATTGCCAATGACCAGGAATCCCTGGAAATGGCTTTGGTGGAGAACATCCAACGCCAGGATCTTGATCCTATCGAGATATCCCTTTCCTACCAACGACTTATCGATGAGATAAATCTAACCCAGGAACAGTTGAGTGAACGCGTAGGAAAGAACAGGTCTACCATTGCCAATTATTTGCGCTTATTAAAACTTGATCCCATAGTACAAACAGGGATGCGGGATGGATTTCTATCTATGGGACATGGAAGGGCCTTGATCAATATTGAAGATCCTCAAATGCAACTTGATATTTATGAGCGCATTCTTGAAAGATCCCTTTCAGTAAGAGATACGGAGAAACTTGTGCGGGAACTAAATGATGATGACGCTTCTAAACCTGCTAAAAAAACAAAGGCGCTTCCTACAGAATTTAAAAAAGAGATCAGAGAATTTTCAGATTACCTGGGAGCCAAAGTTGACATAAAAGTAGCCGGGAAAGGAAAAGGAAAACTTATTATCCCTTTTACAAGTGAAGAGGATTATAACAGGATCAAAAAATTAATTCAGGGTGAATCTTAAACAAATTATCGCAGTAATTTCGCTGTTACTGCTACCCGGCTTTTTGGTTGCACAGGAGGATAGCCTTAGTGTAAGCGTGGCCGAAAATATAATTGTTGAAGAAGAATCCGGGGATTACAAACCCTATGACCCCCTGGCTCCTGCACGCGCCGCTTTTTTTTCGGCAGTATTGCCGGGTCTCGGCCAGGCCTATAACGGTAAATACTGGAAGATCCCAATTGCTTATGGAGGCCTGGGAGTTGGAGTTTATTTCTATTTGAAAAATGACGAACAGTATGATCGTTATCGTTCAATATACAAAAGACGCCTTGCCGGGTTTACCGATGATGAATTTACCACCCCTACAGGAACCCAACGGGTTACCAATGACGGATTAATTCGCGCACAGCGATTCTACCAGCGAAATAAAGAGATCTCTATTCTGGTGATAGTGGGAGTTTATGCCCTTAATATTATTGATGCCAATGTTGATGCACATTTACAACAATTCAATGTAAGTGAAGATCTCTCACTTAGACCCTCCATGAATTTTAATGAATACACGGGAAAGACTGGATATGGCCTCTCGTTAAATTATAATTTTTAGAACAAAAGAAACGGTGCAGTTGGAATGTATGCTGAAAATGTTCTTTAATACTTATTTAAAAAAATGAAAATAGCACTTTTAGGCTACGGGAAAATGGGAAAGACCATTGAAAAAATAGCCATAGATCGCGGTCACGAAATAGTTTTGAAAATTAGCGATAATATAGAAAGCCATGACCTTAGCCTGGCCGACGTTGCAATAGACTTTAGCATTCCCACCGCAGCGCTTAATAATATTATCACCTGCTGCAAAAACAATCTTCCTGTAATAAGCGGCACCACAGGCTGGCTAAAAGATTATCAACAAGCTGTGAAGGTTTGTGAGGATGAAGCTTCGGCATTTTTATATGCTTCAAATTTCAGCATTGGTGTGAACCTG
>CAXAZV010000097.1:0-10600 GCA_963973375.1 uncultured Antarcticibacterium sp.
TTCTTTCTCCTCTATTGGCCACACTTCCGGTTGAGAATTCTTTAACTTCCAGTCTTTGAAGGCCGTAATAATTACTTCAGGCACCAATTCTCTAATACCTTTTTTAATCGGTAAGGAGGAAAAAGAGGGTTGTGTCGATAAATTTTTCTGGCCCTTTGGAAATAATCTGGATTCACTGGGATTGAAAATACCATCAGTAGTAGCAACAACAGCATTTCCCCACAACTGTTCCCCCGCTGCAGCCCAACCTGATGCTGTAATCCACCCTGCTTCGTTACCTTTCCATTCATAGCTGCCTCGTGGTACAATAAAAATTGAAGTTAACTTTTTATGATCATCCATATTTTTTTACTTATGCTTTTCAATTATTTGTAGGAGTGTCGATTCCATAATTATTCGAGTTTGAGAGTCTTTAAGTTTATCTAAGACTTTTAAAAACTCCTTAAATTCCAAATCAGGATTATGAAGTCCTTGATTTTTAATATGGTCCTGATTAGCCCTCATATTAGTTAATTGATTTCGATAATCACGGGCATAAGGGGTTTTAAAAAATGTAAATCCGGTTATAAAAACCTCTCTACACTTGGAATTTAAAACTGTTTGCAATGCGGAAAAACCAACCGTTGGAATCCATTTTCCGAAGTTTTTAGTAATCTTTTCAGTAAACGGCCGGGCAAGAATATAAGTTGTTTTATTATTCTGGTTTCTTTTATAATAATTTAAATGCGTCCATAGCCCTTTTAAATTATGATTGGGGTTAACTATAAATTGAATACCCAGGCGGTTGTAAAGTTCAAAATCTATAGGCCCTCCACCGCTTTCAGAATTTTCATAAAACGAATGGAACAAAACATCTGTACGACTACCAATGAACTTAGCTTTTTCAGGACTCCAGGAATGGGGAGCTTTATTAACCCTTACAATAATGTCAAAAGAATTTATATATTCTCCATTTTCTTTTTTAAAAGCCGAGTCTGCAGCTCCAATTACCGCTACTCTTTTTCCCCTGAATACACTTTCCGGGAGGAAAATTTTTGTTGAGAAGAGCATGAACCAAAGTCCTTTTATTGAGTTTAATAATTTCATGTTCAAGAAAAGGATTCTATATAAAAAGTTTTTAATCCTTTTAGCTCGTCATTATTATAACCGCAGAAATCTATATTATTAATCTCAGCAGCTTCATAATCATTAATGGAATCCCCAATTAAGATGGTGTTTTCCAACCTATAATTATGGGTGTTTAAAAGCTCCTGCACCAATTCCTTTTTGGGAACCGGAGAGCCATGTATGGAGATGAAATACCGTGAGATCTCAAGTTTTTCGCATAAAAACCTGAGTTCTTCTTCATCGGAACCGGACACGATATGCATATTGAATTTCCTGTAATTCTCTTTGATGAAATTCAATGAATCCTCTATCAACAAAGCGGGTTGCAGTAATTCTTCCCGCATGATCTCGGAAAATTTTTGTGCCCATTCTTTTATCTCTTCCTCCGTAACTTTTTCCCCTCTTATTTCTTCAAAGAAATGCGTGAATTTCACATATCTTGAAAGACCACCATTTTTTAAATGAAATTGTATTAAAAGTTCTACCTGCTCGTTCGGAAATTCCTTCAGGACAAGTTCAAAACCTTTGTTTCTAAAGGGCATGGAATCCATAATAACACCATCAAAATCCCAAAATATATTTTTTTTATTTAAAAAGTTTTTCATAAACCGCCTCTGCTATTTTAAAATCTTCATCCCAGTCAATATCCAGAGATTGTATTTTATTCATCTCAAATAAGAAAGGTCTTTTTCCTACCCTATCGCTATACCTTTCATAAACAGTACGATGAGAAAGGAAGATCGCACTGTTTATTTCATATAGTTTTTTTAAATCCTGAGTTTGGGGCCACCTTTTTTCTCCAAGCCTGTTTATGATATCATTTTCTTCTCTACTCCACAGAAAATTTTGAAAAGGAGTCACCGAAATTAAGGAATCGAAACCCTGATCTAACGAGTTTAGATATTTATCAATACTTAAATTATATAAATCAGCATCCACAAAGGGAGAGGTTACGTGTGTCCATAAAATATGCTCACAATTAGTAAGGGTTGGGACATACTTAATTAAATCAGTTAGATTTGTTGTGGCAGATGCCAAATAATCGGGCCTTATGTCAAGTTTTAAATTAGAATCAGCTGAAATGATTTTTTTAGCAATCTCTATAGCAACTTTATCATTTGTGGAAACAATTATTTCATCCACTTTCAGTTTCCCCAACTGTTTTAACTTTAATTCAAGAAGTCCATCCCGAAACCCTGCGAAAGATCTGGTATTCTTGTTTGGAAGTCTCTGACTTCCTTTTCTAGTAGGCAAAAAAATCGCTATGGACATAAATTTTTATAGTTTTATTTTATACTATACCATTCTATATCTGCAAAGTCCACTTGTTTTTGCTGACAATGCAAAGCTACGGAATCAGTTGAATAATCCAATAATTCCGATACTAATACCCTCGGCATTTTAATAGTTATACCGATCGTTTCATTCGGCAATTTATTTTTTGGTGCTCTATCAAAAACTGAATAATTTATATCAAAGCAAAAACTGATTGATGACTTAATTCAGTATAAGAAGTGGGTGTGATTGAAATTGGTGTTATTTTACTCATTTCCTTTAATCTTTTGAATATGTATTCATTTTCATTAAACAACTCGATTTCCTGCGGAGTAATATCTCCGTGATACCCGTCATAACCCACAATATAAATATCTTCTACTTCCATTTTTAAGGCGGCTTCTATCGCCAGTGCAGTAACCGATTCTTTAAACTTATCGGTAAAGGATATCTCATTAAGCTGATAAGCGACCTTTTCCAGGCTTTTTGGAATATAGGTACCCATGGTTCTTGGATAAGGCGGTAATATGACTATTTTATCAGTATCTGAAATCACATCAAAGGTCTTTTCCAATCTGTGACCTTCATTACCTGCCAAACAATGAATTTGCAGTTGTTTCGCATCCTTAAATTCCTTGGCATTTTTGGAACTGGCATGGATCAAACATATTTCGGGATTTTTAGAGATAAATTCATTGATGGCTTTTGCCTGGTTTTTGCCACTAGCTCCTCCGCCAATAATCAATACTCTTTTAAATTTCCTATCATCCCTGAAATCGTCAAGATCAACATTATCTTTTATTCCCTGTGACTGATTTGAAAGGGCACGGATGATACTATTCAAAGAATAATACCTTTTGGTTACCCATTCCATTACTTCTTTTTGCGGCAGGGAATGAGCACCCGAAACCATATAAGGCAAATTTGTACCCCACCCATAATCGCGCTGCATTTTTGAAAAAGGGTCTACCACTTTACTCAAGGCATTAAAATCCAAATTGATTAATCCTTTTGCGTTTAGAGAAGTCAACAATAATTCTGTGCTCAAATTACCTGCGCCCCTGCCCATTCCAGTAACGGTGGAATCTACTATTGCAGCCCCACATTCTATGGCAGTTAGAGTATTTATAAGTCCTAATTCAAGGTTATTATGCCCGTGGAATCCAATTTTAACATCCGTTTGATTTTTAACAAGATCATATGTTTTTCTAACATCCTCAGGATATACACCACCAAATGAATCTACCATATAAAAATAATCGGCAATTCCGGTTACGTCCTTAATCTGTTCAAGAAATTCTTTTTCATGTTCCCATAAGGACATGTACATTACATTAAATCCAACCTCAAATCCCAGCTTTTTTATATTCTCCGCAAGAATCAAAGCCCGCTTAAAATTTTTTGGATTTATAGCTATTCTCACCATTGTAATATAACCTATACATGGAGATAATAACGCAGGGACATGTTCAGCTCTTACATCCTTCTCATCAAGAATAATAACCAGTTTTTTATCGCTTAAGTCCTTGCTCTGTTCTAAAACATATGGGGGGCAATAAAAATATTCACCCAGATAGGTTTTCATCGAATTCGACCTATAACCAATCTCAAGATAATCAACGGGGAGTTTGTTGAAGGACTCAAAATAGATTTTTACAAGATCCTTGTCAAAATCCCAATTTGTATAATATCCCCCATCTCTTAATGTGCAATCCAATATTTTAAAATTCATAATTTTAATAAGATATTTTGTTCTCCTGCCTTAGCCAAACTTGAACGCTTATTCCACCCTTGTTGTTGCCTTTTCCCATAATTCTTTATGGTGAAAAAAATTTGTTATATATTTTTTTAGTTTTTAAAATTAAAAAATTTCAATGTTTTATAATATAATTTAAACCAGGCAGGTAAATGCGTTAATGATACTTTATTGAAAAAAATTTCGCCATTTTGTTGGTTATTATAATATTGGGCTTTTATCCCACCTTTAGTGAAATAATAACCATATTTTCTTGCATTATCTTTATTTAGGGGCGGCAAATTGGATTCAATTAAATCTAAAATATCCTTCTTGTCTTTTGGGATGTATGCCACGTTATTGACATAAACACTTTTACCTAAAAGAATTACAGGTTTCCCCCAAAAGCTTGCTTCCAGCCCTATGGTGCTGTTAAATGCAAATACCTTTTCAGCTTCATCAACAAGTTTATAAGTATCAATATCGCCTTCCGGCTTAACTAAATGAATGTTAGGATATAAATTTTCCAAATTATAAATAGGATCCAGATAGGATCTCTTTAAACCTCTTAAATTTGGATGCATTCTTATTATCAACTGCGAGTCCGGTTCATTTTTAAAATATTCTACAATGAACAAAATTCCTTCAGTTTGATTTTTAAAATATGGATTATCATACTCCTTTCCAACTGCAGCGAATTCATCATCTGAACTATTGAATAAAACAAAAGTTTTTTTATTTTTGTCAAAGGTAGCCGGAAGTTTTCCCTTTAGTTGATTTTCTGTAAAACTTTTGCTTATTGTAAAGCCCCCTGATCTTTTATTATGGAAAAAAGAATCAGCTGATTTCGCCCTCTCCACAATATTTTCTGCACTTTCCCAAAACTCTTCTATAATCTTGTTCTTATTTTTAATATCATGAGGCAACTTATCCCCAAATAATTCCATATAACCTCCGGGTCTATAATTTTCAAATACCTCAATTTTTAGCTTTTTTTCACGACCCGCTGTTAATGCAGCTCTGTAATAATCCCATCTACCATTTAATAAAGCTAATTCATCAATGTTATATTCATTAATAAATCTCTTTATACTTTCATAAACTAAAATGGAATTAAAAGCCAATCTTTTGAGAATAGCCTGATCCGATTCCGCAACAAATTCACTATCCCTCGTCTTTGAAATAAATGAGGAATATACTGCCTCTCCCACTTCAAAATCCTTAAGGATCAAATCCTTTTTTATAGTATTAATATTACCTAAAAAATCACGGGCACTTTCCCTATCCTGATCACTTATTATATTATCAAGTGATATCCTCTTAACATCTCCGTTTATTAATTTTAAACCATTATTTTCCCGATATTTACAAATCTCACACATATACTTTAACTTGTATGTGTTAAATCCGCACTCTGAAAATGAACCGTCACAATCTATCAAATAAACCGTTTTTCCCTGGTCGATATTTCTTTGAATAAATTCTAAATTTAAACCAAGAAAAAGTGGAGGAAGATGAAACGTTGAAAAAATTAATACATTCATTATTGTTGTGTTACAAGATATAACTAGTAAAATTTGGGCTTACTTTAAACCACTTTTCCCTTCTAATTAAATCCATTAGTTTTATGATGATGATGATGATGATGAATAATCAAAGTTAAATGAAAAAGATCAAAATTGTATTTATTGATTATTTAACCCAAAAAAGATGATCAAAAATTTTTAACAGACATTCCTTGAAATTCTGTCATTAACCTAAACTCATTTGAAGATTCAATTAATTCCTGAAAACTACCAATAGCTCCGATATTTCCATTCTTTAGAATAACAATTTTATCAGCATTTTTAATTGTGGCAAGGCGATGTGCTATTATAATAATTGTATATTTCCCTTTTAATTTTTCGACATTTGACTGAATTGTAGCTTCAGTTTCCCCATCTAAAGCAGATGTAGCCTCATCCATAAAAAGAAACTCAACATCTTTGAACAACTCCCTTGCAATTGCCAATCTTTGTTTTTGGCCACCACTTATATTTATACCATTATTACCCAGAAATTCATCCTCTTTCTTAGGAAGGGAATATACAAAATCATAAACGGAAGCTTTTTTGATAGCTTCCTTAAATTTATCTATATTCAAAGAAGTTTTTTCTGCCCAAAATGTAACATTATTAAAAATAGTATCATTAAACATAGGTGCCTCCTGGGAAATGTACCCTATTTTTTTTCTAAAAGAGTATAGATCCAGGGAAAAGAGGTCTTCCCCGTCAATCAAAACTTCACCATGAGCAGGAATAAATAATCCTGCTAAAATATTCATTAAAGTTGTCTTGCCTGAGCCACTTTCCCCTATAAATGCGACAGTTTCGTTTTTATTAATTTCTAAACTTAAATTTTCAATTACTACATTCTCATCATATTTAAATGTAATGTTTTTCATAGAAATTTTATCATGAAACCCCTCGAACTCTATTGTCCCATTTTTCTCTCTATCATTGCTCAATTCCCGGGTAAACGACTTTACATTCTCCAAAGACCCGGATACACTTAAAAATAAATTCCAATGCTCTTGTAAAGCCATTAAAAAAGTAAGCGCGCGGTATAAAAATAATAAGCTTAAAATTATAAGACTTATTTTAGAATCAAAATATTTGACCTGAATCAATATTGCTATAACTACAGCGACAATTGATATAGGCTCCCTTAAAGCATTAAGTAAAGAACCTACAATACCTAAATCTTTCTGAACCTCTTCAATTTCAGAGATATTTTCTTTTAATTTTTTCCCATAGAACAGGTTAAGACCTGAGGCTTTTAAATACTTATAATTAGAAACGTGCTGGATCAACAACCCCTGAAAACCATGAGTAATCAAGGTAAATATTTGAGATAGTTTTTTTGTTTTTTTAAATAGCCATTTAAAAAGGAAATTAGTCATCCCACCCAGAAATAAAACTATAATAGCAAATTCCGGATTTGCGGAAAAGGCCAAAACTAAATATACTAAAACCAAAACCCCATATTCAATAGTTTTAAAAAACCGGGTATAGCCTAAATTAACTCTTTCTACTTCCCCACTAAAAGTATTTTGAATTTTTCCCGAATCGGCTTTAACAAAGCTGCTGTAGTTAAAAGAATTTAACAGGTCTATATTGGTGATCCGGATTTCTCTCATAAATAATTGTTGAAAAACTACCCGGGTATATCCTTCAATAAAAACGACAATACCTTTAAGCACAAAAAATATAAGGATAATTATTAAAATAGTTTGAATATTAAGAGTTAGCCCCAAACCTTCAAGAAATGCAGGAAGAAAACTTAAGTTTCCAAGATCTTCTCCCGAAGAACCCGATTGGGTAGTTTCAGAAATCTGTAATAAAGGAATGAACATTGCTAATCCAAAACCATCCAAAACCCCCTTAAGAAAACTCAGGGTAAAGGCGACAAAAATCCTATATCTTAAATATCCATAGAAATAAAAGAAATATTGAAAATTCTTAGCCAGCATTTTTTTTATATTCATATTCATTCTTTTACTATTAAATAAATAATTAAAATCTCTTGAGATTGAGATTTTGACCTTCCGTGCCTGGTTCTAAATTACATCTTAGAAAGAAAATTATTTATAAATGTTAATCATTTTTTTTAAGTCCAAAAGTTTTCAGCTTCTTCCACTATAAATTAAACTTCAATTTCCCTACTATTTAAGCCTTTCAGTTTTTCCTTTATGGCCTTATAAATGGTTTGATAATCTGGGTCAATTTCCCCGGACGGGAATTTAATATCCAAAATATAAGTTTGATATTCTACTGAATTTCCCAACATATTATTTGCATAAATATAACCTGTACTTACACATGATGCTACAATTTGAAAGTTTAGATGATTTGCTATTAAATATTGTTCAATGGAAACATCCGGACTAATCAAATTAATACCTAATTCTTTAATAAGAGGATTATTATATATATATCTCTCCCTGGGATGGGTCGCATAATTAATCTCAATATCTGGATTATTAATTTTCAGTTTATACAGTAGCTTATTGAATTCCTCCTCACAAATTGCATTTGCTTCGACGAAATAAGAACCTATAAAGAGTATTGATTTGGGTTTATTTTGTACCCTTTTCTGATCTATATTAAAAATATTTTCAATACGATGGATCCTGTCATGTTGATTTGGAGGTAAATTAAAAATAGTATAAAAAATGAGACTGCTTTTTGGTTGATAGGTAAAGAATACCTTATCTATTAACCTAACTTTAGTTTTAAATTTTGATCGATCTTCATAAATAAGTAAAGTGGATGTACCTTCATCTAAAATGAAAATAGTTTCCCAATAACGAGTAAATACATTAGCTATAAATCTATTCCCATTATAAAGGGAGTTGCCTAGGATTAACTTCCCACGTTGTGGATATTTAAAAAAAATAATTGAAAAATAAATAATATAAATAAAGAAATTAATCCATTTTACGAATTTATATTTTGATTCAAAAAAGGGTATGTTGTATACTTCATCAAAAATTTTAGTTTCATTTTTTTTATGTTGTTTAAATAAAGGATATTTATACATACAAATATTATATCCCTCCGTCAAACTATACTCCACCATTAATTTTTCAGAAATACTTTTTTGCATGAAGGTGTTCATAATAATAAAATAATTACGAACTTTTCCTTTTTCCGTTTTCATGTATTATATAATTTTTAAATAAAAATTCCATACGGCAAAACTAATAGCTAAATCTTTGTATAGCTTTATTTTCTGGTCAATGTGCTTATTGATTTAGAGGGGCTCGTAGACGGAAAATAACTAATATGAAATATTACTATAATAAAATTCTACCAAATGAACATTGTGTGAATGCTTTTTGTTATAAAAAATTAGACACTAAATCAACTTTAATGCGTTTCTTTAATTAATCCCTATATTTCTAATAACCTTAGCAGGATTACCAACAGCCACAACACCATCCGGGATAGATTTTGTAACAACCGAACCCGCACCTATAACGGAATTTTCACCCACAATCACTCCTGGCAATAAAATTGAATTTGCACCAATCCAACAACCTTTTTTCAAAACTATCATTTCGGCGGGATAATAACCCTGATCAATTAAAGGAATATCCAATCTGTCAAACTTATGGTTATTAACATAAAAATGAACCCCAGAACCCATCATAACATCATCTTCGATGATTATTGATGTTTCCAAAGTATCGGATTCTCCAAACAACATAACGCCCGGGCGAACAACTACCCTTTCACCTATCTCTATCTTAGAACAACCAACTGCATAAGCCCCAGGTCTAAAATCGGCGGTGTTAGAAAAACGTTTAAATTTTTTTTTACAAAGAACTTGCATTTCCTTTTGATAATATAATCGCCAATGTGTAAAAGGCAGGTCCGGGCCGATTCTATCCGCTCCAAGATTATATTTTATCTTTTTAATTATTCTATTTATCAACATCCCAATTTGCTATATTTTCTCCTGATTCAATTATTATTTTCCTGGCGTTTGGCAAGCCATTCCCCATAAAATTAAATAAATCTGCAGTCGCAACTGCACTAACATTTTCTATTTGTAATCCTTTAATTAAATGTGATTCATTACCAGCTCCCCCAGCTATAATCAAGGGTATTTTGATTTTTGACTCAAACTCTTTAATGGTTTCAAAATCATATCCAAATCCGGTTCCATCTTTCTCTATCGAATTTAAATATATTTCTCCAACTTCTAAATTTCCAATATATTGAATATATTGTTCAAGATTCATATCAATTTTGGTGGTCCCATCTTCAATAAAAATCTCAATGTTTCCATTGCTCTTTTTGTAATCTATTGAGGCAACAATACTTTGAGTTCCGTATCTTTTAATTAGTGCGATTACAAGACCGGGGTTCAAAAATAACACGGAATTAAGGACAATTTTATCAGCTCCACTATTAAATAATAATTCAGCATCTTTCATACTTCTAATTCCACCTCCTGCGGCTATTGGTATGAAAACATCATTAACCAAATTAGAGATTGTATCTGCAAACTTCTCCATTGATTTATTGCCTCTTGAAGCATTTAATACAATTAACTCATCAAGAGAAAAGGAAATTTGTTGAAACCTATAATTCTTTTCAAGCCAATTCAGATCTCCGACTTTTTGTAATCTAAAATTTCGGCTTTGCATGAAAAACCCATCAGCATAAATTAGAGCAAATATGATTCTCTTCCTTAACATTAAAATTTATCTATAAAGTTTTTCAATAATTTCAAACCGTTTTTTTGACTCAATTCAGGATGAAATTGAACACCAGCAATGTTTTTAAATTCAAAACTTGCGATGAAATCAATTTCATAATTACAATAACATTGGTTTATTTGATCTTCACTTTTCATTTTATAACTATGGGTAAAATAAAAATCAGATTCACTTTTAAATCCATCGTATATTTTTTATACATATAAACTTTGTAA
>CAXAZV010000098.1:0-10598 GCA_963973375.1 uncultured Antarcticibacterium sp.
CAGTTGGAGCTGAGATCACTGCTACTCAAACAATATATGTCTACACTGCCGCTCAGGGTTCTTGTGAAGATGCTGAAAATTCTTTCACGGTAACTATCAATGATACTCCGGTAGCTGATGCTCCAGGTAATGTTGAGCGTTGTGATTCTTATATACTTCCTGCTCTTACTAACGGTGCTTACTTCGCCTCTACTGGTGGAGTTGATCCTATCGCAGTTGGAGCTGAGATCACTGCTACTCAAACAATATATGTCTACACTGCCGCTCAAGGTTCTTGTGTAGCTGCAGAGAACTCTTTCACTGTAACTATCAATTACAGCACAACCTCTGAAGAAGACGCAACAGCTTGTGATTCTTACACATGGAACGGAACTGAATATACCGAAAGTGGTGTTTATACTTTTGAAAGCCAGAATGAGGCTGGTTGCACAAATGTTGCAACGCTGAATCTTACTATCAACCCAACTCCAACTACTCCTATTGTTGAGGATATTACAAACAGTACCTGTGATCTTGATAATGGTTCAATTTCAATAGATGCCACAGCTGGAATCGAGTACAGTATAGATGGAGACAATTACCAATCAAGTGGCGATTTCAATAACTTAGCTCCAAACACTTATTATATAAGCGCAAGATTTATAAATGGAGATTGTATCTCAGACATTACGGAGATTGAAATAATCGCAATTCCTGACACAGAGGATCCGGTTCTATCAGAAATGGAAAACATTGAGGTGGACACTGACGCAGGAATATGTGGCGCAACAGTAAACTTTGAAGTTCCAACTGCTACCGATAATTGTGAAGGTACCGTTGTAACCTTAACTGAAGGTCTTGCTCCGGGAAGTGAATTCCCTGTGGGAACAACAACCGTAACCTATACTGCAACAGATGCTGCAGGAAATACGGCTACAACTTCTTTTACTGTAACTGTAATTGACAATGAAGCTCCAGTGATCGCCTGTATTGATAACATCAGCCAGGCTACCGATACAGGAGCTGCTACCGCAGTAGTAACTTTTGAGGCTCCTGTAGGAACCGATAATTGTGGAGCTACTACCGAGCAAACTGCAGGATTGCCTTCAGGAAGTGAATTCCCTATTGGAACTACAACCAATACGTATGTAGTTACCGATGCAGTCGGAAATACCGCTACCTGTAGCTTTACTGTAACTGTAACAGATGAGGAAAATCCTACCATCACCTGCCCTGCGAACATCAATATGAATGTAGATGCCGGAATATGCGGAGCAGTAGTAGAATTTGAAATGCCTGTTGCTAATGATAATTCAGGTAATGTAACTGTAACTCAAACTGCGGGACCGGCTTCAGGAGATGTATTCCCTGTAGGAACAACTACTGTAAGCTTCACTGCAACAGACGAAGCAGGAAATACTGCAACCTGCAGCTTTACTGTAACTGTTAATGATAATGAAGCTCCTGTATTTAACACAGTAAGCGATATCACTGTAAATGTTGACGCCGGAATATGTGGTGCCGTTGTGAACTATGAAGTTCCAACCGCTACTGATAACTGCGAAGGAACAGTAGTTAGCCTGACCGATGGTTTAGCTTCCGGAAGTGAATTTCCGGTAGGAACTACCACTGTAACTTATACTGCTACAGATGCTGCAGGAAACACTGTAACTATAACATTTACAGTTACTGTAGTAGATAATATTGCTCCGGTAATATCCTGTAATGAGAATATTAATATTGAAGTTGAATACGGGGTAACCGGTGCTGTTGTAAATTATAATGCACCAACTGCAACCGACAACTGTCCCGGTTTCACAATCACACAACAAGCAGGGCTTTCTTCAGGAAGTACTTTCCCCGTGGGAACTACAACAAATACCTTTATTGTTAGAGATGCAGCAGGTAATACTGCAACCTGTAGCTTCACCGTTACCATTGTCGAATTACCTGAACCTACTCCATCAACACCTGTTGTGGTAGAAGTTACTCAGCCTACCTGCCAGACGCCAACCGGAAGTATAGAGGTTGAAACTGAAGAAGGTATTGAATATAGTATTAATGGAACTGATTATCAGGAAATCGGAATTTTTAGCGATCTTGCACCTGGAACCTATTCTGTTACCGCCAGAAACAGCAGTGGAGCAGTTTCAGAACCAGTTCAGGTAATTCTGGATGAACCCTCAGGCACTGTGAGTATTACAACATTTGTTGAGCTTTGTAACGATGAAACAGAAGAGATTTTTGATCTGTTAAGCCTTGTAGATGTTGAAAGTGACCAAACAGGTACCTGGGTTGATTCTTCGCAAACCGGTGAATTAAACGGAAGCCTTATTGATCCAAAAAATCTTGCTCCAGGAAGATATATCTTTACCTACGTGATCACAGGAGCTTGTCCTTCAAGTACTGAAGTTACTGTAGAGATCACAGATTGTATTATTCTTCCTTGTAATGTTGATAATATTAAGATCTCTAAAGCCGTAACTCCTAATGCAGATGGATTCAATGATTTCTTTATGATCGAGGATGGGCCATCTGAGGCCAGTTGTTTCACCTATAATGTGAAGATCTTTAACCGTTGGGGTGCAGAAATCTTCTCAGCAGTGGATTACAGAAATAACTGGGATGGTTTTTCCAATAAATCAGTTACATCTTCAAATCAGTTACCATCCGGAACCTACTTCTACATTGTTGAAGTTAAAGGTGAAGATGGAGGACCAATAAAATCAATTCAGAGTTACATCTACTTAGGAACTAAATAAAGTAAAAACATGAAAAATTTCTATATCCTTATAGCGATACTTTTTGCAGGTTTGTCTTCAACACAGGCCCAGCAATTACCACAGTTCACCCAGTATATGTATAACACTATCTCCATAAACCCTGCGTATGCAGGTAGCAGGGACGGGTTATCTTTAACGGCCCTTCACAGGAGCCAGTGGGCAGGAATTGATGGTGGGCCACGCACCCAGACATTTTCTGTTCATTCTCCACTTAACAATGAAAAGGTTGGTTTAGGTCTTTCGGTGATCAATGACAGAACGGGTTATGAGAATTACACTTATTTGTATGGGGACTTTTCCTATACCATCAATGTAAGTGCAGATGTTACCCTTGCATTTGGATTAAAAGGAGGTATGAGCTATTATGACCTTGATGAGGATTTGTTTGCTGAACCAAGCGTGATCCAGGATCCGTTCTTCCGGGAACGTTTCAACAAATGGACACCAAATTTTGGGGCAGGTTTATATCTATCTGCACAGGACTGGTACCTTGGCTTGTCGGCTCCAAAACTTCTGAATAATGATAATAATGAGTTCAGCGAATATGTTGCATTGGAACAGGTTCATTACTATTTGACAGGGGGTTATGTGTTTGACCTTAGCCCTAACTGGAAACTTAGGCCAACCGCACTGGTAAAAGCAACTTCCGGGGCTCCCCTATCCTTTGATATGTCTGGCACCGTGATCTACGACGAAAAATTGTATTTGGGTGCTACCTACAGGATTGATGATGCCATTGGAGCCTTTGTAGATTTTCAGATCTTTGAACCCCTGCGTATAGGATATGGTTACGAATATTCAATTTCAGATTTAAGACCCTACACATCGGGTTCGCACGAGGTGATCCTTATCTATGAAATGCGTTTTAAAAACACCAAATATAAATCTCCACGATTTTTCTAACATAAAATAAGCTATTATGAAGAATTTCTACTACTTAATACTTCTGCTTTTTATCGGGAACAGTTTCACGGTTTCAGCCCAGACCGGAAAACAAAAGAAAGCCGATAGACTGTACAATGACCTGGCTTATATAGAAGCTGTGGAAGTTTATAAGGAACTCATTGAAAATGAGTACAACGCCGATTATAACAACCTGAAATTGGGCGACAGCTATATGAAGCTGCGCAGCCCTGAAAATGCCGTTTTCTATTATGGAGATGCTATAAATTCTGAAAATATTGATTCAGAATATTATTTCAAATATGCCCAGGCACTAAGAGGAGTAAAAAGATATGATGAATCCCGCCAATGGCTACAAAAGTACAGGGATGCCAACGGAACTGATAAAACGGTAGATGACCTGCTTGCCGGGGATATCAAAAATTTTGACATAGCAGATGAGTACTCCCTCGAAGCAGTCACCTTTAACTCAGGATTAAGTGATTTTGGTGCCTTTGAAAAAGATGGAAAGATCTATTTTGTCTCTGCAAGAGATGAAGGTATGTCCAAAAAGAATAAAATCTATTCCTGGAACGGGGAACCTTTTTTAGATATTTATCAATTGGATGGGGCAACCGTTACGCCTCTCTCCGGAGATGTAAATACAATTCTTCATGATGGCCCGTTAACTATTACCAAAGACGGGAAGTATATGTACTTTAACCGTAACAATTACCTTAACAACAAAAAGGGAAAACGCGACAAGGAAAATACCAACCATTTAAAGATCTATCGTGCCACCAATGTGAACGGGCAATGGAAAGATATTGTGGAACTTCCGTTTAATAATGACACTTATTCTGTGGGGCACCCTGCCCTTGCTGCCGATGAGAAGACACTATACTTTGCATCAGACATGCCAAACGGTTTTGGCGGAACAGATATTTACAAGGTAGAGATCCTTGGGGACAATTTATTTGGCACCCCGGTAAATATGGGAGAGCAAATAAATACCAGCCTGGATGAATCCTTTCCATTTGTTACAGAATATAATGTATTGTACTTCTCCTCAAACGGCCATTTAGGCTTAGGTTTAATGGATATTTTCAAGGCAGATCTGGGTGTAATGACTATTAAGGTTGAAAACCTTGGAGCACCAGTAAACAGTAATATGGATGATTTCGCCTATTTTCAGAGAGATGAGATCAACACAGGATATTTCGCTTCCAACCGCGATAACGGGGTAGATAATATTTTCGGCTTTAATTTATTAAAACCATTGATGCTGAAAGGAAATGTGACGGACAAGGTAAACAAGCGCCCTGTTTCAAACGCGAACATTATTCTTCAGGATGAAAATAACAAGCAAATAGCTTTTCTTGAAACAGATGAAGAAGGGTATTACGAGACACTAATAAGCCGTAACAAGCAATATCCAATTGAAGCCAAACACATTGAATACCAGGAAAAGAAAGGTACTGTAAACTCAATGGATATGGATGATAAGGAAGAACTGGTTTATAATATCGAGTTAGATCCTATTGAAGATGTTGAGTACCTTGCTGAGATAGATATTATTTATTTTGATTTTGATAAGCACAATATCAGGCCAGATGCTGCCAGGGAACTGGATAAACTGGTAGATCTTATGACCAATAAATATCCTGAACTGGTAATTGAAATTGGTTCTCATACAGATATAAGAGGAAGCAACCAGTATAACGAGGGTCTTGCTGAAAGAAGGGCTAAATCTACCTACGATTATTTAATCTCTAAGGGGATAAGTGCAGACAGAATTGCAGCTTATACCGGTTATGGAGAAAGAGAACTGGCGGTAGAGTGCGAAAGATGCAATAAAGAACAACACCAGTTAAACCGAAGATCGGTTTTCAAAGTGGTGAAAATGAATTAAAAAAGGGGCAAATGAAATTAAAGGTCAGACGTTAAGTCTGGCCTTTTTTTTTAGTATAAAAACCTAAATCAGAAGATAATTGTTCTAATACAAGTTAACCCTAAGCATTGCCGAAGACCTTAATTTAAAACCGGCTGCAAATCCATCTAAGGTTTAATTTTACTTCCTGGAATTTAGAAGATTATAACGAAGCTCTCCAGGGATGTAATTGTTGCGAGGTAAAACCTCTTAAATCTACGCAAATTCACAGGTTCATTATAAACCTTCCAAAGGATGTATTGGTAACGAAGCCCGCCTAAAGCGTATGCGGGTTCAAGTAACGATTGTTAAGCCCTGCGGGGTAGATTTTTAATACTGGGAGACAAAGCTTAAAGAAACTGAGATTACGTAATATTTGCTAAGCCTGAGAAGTTGTAAGATTAGGACTATGGCCCAACAGTTCATAAAAAAAGGATTAGACCGGTCTAACCCTTTTTTTTTTAAATTAACAACCAAAAAAATATTATCTCCTCGCGAAAATATTGGTGAAATAATTCTTACCGTCTTCATCCTGAGATACAGAAATTCCAAAATGTGTAAAATTTCCTTCTAAATTACTACGGTGTCCTTCACTGTTAAGCCAGGCTTTTATCACAGCATCTGAGGATCTATATCCATATGCAATATTCTCGCTCACAGATTTTGCGCCAATTGTATTTACAAGAGTTGTATATCTATAGGAGAAATTGTCGTGGCTTACATTTTTATTTTGGATCATATAGGTATTATGATCTGCCGCAAGAAAAGTGATTTCATCAACTTTTTTAAGAACATTAAGACCTTTGCTTACTCTATGATCATTAACAGCATTCATTATTTCAGTTTCAATTTGACTATAGGTAACAACATCTACCAGATTTGCTGTTTTAATCACAGCATTTTCTTCTGTAAGATCGTTGTCTTTAGTACAGGAACTAAACATTAGAACACAAACTAAAGCTAAACACAATTGTTTTGTAATAGTGTACATAGGCATGTAGGTTAATTAGACTTGGGATAGCCAAAGTACACAAAAAACCGATTAAATGCACAATTGAAGTTGCACTTCATCGATTTTATCCAAAATTTAACATAATTCGGAGGTTATTTCCTACAAACTAATTATTTGGACGTAAGGGAGTTGAGTTTTTTCCTGTTAAAAAGTGAAGGTCTTCCCGTCATCTGCAAGTTCCACCCTGGAGAAGATGGTTTTGGCTTCATCGCCAAAAAGAGAAATATCGGAATAGCGAGTAGAATAGTGTCCTAAAATCAACTTTCCTACATTAGCTTCTCTTGCAATAGTAGCTGCCTGTTTAGCGGTAGAATGTTTGGTGGGGAATGCCAGCTCTGCATTTTCTTCCAGGAAAGTAGCTTCATGGTATAACACGCTGCTATCTTTAATTTGGTTTACTATATCTATATTAAAAACAGTATCACTGCAATAGGCATAACTCAAGGGAGTATCTGGTGGAGCAGTAACATATTCATTCGGGATCAATTTTCCTTCTTCGGAAATTACATCCTTGCCCAATTTTAGGCTTTGGTATAAGGTGACATCTATCTTATGCTCCACCGCCTCATTAATGAGAAGTTTCCTTAAGCCCGGTTTTTCCCTAAATAAAAATCCATTCGTGTAGATACGGTGTTTTAATGGAATTGTTTCTACACTTACCTTTTCATCTTCAAAAATTATTTGAGGTTCTTTCCCTTCCAATTCATGAAAAATAAGCAGATAATTTGTCCAGGAATTGGAAAGTTTAAGTTGTAGGGTTATAATCTCTTTGATTCCTTTTGGTCCATATACGTGGAGATCGGTTTCGCGGTTAAGTAGCCTGAAGGTGGAGATCAAACCTATAAGGCCATAGAAATGATCGCCATGAAGATGTGAAATAAAGATATGCTGTATTTTGGCAAATTTAATTTTATTCCTTCTTAACTCCACTTGCGTGCCTTCTCCACAATCTATTAGGAATGTATGCCGGTTAATTTCCAGTACCTGCGAAGTTGGATTGGTGAAAGTCCTGGGGGTGGCGGCATAACAGCCTAAAATGGTGAGCTTCATTTTTTAATTTTTACCTTCTTCTCTACCGGGCAGTAATTTAAAAGCCCAGCTCCCTTTCCAGTTCTTCCATATTTATAATGTCCTCTGCTTCCCTCAAGGTGGGAGCGATCATAAGTTCCTGCGGAAGGGTTTCAACACTTACCGGATTACTGGCTATTACAAAGGATCTTTTATTTGCCCGGTGAAGATCTGATATCTCCAGGAACATCAATAGATCTTTAACATCCAGATCACCATGCTCCAAAACATCTACTATTACATTATCTTTTTCAAAATCTTTATGATGCTTTGTGAGATAAGTCGCAAATTCTCCTATATCACCTGTATCATAAGTAAGGATGCTGTAATTATCTTTCCGCGTTATTTCCATGATGCTTGCTTTAATTACTTCCTTTAATTTAAGGTTTTATTTTTGATGCCAGTAAATAAATAACTGCCATTCTTATTGCAACCCCGTTTTGAACCTGGTCCAGGATAATAGCCTGTTTGGAATCGGCTACATCACTGGTGATCTCTACTCCCCTGTTTATAGGTCCAGGGTGCATTATTATAATAGGATTATCCAGAGAGTCGAGAAGTGCTTTATTTACTCCAAATTGCTGTGTATATTCCCTCGTATTTGGAAAATAACTAATCTCCATTCTTTCGTTTTGCACACGGAGCATATTTGCAACATCACACCATTCCAGCGCTTTTCTTAAATTGGTTTCTACTTTTACTCCCAGGGATTCAATATGTTTTGGGATCAAAGTCTTTGGGCCACATACCTTAATTTCAGCTCCCTGAAGCTTAAGGGCAAAAATGTTGGACAAAGCCACCCTGCTGTGCAGTATGTCTCCTACTATAACCACTTTTTTTCCTTTAACCTCTCCCAGTTTTTCTCTTATAGAATAGGAATCCAGTAAAGCCTGAGTAGGATGTTCATGAGTTCCATCTCCCGCGTTAATAATGCTGGCACTTACATGTTTTGAAAGGAAAATGCTGGCTCCGGGATTTGGATGTCTCATTACAACCATATCCACCTTCATAGAAAGGATATTGTTTACAGTATCTATAAGGGTTTCTCCTTTGGTCACAGAGGAGGAAGATGAAGAAAAATTAATAACATCTGCACTTAACCTTTTTTCGGCAAGTTCAAAGGACAAACGGGTCCTGGTGCTGTTCTCAAAAAAAAGATTTGCAATAGTGATATCCCGCAAGGAAGGGACCTTTTTAATAGGCCGGTTGATCACTTCTTTAAAATGATCGGCTGTTTTAAAGATAAGATCTATATCTTCCTTCTTCAGGTCTTTTATACCCAATAAGTGGTCAACACTTAATTCGCTCATTTATGTATTATTTTGATATAAGATAAACGGCATCTTCTCCTTGATTTTCTTTCCAATGAACCTTGACCTGTTCTTCATTTATAGCATCTACCTGCCTGCCTCTGTAATCGGGCTGGATGGGCAAATGCCTGCTGAACCTTCGGTCTATAAAAGTAAGCAGTTCTACCTCCTTAGGTCTTCCAAAGGATTGAATTGCGGTTAAAGCCGCCCTAATACTTCTGCCTGTATACAACACGTCATCTATGAAAACAACACGTTTATCTTCTACTATAAAGTCAATTTTGGTCTTGTTGGCCTCAAGAGGTTTATCTCCCCTTCTAAAATCATCTCTGTAAAATGTAATGTCCAGGTGGCCGTAAGGTATATTTTTGATTTTGTAATCATTTTCCAGGATCTCAATAATCCTGTTGGCCAGATATACACCCCGGGGTTGTATCCCAATGATCACTGTGTCATCAAAACCCGGATGATTTTCTATTAACTGGCAGGCCAAACGTTGAAGAATAATGTTGATTTCCTTTGAATTAAGCAACACTTTTTGGCTCATAGTTTTGTTTGGCTGGAATGGTTAAAACAAAAGTAAGATTTTTTTAGAATTATAACAGTTGAAATACAACATCTATTTATATGGGAATTTATTGAATAAAAAAACCTCTCCGGTTTCCCGAAGAGGTTTCTTATTTATAGAAAAATGGTTTCCACCGGGGTGGAGTAAGGATTATTTCCCTTCCATTTTGTCTTTTAAAGCCTGAAGCTCAGCATTTACATCACCAATGGTGGTTTTTTCGTTAGACTGGGCAGCTTGTTTTTTAGCAGCCTGCTTAACTATTTGCTGTTCTTCTTCTTTATGTATTGCAGTGTGAGATGCTACCACTCTTTTGAATTCTTTGTTGAATTCAATGATCTGGAATTCTGCACTCTCTCCCTGGTTCAATTTCTTACCATCTTCTTTTTCAAGGTGACGGGTAGGAACAAATGCAGTGATATCTTCGTTAAACTCGATAGTCGCTCCTTTGTCTACTATTTCAGAAATTTCAGCAGTGTGGGTAGTACCTACAGCAAACTCAGTTTCATATTTATCCCAAGGATTGGTCTCGGTTTGTTTGTGACCTAAACTAAGTTTACGGCCATCAACATCAAGTTCAAGAACAACAACCTCCAGTTTATCACCTACGTTGGTGAACTCACTTGGATGTTTGATTTTCTTGGTCCAGGAAAGATCAGAGATATAAATAAGTCCGTCAATTCCTTCTTCCAATTCTACGAATACACCAAAGTTTGTGAAGTTACGAACGATACCTATGTGCTTGGAACCTACAGGATACTTGTCAGTAATATCTGTCCATGGATCTGCGCTTAATTGCTTGATACCAAGTGACATTTTACGGTCATCACGATCTAAAGTTAAGATTTGCGCTTCAACCTCATCTCCTACTTTCACGAAATCCTGTGCAGAACGCAGGTGCGTACTCCAGGACATTTCAGAAACGTGGATAAGACCTTCAACACCTTCAGCTACTTCAATGAATGCGCCGTAATCTGCAATTACAACAACTTTACCGGTTACTTTATCTCCAACTTTTAAGTTTTCGTCTAAAGCTTCCCATGGATGTTTGTGCAATTGTTTTAATCCT
>CAXAZV010000099.1:0-10594 GCA_963973375.1 uncultured Antarcticibacterium sp.
AAAGAGATTATTTAATTGTTAGAACAACTATTGTTGGGTTGAATGAAAATAAAAATAAATCAGGTTTTGTAGAATGGATTTTAAACTCATCTAAAGGAGGAGAAAAGATTAATTTATTTGACGATGTATTATTTAATCCAATATCAATTTGGCAGTTAACTGATGAGTTAGGTTATTTAATTTCTAATAATCTAATTTCTTCAGAGGTGATTCATATCGCTGGAAACCAAATATGTACAAAATATGAATTTGGCCAGCTATTATTAAAAGAACTTAAGTTGCCAATGGAAAAAGTTGAAATAGGATCCATAAATTCATTTAAAGATAGGGCAAAAAGAGCCGCTGACCAGAGTCTTGATTGTACATATTATCAAAATAAATACCAAAGAAAATTACCTTCATTAATAGAAACAATTACAAGTATAAAAAAACACTATTATGAAAAATATTAAACTAGGAAACAAAATTGTTAATGACGATACATTGTATTTTATTGCTGATATTGGAGCCAACCATAATGGTTCTTTAGAAAAGGCAATTGAGTTGATTCATTTGGCAAAAGAATCTGGAGCTGATGCTGCAAAATTCCAGAATTTTCAAGCCAATAAAATTGTGAGTAAATCAGGTTTTGATAAGATGAAAGGGAAAATGTCTCATCAATCCAAATGGAAAAAGTCAGTTTTCGAAGTTTACGAGGATGCCAGTATTTCAAAAGATTGGACAAAAATTTTAAAAGAAACTTGTGAAAAAGTAGGAATCGATTATTTTACCAGCCCTTATGATTATGAATCGGTTGATAATGTAGATCCTTATGTAGATTTATATAAAATTGGGTCAGGTGACATATCATGGCTGGAGCTTGTAGAGTATATTTTGGGTAAAAATAAACCTGTACTAATTGCGACCGGTGCTTCTTCAAAAGAAGATGTGGAGCGTATTATGAAATTGGCACAATCAAAAACTGACCAATTAGTACTTATGCAATGCAATACAAATTACACAGGTTCTGAAGGGAATTATGATTATTGTAATTTGAATGTTTTAAAACAATTCGCAAAAGATTACCCTACCTTAGTTTTAGGATTATCTGATCATACTTCCGGACATGCAACAGTTTTAGGGAGTATTGCTTTGGGAGCCAGAGTTATAGAAAAACATTTTACAGATGATAATAATCAAATTGGGCCAGATCATGGATTTGCCATGAATCCACATTCGTGGAAGGATATGGTAGAACGATCTTATGAATTACTCCGTGCTTTAGGAGATGGGATTAAAAGGGTTGAACCAAATGAGGAACAATCACAATTGGTGCAAAGAAGATGTTTGAGGGTAAAAGAAACCTTAAAAAAAGGGCATATTCTCAATGAAAATGATTTCATTTATTTACGGCCTATATCAGAAGGAGGGGTTCATCCTTATGAGAAATCATTATTTATAGGAAAAACCTTGCTTGAGGATATCGAGGCAGGCGAACATTTGACTAAAAATATGGTGAAATTATGATAAAGGGAAATAAAGTAGGCTTGAGAGCTGTGGAAAGAGAGGATTTAATCTTATTTAGAGATTGGAGAAATATTGTTGATTTTAGAAAAAATTTCAGAGAGGTTAGAGAATTAGGTCTTGTGGATCAGGAAAAATGGTTTGAAAGCTTACAGAATACCAAGCATATTAATTTTATGTTTACTATTGTTGATTTACAAACAAATAAACCTGTAGGAGCCGCAGGCTTGTTGTATATAAATTGGATCAATAGATCAGGAGATTTTTCTTTTTATATTGGAGAAAATGAAAGTTATATTGATGATAAAGGAATAGCTAAAGAGGCTGCTCAATTGTTATTAAATTATGGGTTTAATAATCTAAATTTAAATAAAATATGGATGGAGCTTTACGAGTTTGATAATAAAAAAATTAATTTTTTTAAGAAAGAATTTGACTTTAAAACTGATGCAGTTCTAAGACAAAATTGTTTTGAAGAGGGTAAATTTTGGGATTCTATTATTATTTCTCTACTTAGACATGAGTATATGCAACCAATTCAATAAATATTTTATGGCAGGCCGCTTTTACATTAATTAAATATTTTTCTGATAAGAGGTTCTCTTCACAATGCTTGTCTAATGTTAAAAACTATTAACTTTTTTAAATGAATATATTATATTTAATCGGAAGAGATAGGCCCCTTTTTGAAGAGGATATTCTCTTCCATCAACAAGAACTATCAGAAAAAATTTCTGGTTCTTCATTTTTGGTGCTTGGCGGTGCTGGCTCCATAGGACAAGCGGTTACAAAGGAAATTTTTAAAAGGAACCCGGTTAAACTTCATGTGGTCGATATCAGCGAAAACAATATGGTGGAATTGGTAAGGGATATACGCAGTTCACACGGATATATTGATGGAGATTTTAAAACCTTCGCTTTAGATATTGGTTCACTTGAATATGAAGCGTTTATAAAAGCCGATGGAAAATATGATTATGTCCTAAATCTTTCCGCGTTAAAACACGTTCGTAGTGAAAAGGATCCTTTTACACTGATGCGGATGATTGATGTTAATGTTTTTAATACAGATAAAACCTTGCTTCAGTCTATTGAGAACGGAACCAAAAAATATTTTTGTGTTTCTACAGATAAGGCTGCCAACCCGGTGAATATGATGGGGGCTTCCAAACGGATTATGGAGATGTTTTTAATGCGCAGAAGTAAGGAAATAGAAATATCTACAGCCCGTTTCGCTAATGTAGCATTTTCTGATGGCTCATTATTACACGGTTTTAATCAGCGCATTCAGAAAAAACAGCCTATTGTAGCTCCTAATGATGTCAAACGATATTTTGTAACTCCGCAGGAAAGCGGGGAATTATGTTTAATGTCCTGTATTTTTGGAGGGAACAGGGATGTATTTTTTCCAAAACTCAGCGAAAAATTACATCTCATTTCATTTGCGGACATTGCTGTTAAATATCTGGAACAGTTGGGTTATGAACCTTATCTTTGCCAAAATGAGGAGGAAGCCCGTGAACTGGCAGAAACTTTGCCTGATCAAAAAAAATGGCCTTGTTTATTTACCGGAAGTAATACCACCGGAGAAAAAGATTTTGAAGAGTTCTTTACAGATAAGGAAATTTTGGACCTTGAAAGGTTTCAAAATTTAGGGATTATAAAAAATGAATTGAAATTAGAAAACGAACAACTTCAATTTTTTGAAGAGCACATTGCTAAATTCAGATCCACTAAAAAATGGACCAAAGAAGAAATTGTAGCTTTGTTCCATAAAATGATCCCCGATTTTGGTCATAAGGAAACCGGGAAATATTTAGATTCAAAAATGTAATGTCAGAGATTAAAAATACCATTTCATTTATACGGGAAATATATCAGACTCAGGATTTTATTCCATTGCACGAACCGCGATTTGTGGGGAACGAAAAAAAATACCTTTTGGATACTATAGATTCTACATTTGTTTCTTCAGTGGGCGCTTATGTAGATAGGTTTGAAGAAATGATGCAGGGGATTACGCAAACCAAAAAAGCGGTGGCGGTTGTTAACGGAACTTCCGGAATCCAGGTTGCTTTGCGTTTGGTAGGTGTCAAGATTGGAGATGAAGTTTTAACACAAGCACTTACCTTTGTGGCTACAGCCAATGCAATAGCTTATAATGGAGCCAAACCAGTTTTTATAGATGTCGATCTGGATACAATGGGATTATCCCCAAATGCAGTTCAAAGTTTTCTGGAAGAATATGGAGAACTTCGTGAAGATGGTTGTTATAATAAAAAAACCTGTAATAAAATAGCGGCCTGTTTACCCATGCATACCTTTGGTTTTCCTGTTTATATTGATGAATTAATAAAAATATGCAATGATTGGAAAATCCCGGTTGTGGAAGATGCTGCGGAATCTTTGGGCAGTGAGTATAAAGGCCAACCCACCGGAAGTTTTGGTGAAATAGGAGTTTTCTCTTTCAACGGAAACAAAATTGTGACCAGTGGAGGCGGAGGAGCAATTGTTACAAATAAAGAGGCTTTTGGAATTAAGGCAAAATATTTAACCACTACCGCAAAGAAACCTCATGTCTTTGAATATGTTCACGATGAGTTGGGATATAATTATAGAATGCCAAATCTCAATGCGGCACTTGCTTGCGCGCAACTCGAAAAACTCAATTGGTTTCTTGAAAAAAAGAGGGAGTTGGCAAATAATTACGCAGAATTCCTTGAAGGAACAGAGGTTATATTCAGGACTGAATTGCCGGAAACAAAAGCCAATTATTGGTTGATGTGTGTAGAGCTTGAAAACAGGAATGCCAGGGATTTTTTTTTAAAGGAGACCAATGAGTCTAAAGTAATGACCAGACCAATTTGGGAATTGATGTTTAGATTACCAATGTATCAGGATTGTTTAAAAGATGAACAGGTGAATGCAAAATTTTTGGTGGATAGAATTGTAAATATTCCAAGTAGTGTTAAATAAAGAAGTTGTGCTTGTAGGTTATTCTGGTCATGGTTATGTTGTTGCAGAGGCTGCAATTGCATCAAATATGAATTTGAGATATTATACCGATAAAAAACCAATTACTGAAAATCCCTTTGATTTGGCTTACTTGGGATTTGAAGGAGATTTAGATTATAAATTTTGGGACAAAGAATATGATTATATTTTAGGGATTGGAGATAACCTTATAAGAAGAAAAACGGCAGATTTGTTAATCTCTAAGGGGGTAGATTTACCAAATGTAATATATCCGTCGGCTTCAATATCGACAAAAGTTCAATTTGGGATTGGTAATTTTATTTCAAGGAATGTATCTGTAAATGCCCTGGTGGAAATAGGAGATATTTGTATTCTAAATACAGGATGCATTATAGAGCATGAATGTGTTATTGGAAATGGAGTTCATATTGCTCCGGGTGCTGTTTTGGCCGGAAATGTAGAAATTGGCGATAATACATTTGTAGGAGCAAATTCGGTAATTAAACAAGGGGTGAGAATTGGTGCTAATGTGATTATTGGTGCAGGATCGGTAATTTTAAAGGATATTACCGATAAAAGAAAAATAGTTGGAAATCCAGGAAAGGAAATATGAGAGATCAGGTTTTAATTATTGCTGAAGCAGGCGTAAATCACAACGGAAGTATTGATACAGCTAAAAAGCTAATTGACGCAGCCGCGAATGCGGGTGTAGACTATGTGAAATTTCAGACATTTAAAGCGGATAAATTAGTAACAAAATCTGCTTCGAGGGCTAATTATCAGGATTCAAATACAAGAGATAAGGATTCGCAATTTGAAATGTTGAAAAAGTTAGAAATTTCGCAAGAAATGCATCTGGAATTGATACACTATTGTGAGAGTAAAAATATAAAATTTCTATCTACAGCTTTTGATTTGGAAAGCCTTTCTTTTTTAAAATCTTTAGGATTAAATTTGGCTAAAATCCCTTCCGGAGAGATCACCAATTTGCCTTATCTGCGAGCTATGGCGAAACTATTTCCTGAGATTATTCTATCTACTGGCATGGCCAATATGGATGAAATAAAAGCAGCTTTTAGGGTTTTAATAGAAAATGGGACAAAACAAGAGAACATTACAATCTTGCATTGTAATACAGAATATCCCACCCCAATGGGAGATGTCAATTTAAAGGCCATGTTGGACATTCAAAAACAACTAAAAACTGAAATTGGCTACTCAGACCATACTTTGGGGATTGAAGTTCCAATTGCCGCAGTTGCTCTAGGAGCAAAGGTGATAGAAAAACATTTCACTTTAGACAGAAATTTACCGGGACCAGATCACAAGGCTTCATTAGAACCTGAAGAATTAAAAGCAATGGTCACCGGAATTCGAAATATAGAAAGGGCGATTTCAGGTTCGGGAATAAAAGAACTCTCTCCATCAGAAACCAAAAACAAGCCTATAGCCAGAAAAAGTATTATTGCTTCTCAGAACATTAAAAAAGGGGAGGTGTTTTCAGAAGTAAACCTTTCAATAAAACGCCCGGGAACAGGGATTAATCCAATGAGATGGGATGAAATCCTTGGACGGAAAGCGATAAAAGATTTTAAAGAAGACGATTTAATCGAAATAATTTGAAAAAAATAGCAGTCGTTACAGGTACCCGGGCAGAGTTTGGGTTATTGAGCCCCTTAATTGATGAAATTCTAAAGGAGAAGGAAATGCAATTGCAGCTTATTGTAACAGCGATGCATCTTTCTCCTGAATTTGGATATACTGTTGATGAAATTGAAAAGAAAGGTTATAAAATAGATAAAAAAGTAGAATGCCTGCTTTCCTCAGATACAGCCGTGGGAATAACGAAATCTGTAGGCCTTGCGATGATTGGTTTTTCTGATGCTTTGAATGAATTATCGCCGGATTTGGTAATCATACTGGGGGATAGAACCGAAATGTTGGCAGCAGCAACGGCAGCTATGGTCGCCAATATACCAATAGCTCATCTCCATGGTGGTGAAACTACTGAAGGTGCTTATGATGAAAGTATAAGGCATGCGATTACAAAAATGAGTTATTTGCATTTTGCTTCAACTGAAACCTATCGGCAAAGAATTATTCAATTGGGAGAGCATCCAGATCGTGTTTTCAACGTTGGGGCCATTGGTTTGGATTCTATTAAAAATCTCGAACTTCTTAAAAAAGAAGAATTTGAACATTCAATTAATTTTAAATTAGCTAAAAAGAATATTCTAGTTACATTCCATCCTGTTACTTTAGAAAGTAAATCGGCCGAAGCACAGTTTAAATCTATTTTGGATGTTTTGGAAACTTTAGAAGAAACACATTTTATATTCACCCACGCCAATTCTGACAAAAATGGTCGAGTAATAAATCAAATGATAGAGCTATTCGTAGAGGAAAATATGGACAAAGCTGTGGCTTTTAAATCCCTGGGGCATTTAAGATATCTTTCTGCTTTACAATTTATTGATGTTGTTATGGGGAATTCTTCAAGCGGAATTATTGAAGTTCCCTATTTTAATATTCCAACAATAAATATAGGAGACAGACAAAAAGGACGCATATTATCAGAAAGTGTTATTCAGGCTGAACCCACAGTGGAGTCGATTACATTTGCTATTGAAAATGCATTTCATCCCACCTTTAGAAAGCAAATTAAACGTCAGCAGAAATTATATGGATCCGGAAATGCCGTTGAAAAAATTATGTATGTTCTGCAAAATTATAACGTTGACAACCTAAAAAAACCTTTTTACGATATTCAATTTTAAATTATGGAAATCGATAATATTCTAATTCATAAAGATAAAACCATTCTTGACGCGCTTCACAAATTGAATGCTATTCGTGATGTGAGCCGCTTAATCTTATTTGTTACAAATGATGATAGTTCCGTATTGGGTTCATTAACCGATGGTGATATTCGCAGGTCTTTAGTTGAGGAGGCAGATGTGAACAAAAGAGTGGGAGATGTTTGTTTTAAAGGGTTTGTATTTGAATATGATAGAAAAGGATTTTTGGATTTAAAATCTTTTAGAAAAAGAGATATAAAAATTCTTCCTATTCTTGATGAACACAAAAGAATGCTTAAGATTATAGATCTTGATGTAACAAAATCTTTATTGCCCTTGGAATGCATGATCATGGCAGGGGGAAGAGGTAAACGCTTAAGCCCAATAACCGATTCCATTCCTAAACCAATGCTGTCTTTAGGCGATAAACCCATTATAGAGCACAACATTGACCGTTTAATAGCTTTTGGGATTCAGAAAATCTATATTTCGGTAAAATATCTTGGTGAGCAGATCCAGGAATATTTCGGTGATGGTAGTAAAAAGGGCATTAGCATAGAATATATCTGGGAAGAAGAGTTCTTAGGAACAGCCGGAGCTATGGCATTGGTTGAAGAATTTAAATCAGATCATGTGTTGTTAATGAACAGTGACTTGTTTACCAATGTAGATTTTGAGGACCTTTATTTGGATTTGATAAAGCAAAATGCCGATATGGCTGTAGCTTCAACAGAATATAAGGTTGATGTGCCTTATGCAGTTTTTGAAACTGATAATCAACTAGTAAAAGATTTCAAGGAAAAACCTTCTTATGTGTATCATTCAAATGCCGGAATTTATATTCTTAAAAAGGATTTGATAAAAAAAATCCCGAAAAATAAATTTTATGATATTACCGATTTAATGGAAAACTTGGTTAAAGATGGTGGAATTTTAATTCATAATCCAATAGTTGGGTTCTGGATAGATATTGGGAGTCCTGGGGACTACAAGCAGGCTCAGGATTTTGTAAAACATTTAAATTAAATTTTCCTAAAATCATGAATATTCTTATAACAATATGTGCCCGAGGTGGTTCGAAAGGAATACCAGGAAAAAATATTAAAGTGATAAATGATAAACCACTTATTGGTTATACTATAGATTTAACTAAAAAAATAAGTCCAAAATTTAATACGAAAGTTGCTTTATCAACAGATGATGAAGCTATAAAAAAAACAGCAGAGACATATGATGTTTTCACAGATTATTTGAGGCCTGATTATTTGGCAACAGATGGGGCAGGTAAAATAGATGTCATTAAAGACTTGTTGTTGTATGAAGAGACTTTAATTCATGGAAAATATGATTTCGTATTAGATTTAGATGTAACATCGCCATTAAGAACGATAGAAGATATCGAAAAAGCTTTGGAATTGATGATTGTTAACCCGGAAGCAAAAAATCTATTTTCTGTTAACAATGCCGCCCGAAATCCGTATTTCAATATGGTTGAAGAGAATGCCAATGGTTTTTATTCTTTAGTTAAAACCAATCCGGACGGAAGTGTAATGACTCGTCAGTCTGCACCAAAAGTATATGAATTGAATGCTTCTTTTTATTGGTACAGAAGGTCTTTTTTTGATTCAGATTCAAAAAGTGCAATTACAGATAAGTCTTTAATTTATGTAATGGATCATATTTGTTTTGATTTGGACCATACGGTTGATTTTTTGTTTATGGAATTCTTGTTGCAAAACAATAAACTGGATTTTGAGTTATGAAAGTATTAATTGTTGGTTTAGGTTCAATTGCAAAAAAACATATTGAAGCTCTAAAAAATTTAAGAAATGACATTAAAATTTATGCATTACGATCAAATCCCAATACAGAAATTGAAGAAGGTGTGGAGAATATTTACAATTTGGATGAAGTAAATATTAAATTCGATTTTGCTATAATTTCAAACCCTACTCATCTGCATTATCAATTTATTGAAAAATTAGCAAAAAGGGGTATTCCTTTGTTTATTGAAAAGCCGGCATTACACTCTTTAGAAAATACCGAGGAATTAGTCTCTATTATTGAAAATAAAAAAATTGTTACCTATGTAGCATGTAATTTGAGATTTCATCCTTGTCTTAAATTCTTAAAAAATAAAATAAATACGGAATCTTTAAGAATAAATGAATTAAATGTTTACTGTGGTTCTTATTTACCAGATTGGCGACCAGGGAAAAATTTTAAAGAAATATATAGTGCCAATTCTTCGATGGGTGGTGGGGTTCATTTAGATCTGTTTCATGAAATAGACTACACTACATGGATATTTGGTTTTCCTAATAAAAGTAGTGCTGTGTTACGAAACGTCTCTAGTTTAAATATAGATTCAATCGATTATGCGAATTATAATTTTCAATATGATGCTTTTACAGCAAATATTATTTTGAATTATTATAGAAAAAAACCCAAGCGGGAGTTAGAGATTGTATTGGAAACGGAAACTTGGACGGTTGATTTGATTAATAATGAAATAAAAAATGATCTTGGTGAATATTTGTTTAAAGCAGTGGATTTTAATGTAAAAGATACTTATTTATTCCAATTGAATTACTTTATTTCTTGTTTGAAAACCAATCAAATACCTATGAATAGTTTTGTTGAATCAATAGAAATTTTAAAAATATGTTTGAACAATGAATAAATTTGATAATAAAATAATCATTGTCACAGGAGGGAATGGATTACTCGGTAGAGAAATTATTGCTAAAATTAAGAATGAAGGAGCTTTTTGTATCAACGTAGATATTAACCAGGAAACATCAGAAGATTTGTCTTCAATAAAATGTGATATTACAGATACAGTATCAGTTGATGAGTGTCTTAAATTAGTTATCCAGAAGTATAAAAAAATTGATGGGTTAGTCAATAATGCTTATCCTAGAACTTCAGATTGGGGTAATAAGTTTGAAGATATTGAATATCAATCCTGGCAAAAGAATATTGACTTTCAGTTGAATAGTTATTTTTATTTTACACAACAGGTTTCAAAACAGATGATAGAGCAAAACGGGGGATCTATTATTAATATGGCCTCTGTTTATGGGATAGTTGGACCTGATTTTACTGTTTATAACGGAACAGAAATGACGATGCCTGCCGCATATTCAGCGATAAAAGGAGGGCTTATAAATTTTTCAAGATATTTAGCTTCCTATTTAGGAGTATATAATATTCGGGTAAATACGGTATCTCCGGGTGGTATTTTTGATAATCAAAATCCCATTTTTGTTGATAATTATAACAAAAAAGTACCCATGAGAAGAATGGGATTACCT
>CAXAZV010000100.1:0-10521 GCA_963973375.1 uncultured Antarcticibacterium sp.
TAAGACCTGTGAATTCTAATGAACTGGTTTTCCGGTAACATTTCCTCTACATGGTTTAAAGTTAGTTTCACTCTAAGTTCCCTGTCTTTGTCTATGTGAATAATAACATAATCGCGGAAGCTTTCCAGGTATAAAATTTCTTTAAGGAACACTTTGACCATTTTCCGGTCAGCACGAAAATAAAGAAAACTAATTGTGGAAACCTGAGGGTCTGGCAATGGTGAATTGATTGAGAGCACCTTATTTATGGCTTTTAAAAACCTTTCAAAAGATATAGGTTTAAGCAAATAGTCTACCGCATCAAGTTCAAAGGCTTCTATGGCAAAATCTTTATGAGCTGTGGTAAAAATCACTTTTGGTGGGTGAGATAATATTTTTAAAAGCTGGGTACCATAAAGTTTCGGCATTTGAATATCCAGGAAAATAAGGTCTACTTTCTCAGTGGCAAGTAGATTCAATACCTCGAAACCATTCTTGCAAATTCCACAAATTTCCAGTTGTGGCACGGCCTCAATATATTTCGTTAAGACCTTTATTGCCGGTGGTTCATCATCTACTATAATACATCTACATACCATGTTCAAATAATTTTGCTCAATTCTAATTTGTCAATGTATTGTTCTTCGAGTAATTCAAGTTGAAGCTCAAAATTAACCACATAAACATCCTGCAGTTTTTGAGTTTCCAGTTTATAACATCCCTTGTACAATATTTCAAGTCTTTTCTTTACATTATCCAGTCCCAGACCGCCCTGGCCGGAATCAACATCATTGGTAACAGAGTCAATGCTGTTTATGAGTTTAAATTTCAAAAGGCTTCCTTCAAGTGACAAATCCAGGCTTATCCAGCATTGATCTAATTGCCTGCTGGTTCCATGTTTAAAAGCATTTTCAATAAATGGAAGTAATAGGAGAGGTGCAATCTGGTATCTTTCTATCTCTCCGGTTATATTAATTGACATATCCAACCTTTCTCCGTACCGCATTTTTTCCAGGGAAATGTAATTTTCCAACAGGTTTATCTCTTTGTCCAGAGGGATGCGGTGAGAATTGCTTTCATAGATCATAAAACGGAGTAAGGCCGAAAGCCTGAGTACTATCTCAGGAGATTTTGGGGAGAATTCCAGCGTATGCGAATAAAGATTGTTCAGTGTATTGAATAAAAAATGAGGATGAAGTTGCGCCTTTAATAATTTAAGCTCGGCCACGGTTCTTTGCTGCTCTGCCTCCAGGGTATGTTTTCTTTGAACATACCAGAATTTGAGAAGTTTTATAGAGGCCGCGATCGCAGCCACATGAATAAATGGAAGTACGTTCCTGCCCACAGTGATATTTGCCCCCTGAAGTTTTGGATTTGAGGAGATAGAGAGTTGGGCCAAAATAGTATAAAATGCACATATACTTGTTAGGATAAATAATCCCAGAAAAAATTGCCAGTATTTACGGTGCAGCAGATATTTTGGGACCAAAAAATACAGTACGCCATATACGATTAGGAGATGGCCGGGAATAAAGTACAATGCATTTCGAAAAGATTGCATGGGGTTGAGGTCCAGGCCGAATCCCCAGGCGAAATAAAGGACTATCAATATCCAAAACAGAATATGCAGGCCTATCCTTTTAAGCATTTTACCCATTTTATTGTAAGATTAGAAGACTTTTAATTATTCCTTTTCTACAATTTATCTGGCGGGGGAAAAGTATTACTTTAGGAATATTCCAGGAAGGGCAGGATTATCTGTAAAACTCTCAAGTTCAATTTAGTATGAGAAAAGTTACGAATTTAACCCGATACTTTTTAAAATATTTTTTTGGGGTGTATAAATTGTTCCGGAGAGGTAGAGAATAATTATGAGAGCACCTTCACCGCACTATCTGGTTAGCCGGTAATGGTACATTTCATGCGACAAATTATCATTTTTCATTTTTGGTGAAAAGGTAATTTCCTGCAAAAAATAATCTTTCAGCAGGTTCTCCAAAATATCGATAAATTTGAGTTTAACAAGATTCATATATGACCTGCAGCCTTTGCAACACAAATCTTTTAAATAAACTGGATGAGGAATATTATAGCTGTTCCTGCTGCAGGGCCTGGGTTAAAGACCATAGCCTGTATTTAAAGCCGGAAGAGGAACAGTTACATTACCTGTCACATAATAATGATACAAACGACCCACGCTATAAAAAGTTTACCTCCCCAATAAGCAATTATATTTTGAGAAATTTCGGGAAGGAGCAGGAGGGGCTGGATTTTGGATCTGGAACCGGGCCGGTGATATCGGGGGTATTAAAAGATGCAAATTATAGGGTAAAGCAATTTGATCCTTTCTTTGCAAATTTCTCTGAAGTTTTGGAACAGCAATATGATTATGTTTTTGCCTGTGAAGTAGTGGAGCATTTTCAAAATCCCCGCGAGGAGTTTCATAAATTATACAAATTGCTAAAGCCGAAAGGAAAGCTTCTTATAATGACCCACTTATTTGAGGATGCGATAGAATTTAAAACCTGGTATTACAGGAAGGACCCAACCCATGTTTTTATTTACCGCAGGGAAACCTTTGAATATATTTCTGCTGAATTTAATTTTACAAAATGCGTTATTGAAGGTAGGTTGGTTGTGTTGTCCAAATAAATCCTTTGGAAAATTCCATTTTGATATAACCGAAACTTATGATTTTAATTAAGCTTTGTAATTTTTTGTAGAAATTCAACAGATTACGGATCTTATAAACATCCCGAAATAAGACTATCTACGGTTAAAATTTAACAACCTTTGCCAGGCTTACCTCATTGTCATATTCCGCCGTAATAAGGCACACGCCTTTAACTTCTTTTATATTATACACTATTCCCCTGGCATAATCCTTCCACTGCATATCCTCAATTTGTACCAGGTCTCTTGTAAAGGAAGTGATGTTGTAAATAGTTTCGGAAATAGGTTCAACTACTTTAAATTTATAACAAACCTCAGATCCGTCGCTAAAGGTCTTAAAATACAACACCCGTCCCTGATTGTAGGTGCCACTTGCTTTGGTGGTCACCGGCATTTTATAAAAAAGGTAATTCTCACCACTCTTGGTAACCCCGGCTGAAAACGGTTCTCCATATTCCTTGATCACATCGCCTTTTTCCTGTAAGATCTGGGCTTGTGCCCCCGGAATTAAAAATAGAAACATTAAGGCTACTCCTGCGATAAATTGAAATTTCGTTTTCATGATTTTTCTTTTTAGAGGTTATAAGTAGATGATTTATAATTCAATATACAAAATTTTTTGATAAGAGGTTGATGGAATTGAGAATTGGTTCCTGGGGATATTCTTGAGAATGTTCAAATTCGGCGGCACGGATGGCGGGACCCAAAAGCGGTAATTTGAAGTGATTTTATTCTACACGGAAGGCAAGCTTCGTATGACGGAGTTGAGGGTGTGAAATATCCAATTACTCTTTATCCTCCTTGAACTTCATCCAGGTATCCAGAAGAAAAAGCTGGATTTGCATTTCGTTTTTACTGTTAATAACGAGTTGCACTTTCTCTTCTTCAGCAGCAAAGGCTATAAGTCTGCCCATTTGCTCATCATTAAGGTTCATGCTCTGCTGCATATAATCTCTTTGTCCTTCCAGGATGGAGATATTTTTAATCTTGTTTTCAATGAGAATATTGCGTTTTAATTGTTTGGTCCTCCCATTAATAGCATTCAGAATTGGATCTATTTGAAGCCCCCCTATAATGCCGAGTAAATGGTGCCATTTAAAATCTCCTGCGGTTTGTAATCTTCTTTCATTTTGGGTAGGGATTGGTATCTCTTTAGGGATTATCCCCAGGCTCACCGCGTTTATTTTGGAGACATCTGTCACGGTCACTTCCTCCAGTTCATTGGTAAGGGTATTCATAGGAATAATTAGTGAGCCTCTTTTTATATCATCATTGTATACAAACCTTATGAAGTCATTCATTGCTACGTGTGAAAAAAGCAAGGTGTCACCGGTTTGTACGCTTAAGAGAAACTCCCCGTCAACATTGGTGATAGTAGATTTACCTGAGCTTATATTTTTAGCATGCACGCTTTCAATTGGAGTGTTAAAAATTACTACCCGGCCTTCCAATATGGTTCTATCCTGCGCGGTGGCGCAAAGGGCGAATAGTCCCAATAGGAGGGAAATAATAATTCTTGAAGTGAGCATATTGTAAATGTAGTATCCATTGCAATATACTAATTTACAGATGCATTTGGAATTGAATGGTTAGTAGTAAGGGAATCTTAAAATATACTTTGCGTTTTATCTGGGGCTTAGGTAGTAGTGAATAGGGAATAGTTATTCGTAATTCTGCACTTTGTGTTCCATGGACTCCAGTGTTACTGTGTCACAGAGTAATACCTTCACAGCCTTTAACTTTGAATATTGGAATTTTGAACTATTTATGAAACCCTTCCGTCTTGAGCGGTAGAATGTTTAATGGAAATGAGAAAAATTCATCCAATCTGCTCAATCCACCCCCCGCATCGCTATCGGGGCTAAAAAAAAGGGAAGGAGCTTTTTGTTTTTCTTTTTATTTGAACTTTCAACTTTGAACCTGCCTACGGCAGGCAGGCCCACAATCGACAACATTACTCAATTACTACGTAACATTCTCACAATGGGATTATTGCTTTAACTCCCCATTTAGGGGTGTGGGCTATATCAATCCCTCCAAGCCCCCTATTACCTTATCAAACTCCTTCAAAATAGCATTTTCCTGGTCTTTTTGAAGGCTTTCCTTATCCCTTGTACGTAACATTTCCCGGTATTCATTTATCATTTCACCCAAAGGATTTGCCTGGATATAGTGCAGGTTTATGGTATTTTTATGGATAAGATTAGACAACTCTTCTGCATCTTTTCCTGAAGCAGCAGCTATAAAATCATCTTTATAAGATCTAATGGCTTTAACCGAATTTTTGAGTAATTTGTCCAAAACTTCCTTATTGCTGCCGGCGAGACTGGTAAATCTGGATACATCAAAGGAAGCTTCATCCTGTGTTTCAATTATTGAATTTCCACTTTCAGGCTGAAGTGGCTCCTGTTGTTTTACATTCTCATTTGTTGGTTTACCGGAACCATTCCACCTAGAGCGTTTCAGGTGGTGCAGGATCCTTAGCTTTAATTGCTTTGGGTCAAAGGGTTTGGTAAGCAAGTCATCAAATTGCGTTTCATTATCCAGCTGTTTCGCTTCCAGATTCTTATCGGCAGTTAGTGCCAGAATAGGTATATTATTATAACCTTCAATTTTACGTATGCGATTTGTAGCCTCATAACCATCCATAACAGGCATTCGCACATCCATAAGAATGATATCGTATTTCTTCGCCCCCGCTTTTTCTACAGCTTCCTTACCGTTAAGTGCTTCATCGGGTTGTAATTGCCACCAGTTTTGGAAGAATTGAAGCAGAATATTTCGGTTAATCTCCACATCTTCCACCAGCAAAAGCTTTAGATCGCGTAGGTCTAATTCTTCATCAGTGTCAATAATAGTAAAATCGCGTACCTGTTCCTCTATAGTGGCTTCCTTCACAGGTAAACTAAAATAGAACCTGGAACCTTCTCCTACCCGGCTCTCTACTTTGATCTCACTGCCCATTAATTCCAATAATAATTTTGTAATTGTAAGACCAAGGCCGGTTCCTCCATATTGTCTTACAGTAGAACTTTCGGCCTGAGAGAATTTTTCAAATATATGGGCCAGTTTTTCCTTTGGCACACCAATGCCTGTATCCTGAACAGTGAAATCCAACCATAAAATATCTTCCTCCCGTTTGCTAATTTCCACAGTGAAATCTATAATGCCATTTCGTGTGAATTTCACCGCATTGCTCACCAGGTTATGAAGTATTTGGGACAGTTTTAATTGATCTGTTACAATGTGCTTTGGAATATCCTTATCGAAATGTAAGTTAAAATGGCTGTTATTATTAATTGCCTGTGGCTTGTACAACTGCTGAAGGCTGGTAATAAGGTTAGAAAGATCTAAGATATTTTCATCTACATCTCCCTTCCCGGCCTCCAGTTTGCTAAAATCCAGAATGTCATTGATAAGGGATAGCAGGTTCTGGGCCGAAAAGCTCAGGGAGTTCAGGTTTTCTTTTTGATCTGTTCTCGGGTTGTTATCCAGCAGAAGATTAGTAAGTCCAATTACTGCATTTAAAGGCGTGCGAATTTCGTGACTCATGGTAGAGACAAAATCTTCTTTGGCTCTGGATGCTGCCTCCGCCTCATTTTTGGATCTTAATAAAGCGACCTCGGTCATTTTCATTTGGTGAATGTCCAGGTTCATCCCTATCCACTTTATTATTTTTCCCTCCAGGTCCATAATGGGGACCGCTTTAACATTGGTCCACCGGCTTTCACCGTTTAATCCTATTAGGCGGAATTCGGTATCAAATTTTTCGAGCGCATCCACCGCTTCCCTCCAGTGTTTGAATGTATTTTCCCTGTCATCAGGATGTATGGCATCCAGCCATCCATATCCTTTCCAATCATTAAAAGACTGGCCTGTAAAGGCCCGCCATGTTGGACTGTCCGTCACCACAACGCCACCGGCATCTGTTTCCCATATTGCCAGAGCAGAGGCTTCTACAAGATCTCGAAATTTTTGTTCACTTTCCCGAAGGGCATTTTCAGCCCGGGCCCTTTCTACAGCCTCCCAGGTATGCCTGCTTACTTCCTCTACCAAAGAGACTTCAGCCGCAGTCCATATACGTGGGAAGCGTTGATGAATTCGTATGGCAGCCACAAGAATACCGTTTTTTATTACCGGGACAGCGATAGCAGCTCTTACCTGCAGGGTATTGGCAACGTCTTCCTGATTTTCTTTTAGTACATGACCTTCCAGAGTATCATTAAGCACCAGGGTTTCACCACTTAAAAACCGTTCAATAATTTCAGGTTCAAAAGCTGAAATATCAACTTCATCTGGAGCTCTTTCTACCCCATCCATATACCCGGGATTTGACTTAAGTGTTTCCTCATTCTGAAGGGGTTCAGAATAAAAAGCACGGTTTACCTCGAGATGCCTACCCAGGATTTGCATGGCAGTAACCTGAATTTCTTCGGGATCTACAAGTGGCCTGAGCTTATCATTGAGTTCCAAATGGAAATTTTGTGTTTCTTCGTCTACCTTTCGTTCAGTTATATCCTTAAATATTATACCTACATGGTTTTCTTCCTGTTCATCCAGCCTGAAAGCATAGACATCAAACCATTTCTCAAGTGGTTCAGAGTAATCTTCAAATCTTAAGGACATCCCGGTTTTTGCTACATTTCCGTAATATCTTAACCAATAGGATTCTATAGAAGGGGCCATCTCCTTTATGGTCTTGCCAATAGCATCTTTTAGTCCAGACTGTTCCTCGAAAACAGGATTGGTTTCCAGATACCGATAATCTATGCATTCTTTATTCTCATTGAATATAGTCTCAATAAGGCAAAAACCTTCATCCATAGAATTAATGATTTTCCTGTATTTATCTTCTGCCCTTTGTGCAAGTTCCTCCTTTAATTGTAAAAGCTCTTGTTCGGCTTCTTTTTGTTCGGTAATATCATTAAAGGTTAAAAGAAAACCATCACCCATTTTTACAGCCGAAATGTCAAACCAGTTATCTAAATGTTCATAGGAGTATTTGCGTTGAATTCGTATGGGTTCACCAGTTTCAACAACACTGGAATAAATGTCAAAAATTTCATTTCTTATGCCCGGAAACAAATCCAGCATGCGGCTTCCCACCATTTTTTCAGCCGTCATGGCATTGATTTTTTCCGCAGCATTATTGGCGCCTTTAAAAATAAAATCCACGATTTTCCCATCCTTATCCCTTAAAGATTCAAGAATACTAATGGCTGATAGGGAACCATTTAACATTTTTTGAATGATCTCTTCGGTTTTCTTACGCTCTGTAATATCTTGTGTTGTAATTAAAAGTTGATCTTCTAACCTAATTATTTTAAAATGAAACCAATGATTTAAGCCATCTTCCCGGTAATGGATCTCGAAATCGCTCGGCACCCCGGTTTCAGCTGTTTTTATTGCCTCGTTCAGTATATTATTATTTCGCACCCCGGGAAATTCTTCAGTCATTTTCCTGCCTATAATGTCCCGGGAGATCCCGAGTTTTTCGGAATTATAAGCGTTCAGCATTAAAAATTCAAAATCTTCCACTTTCTCATTCTCATTCCGCAGGATCTTATATAAAACGATGGAATTAGGGGAGGCATCAAAAATAGTTTGCAGTAAAGACCGGTTTTCTTTTAACCGGGCCGCCTGTAGCTTTATTTCCTCAAGGGAAGTTTTTAGAATCTCGGTTTCCTTGGAAATCCCCTTTTCCGCTGTTTGTTTTTTTACCACATCGGTAATATTTAACACCCGGTGGATTATAAAATCCACTTCTCCCTTGGTATTAATGACCGGGGTATTGGTGGCACTCCAGTATTTCTCCTCAAAAATTCCATTCTCGTCCCGCACATCATATTGCTGAATTGGCATACGGTGGGGTTTTTTGGTAGAAAGGACTTTTTGAAGGGAAGCAAGAAGATTTTTTACTCCTGTAGCATTTAGATCACCGGGATTATCAGGAAATGTTTCCAATATATTCATTCCTATAATTTCATCGCGCCGGGTAGCAGTTTCTGCGAGGTAAGCATCACTAACCATATCAATCATAAAATCCGGAGTAAGAACAAGGTAGGAATCAGGTACATCCTGAAGTACTTTCAGGAGATTTCTACTGCGTTCTTCGCTGCGAAGTAACTCTTCCTCTGCCTTTTTTCGTGCAGTAACATCCTGTACAAGACCTATAAGCTTTTCGGCTTCACCCTGTTCATTTACAATTACACTACCCTGGGATTCTATGATGCGTACCTGCCCATTCTTGTGAAATATTCTCCTGGTATATGAATATTTCTGTTTTTTAGTAATGGCCTCTTCCAGGATCTGGTTTACAACTTCTACATCATCTGGATGGGAATGTTCATGGATCCATTCACGTGAACACTCAAGTTCGCCGGGTTCATAACCAAAAAGGCGAATAAATCCATTGGAGAAATAGACTTTATCTGTGGCAAGGTCTGCCTCATAACTTCCGGTACCGGCCACAATTTCTGTAGCTTGCATCAGGTTTTCTAACCTTTCCCGCTCTTCTGCTGCTTTTACCCTTTCGGTAATATCCTGGCCCGTACCATATCCCAGTATAGGCAACCCGGCCTCATCTTTGAGGATGGCTGCGCGTCTATGGATGTGCCTTATGCTGCCATCTGGCCGTATAGCCCTTGTAACAATATCCAGCGGAACACCGGTAGTATAGGTTTGTTGTATAGCTTTTAAATATTTTTCACGATCGTCCGGGTGTACGTGCGATATAAATTCGTCAATATGTATTTCCTCTTCCTTTGGCTCAAGGCCCAGTATGCGGTAAAACTCAGGTGAGTAGGATAGGTATTCTCCGGGCAGTTTGCGCTGGTAACTACCTATATGGCCAATTTCCTGGGCATTTTGAAAACGGCGATGTTCTTCCTTTAGTTTTTCCTCCCAGATCTTCTGCTCGTGAATATCATAAGCTGTCCCTATAACATGAGTAACCGTGCCGGTGGAATCCCTTTCAAATATCTTATCCTTAATTTTGAACCATTTCCATCCCTCATCAGCAGTTCGCACTCTTATATCTACTTCACAAGATTCTTCCTCTTTACTAAGAAAACAGCTTTCAAGGTTATTTAGCCAACGCGCATAATCATCGGGAAAGATTAGCGATTTAAAAATGTCCGGGCCTTTTTCAATCATAAATGCAGGATCAAGCCCCAGAAGATTTTTTATAACATTGTTTATATAAACAATCTTGTGCGGATTTAGCTGAATGATATAAAGAAGATTAGGATTAAAATCGGCCACCTTTTCCAGGAAATGGAGCTTTTTCTTTAATGTATTTTCTTCTGAATTATTTTTAGAAGTATTTGATTCTGACATATGTAGTTAAAAAGGAAAGATAATCTTGTTGACCTTCGTGAAAAATTCAAGCTTAATATACAGGAATAAATTAACAATTTCTTCATTATCAGGCCAACGCAAGGTAATAATTAAACCTAAAACTTGTATGCAGCCGTTTCCACAGCGGTAACAAAATAATTTATAACAGTAATATTAAGTTGGTTTTGAGTGAGTAGTGATTAGAAAATAGTGATTAGGGATTAGGGAGTAGGGAGTAGTAGTTAGGGAATAGTGATTAATGAAAATGTTGTTTAATATTTTAAACCTTAAACATACAACCTGCCGGCGGCATGCAGGCCTACAAACTACAACTGATAACTTACAACGGACAACCTCATTTTTTTTCGTAATTTTATTTTATGATAAAAGCGGTAATAATTGACGATGAAATAAATGCCCAAAGTTTATTGGAGAAAACCCTGGACCGGTATTTCCCTAATAAATTTATCATTGTTGAAAAATGCGTTTCGGTAGATTCGGGAGTGGTGGCTATTAAGAAACACGAACCCG
>CAXAZV010000101.1:0-10480 GCA_963973375.1 uncultured Antarcticibacterium sp.
ACTGGCTGCCGAATTTGCCCCCTCTTTTAGGGTAAATGTGATCGCCCCTTCACTAACCGATACTCCGCTTGCCGGAAAATTATTATCTTCAGAAGAGAAAAAAGTAAAAATGGATGGACGCCATCCCCTGAAGCGCATAGGTAAAGCTGAAGATATTGCCAATTTGGTGGTCTTCCTGTTAAGCGATAAAAGCAGCTGGATGACGGGACAAATCCTTGGAATGGACGGCGGCCTCTCTACCATCAACCTTAATTAATGAAGGAAAAATTAGCAGTATTCTGGTTTAGAAGGGATCTAAGAATGCAGGATAATACAGGTTTGTTCCATGCACTGCAGGGTGATTTCCCTGTTCTCCCCATATTTATCTTTGATGAGCATATCCTTGAAAATTTAGAAAGAGATGATGCCCGGGTTAGCTTTATTTATCAAAATCTTCAAAAAATACGGGAACAGTTACTACAAAACGGTAGTTCCCTCGCTATTTTCAGTGGGAAACCGGAGAAGGTTTTTAAGCAGCTTCTCAAAACCTATGATATTGCTGAGGTTTATACCAACCACGATTATGAACCTTATGCAAAAGAAAGGGATAGCCAAATTGAAGAAATTCTGTCTTCACAAAATATCCCGTTTAAGACATTTAAGGACCAAGTGATCTTTGAAAAGGACGAAGTTGTAAAAAATGACGGCAGTCCCTATGTGGTTTATTCCCCCTACATGCGCCTGTGGAAGGAAAAATTCAGGGAGTTGGATCCCGTGGCATATAAAACAAAACCGCATTTCAAAAATTTCATACAGAACAGCAATTTACCCAATCCAGAATTAAAAGAACTTGGATTTGAGCCGTCCAATATCAGCGTCCCTGCCTATGATGTGTCAGGCAACATGATAAAGGATTATCAGGGAAAACGAAATTTCCCGGGGATTGACAGTACTTCCCACCTTGGCCCGCATTTAAGATTTGGAACAGTGAGTATAAGGGAAATTGTACATCTTGCCGCCAATGAAAAAAATGAGACTTTTTTACAGGAGCTCATTTGGAGGGAATTTTTTATGCAGATACTATATCATTTTCCCCATACTGTCACCGGGGCCTTTAAACCGAAATATGACAGGATCCAATGGCGGAATAATGAGGAAGAATTCAGCCTATGGAAAGCAGGGAAAACCGGATATCCGCTTGTAGATGCGGGAATGCGGCAATTGAATGAAAGCGGATTCATGCATAACCGGGTACGAATGCTGGTGGCCAGTTTTCTATGTAAGCACCTGTTGATAGACTGGCGTTGGGGAGAAGCTTATTTTGCTGAAAAACTCCTGGATTATGAAATGAGTTCCAATGTGGGGAACTGGCAATGGGCTGCCGGCAGTGGTGTTGATGCAGCGCCATATTTCAGGATATTTAATCCCACCACCCAGTTAAATGATTATGATAAGAATATGAAATATGTCAAAGCCTGGGTAAAGGAGTTTGGAACCGCAAACTATCCTGAACCTATGGTAGACCATAAAGAAGCTAGGGAAAGGGCTTTAAAGATTTACAAAGAAGCGGTAACGGAATAGATTAAAGCTTACATAAACGCTTTACCATAAAGCCCTAAAACGGGCAATATTTATTCCTTGAAAAGCTTTCTCGCTTTTTCAAGATCCTCAGGAGTGTCTATTCCAATTCCTTTAAAGTTGGTTTCTACCATCTTAATGTTTTTACCGTATTCCAGATACCTTATACACTCAATCTTTTCAGTAGCTTCAAGAGATAACATTGGTAACCTGTAGAAATCCATTAAAGCCTGCTTTCTAAAAGCATATACCCCAATATGTTTATAATAGGTAACCCCGGTTGAAGTATCGCGAGGGAAAGGAACGGGAGATCTTGAGAAGTAAAGCGCCAAACCGTCTTTATTGGTGATCACCTTTACGTTATTGGGATTGGTGATCTCTTCGGGTTCATGCATAGCGGTTTTAAGTGAAGCCAGATCTATTTTTTGATCTTTATCTTCCCTAAAAACATCCAGGAGCTTTGCAAGGCTTTCCTTGTCTATAAGCGGTTCATCTCCCTGCACATTCACCACTATATCCACATCCATATTTTCCACGGCTTCGGCAATGCGGTCGCTGCCGCACTCGTGCTCCTTTTTGCTCATTGTGGCAATACCGCCGGAGCAGGTGATTTCATTAAAGATAATATCACTATCTGTCACCACATACACCTTATCAAACAGGCCGGTATTTACTGCCGCTTCATAGGTACGTAGAATAACAGTCTTCCCGTTGAGATCCTGCATCAGTTTACCGGGAAATCGACTCGCTTCATATCTTGCGGGGATCACGGCTATTATTTTAAGCGGAACTTGTGTCATATTTTTTAAAATTTCAGCAATATTAAAAGGGTTTTTAGGCCTAATTTTCAGCAAAGAAATCATCCTTAAATCCTATAAGGTATAATTTTTCCTGCGCTCTTGTTACGGCAGTATACAGCCATCTTAGATAATCTTTATCTATCCCGTTTGGCAAATAAGGTTGTTCAATAAAAACGGTGTTCCATTGCCCACCCTGCGATTTATGGCAGGTCATAGCATAGGAAAATTTAATTTGCAAGGCATTGAAATATTTGTTCCCTTTTACCTTGAGAAATTTCTTGTATTTGGAGGTTTCATCTTCATAATCCCGCATTACTTCCTGGTACAATTTATTAGATTCATCATAGGTGAGCGATGGGGAATTGCTTTCCAGCGTATCCAGGATCACTACCGTATCAAAGGGTGCCATTTTTGGATAATCTATCATTTGCACCTTCACTTCAGCAAAACGAAAACCGTACAGCTCTCTAATTGCCCTTATTTCCAAAACTTTTACGATATCTCCATTGGCAATAAATCCCGCTTCTGAAGAAGGCTTTATCCAGAAATAGTTATTTTTTACTACCATAAGATAATCTCCAGATGAGATTTCTTCTTCCTGATCCAGGATGCGCGCTCTTATTTGCTGGTTGTACTGGTTGGCCCTTTTATTGGACCGCACAATGATGGTGGTATCTTCATGCCCCAGGTGATCATAGGAATCCTGAATGGCATCCAGGATCTCCTGCCCGTCCATTAAGCGTACAACATCTGCTTTTCCCGTAGTGCGAAATTTAAAATACTCGTAGAATTGCTCGGCAAGGGCTTCCCGCAGCAGGGTGGCGTTCAAAAGTATGTCGCTCTCCCCGCTTTGACGTACCACTTCATCCAGTTCAATATGTACAACCTCCTTTTGGTAATGGGTACGAAGTTTTTCTTCTTCCAGGGCAGGGCTCATGTCTAGTTTCACGGGTGGCAACTGCGCGGTATCCCCTATTAGGATAAGAGAGCACTGGTGGCCGGAGGAAACATAATCTATAAGATCTGCCAGGAGGCCGTTGTTTTCAAATAATTTGGAATCCTGATTCTCATCTGGGATCATGGAGGCCTCATCAACTATAAAAATAGCATTGCGGTGTTTGTTGGGCTGTAAAACAAACTGCACTCCTGCCCCACTCGTCTTTTTTGGAAAATATATCTTTTTATGGATGGTTTGCGCTTCCTGGCCAGAGTAAAGAGAGATCACCTTGGCGGCCCTTCCTGTGGGAGCGAGCAGGATTCCGCTGCGTTTTATTTTCCATAGATTTTTCACCAACCCGCTAATAATGGTGGTTTTCCCGGTTCCGGCATAGCCTTTTAGCAGGAAAATAGTATCTGCGACCGGATTTACGACAAAAGAGGAAAGTTGCTGTAAAGCGATGTCCTGTTTTATCTTTGCATTAAACCCTAAGTCGTTGATGAGTAGCTTATAAAATTGATTGGCACTTAAGGTTTCCATGGGCTTTCTTGCAAATCTCAAAGATAACAACGTAATTTAACGACAGAAACTTTTACGAATAAAAAAAAATTGTAGATTTGCGATGAACTCTAATTATTTTAAATTTAAAAAAGCATGAAACTTGTAATTCAATTAGTCCTATGGGTTGTTATTATCTTTTTGGGATACCTCGTTTTTAACGCAGTGTACGAACCAATTCAATTTAACAAACTCAAAGAAAAAAGATACACCAAGGTAATTGAACGTCTTATGGATATTCGTGCTGCGCAGTTGGCACACCAGGATGTAACCGGGAAATATGCAAAGGATTTTGATGGCTTGATTAAATTTATAGATACTGCAGAGTTTGTAGTGGTACAAAGAAGAGATACCACGGTAATGGATGTGGAGTATAGAAAAGCGTTTGGTGTAGACAAGTACATGGACATCGTTTTAATTGATACCCTTGGTTATGCTTCAGTAAAGGATTCTTTATTTAAAGGAAACGACAGATACAAGCAAATGGCAAAAGTACCGGTAGATGGAGTAGATGCAGAATTCGAAATGGATGCAGGCACCATTCTTAAGAATGACAATACCTTTCCTGTTTTTATGGTAAGAGTAGATAAGAGTGTAGTGTTGCATGACCAGGATAAAGATCTTGTAATGCAAGAGAAGCAGGTAGTTTCTGTAGACCAGGTAAACGGTCCTTATATTAGCGTTGGTTCAATGGAAGATGTAAACACCACTGCGAACTGGCCAGATTCTTATGGACAAGCAACAAACCAGTAAAGAAAATATTGATATTTTAAAGTTGTCCATTCAGGTGCGCCTGAATGGACTTTCTTTTTGTGTCATGGAGTCAAATAAAAATGAGATCCTGTGGTATAAGAAGATAAATTTTGAAAAAGAGTTCACGCCTGTAAAGATCCTGGAGCAAATAGAACTGCTTTATAAAGAGGAAAAACAGTTGGAATTAGCTTTCAATGAAGTTGTTCTTCTTTTTTCAAATGAGTTGTACAGTATAGTTCCTTCTCAATTTTTTGTGGAAGAGGAAGCTTCGCATTATTTGAAATTCAATACCAAGATCCTGCAAACAGACCTTGTTGCTCATGATGTGTTTTCAAATGAGGAATTGGTAAACGTATATATTCCCTATACCAATATCACCAATTATTTCTTTGACAAATACGGTGAGTTTGAATTTAAACACAGCGCCACAGAACTTATTGAGCAACTAAGCCATAATAACGAAGACAAAGGGCCTGTAGCTTATTTAAATAGTTTTAAAGGATATTACGATCTGGTTGTGATGAAGGATGGAAAACTCCTGCTTAGCAATACTTTTAAGTATGAAACGCCGGAGGATTTTATCTATTATCTGCTTTTTACTGCGGAACAGCTACAGCTTGATCCATTAGATTTCTCCATCTATTTGCTTGGAGAGATCACAAAAGATGCTCCAGAATATGAGATCACTTATACCTACATTAAGAATGTAGAATTTTTTGATCCCAAATTCCGGCTAAGCCCTGAAGAATTCAGAAATCCCCAATTTCAACGGGAAGCTTTCATTTTATTAAAATCATTAGGATGCGAATAATTTCAGGACAACATAAAGGAAGAAGGATCACCGCGCCTAAAAAGCTCCCAATACGGCCAACAACAGATTTTGCCAAGGAAGCATTGTTCAACATTATAAACAACAGGTTTCATTTTAAAAATCTGGAAGTATTGGACTTGTATTCGGGTTCAGGGAATATCTCTTATGAATTCGGGTCTCGCGGGTCCGGGCCAATAACCTCTGTAGATGCAAATTTTGATTGTGTAAAATTCATCAAAAAAACGGCCGATGAGTTGGAACTCAATATCACGCCCGTAAAAAGCGATGTTTTAAAATACCTGGAAAAAGCACCCATAAAAGCAGACATTATCTTTGCCGATCCCCCTTATGATCTGGATGTGGCAACCCTGCAAAATATAGTTGCCATAACTTTTGAAAGAGAACTTTTAAAAGAAGAGGGCGTATTGATCATAGAACATTCCAAAAGGCTTGACCTCTCAGAAACCCCTCATTTTGAGGAAATAAGGAAATACGGAAATTCAGTTTTCAGTTTTTTTTCCTAAATTGAGGAATGGAAGAAATATTACGCACTATAGAACTGGAATTTACCATCCTGGAATTTCATAAAAAATTTGTTATTTCTCGGGTTCGCGAAGGAGTGGTCTTCAGCAAAAAGCAGGTAGAGGATCTCATCGAGGTGTGTTCAGATTTTTACAAAAGCAAAAAGTTTGTTTATATTTCTCAAAGGGTAAACGTTTACAACGTGGACCCCACCGTTTATCTCAATATATATAGTGTAAAAAACCTTGTGGGAATTGCCATTGTAAGTGAAATGGCTTCTTCCCTCAAAATGGCCAATTTTGAAAAATCTTTTTCAAAGGTGCCCTTTGCTGTTTTTATTGAGATGGAAGATGCTATGGATTGGGTTGAGGAACTGCATGCAAAAGCAACTTTGTGAAGCTACCGGTGGAAATAAAAAAATAAAAACAGGCCTGTAATCCGGATTCTGTTTCCCGAATAAACGGGACCCCTATCATTTATCTGAACTTACTGTTACCAGCAAGCTTTAGCTGCCTACCCTCCGGCAACGGACGGGCCGTCCTTAAGAGCCGGTATACATGGCATTGCACCGCATAGAGTTTACCTGGTTTCACTACAGCATTACCTGTACATACTTTCTGTTGCACTAGTCCTTTTCGCCCGGGGGGCGAACGGTGGGCGTTACCCACTATGCTGCCCTACGGTGTCCGGAATTTCCTCCACGTCATAAAACGCAGCGATAAGGCGGCCTGCTTTATTTTTTTGTAAAGATACACTGCTTATATCAATTATGCCGACTCAATTTTTATGCAAATTCTTTTTGTCCCCTGTTTACAGTTTTTCCCATGGTTTTAACATAATTTTAGTATTTTTGGGTAAATGAATGAGATAAATGTTATGGTACGTTTATAAGCATGTTGGCAATAATCATATGATCGACAGTACTCCTAAGACAATTATTGGATTAGATGGTAGAATATTATTTTATCACTTAGAACATTTCAAAAGAGATATTGTCCAGAATGGTTATTGTTTTATTTGCGGTGCCAGACCAGACGAAAAAGAGTTCAATGATGAACATATTTTACCCGACTGGATTTTAAAAAAATTTAAGCTTTATAATCATAAAATCACTCTTCCTAATGGCATAAAAACCTCATATGCTAAATACAAAGTGCCTTGCTGTTCTGATTGCAATTCAGAATTGGGATTACTTTACGAAGATCCTATTAGAAATTTAATATCCCAACCATATAATGAGTTTGCAAAAGAATTAAATTCTTCCCAAGAAAAGATAGATTTGCTATTTAAGTGGCTCGCTCTGATTTATTTTAAAACTCATTTAAAGGATTTATCACTCAGAGAAAATTTAGACTTAAGGAAACCCGATCTAAAAATCGGAGATCGATACTTTTGGGAAGATTTTCACCACATTCATTGCTTAGTTCGAACCCATCATACTGGCGCTAAAATCGAACCGGAAGTTTACGGTTCGATACTTATTAATCAAATCGTGGACAACAAGGATGAGTTTTCGTTTGATTATATTGATAACCCGTGGACTAAAAGTGTTTTTCTACAGTTGGGTGATATCGGAATTGCCTCTGTATTGGATGACTCTACCGCTGCGAGTTCAATGTATCAGGAACAAATTTCCCTAATAAATCAAGGAATTTCAATCTTTCAGTTTTACGAAATCTTTGCTCATTTCAATTTCATTAGATTACATTTAAAAGAAAGACCCATATTTCAATCAAAAATAAATGGAAATTCAGAATATAAAATCTCTTGCGTTAGACCAGAAAAGTTACAGTTAGTTGATGAAAATGAGAGAATTGGCAATTTTGGAAATTTCCTTAAAAGCTATATAGAGAGAGCCTTCCACGACCTTCCTGATGGTCAGGAAATATTAGATAAAATCGAAAACGGAGAATGGAGTTTTCTGTGGGATGAAAACGGACAATTTATTGATATAAAAAGGTTAGAATGACTATTGCCAACAACATATAAAAACAATGCTTAATTTGTTCTTGAATCGAAATTCGGTGCTCGCTTGCTCAGCGGATTGTCCTGCGGACAATCACGCGCGCCAGCTCGCACAGTTTTTATACGAGACGTTAGCCACAAGCAAAACTGAAAAATGAAGAATGTTCCATTTTTACTTATTTATAGCAGAATATTGATTGGTATTATAATCGGGATTTTAGCGTTTTATAAAATTGAATATTATTCAATTTGGATTGTAGTTTTGATGTCACTCGGTTTAATCACGGATATATTTGATGGAATAATCGCCAGGAAACTGAATGTATCTACTGAAAAATTACGGATCTGGGATTCTAATGTTGACCAATTCTTTTGGTTGATTGTAATTACTTCGATATTCTATTTGAACATTGATTTTATAAAAGAAAATATAATCTGGATAGCTATTATTGTTTCTCTTGAGGTTTTATGCTATTTAGTCAGTTATTTTAAATTTAAAAAATCAATTGCAACACACTCCCTTCTTGCCAAATTATGGACATTAACGCTCCTTGGTTTTCTAATTGACTTAGTTCTTACGGGAACAAGTTACATTCCTTTTATCATATGTGTTGTTTTAGGAATCATCTCAAGAATTGAAATAATACTAATTATTCTAAAGCTTAATAAATGGACAACTGATATTCCTTCAGTCTTATCTGTTTCCAAAATAAATCAAGGAATTAAGATTAAAAAGAATAAATTGTTTAATAGCTGATAAAAAAAATGCCAATGGGCAACATCAGTTAATCGCAAATAGCGGGGCAATCTGGTGAAAAATGTTATTTTATAGACCAGGTAAAAAACAACAAAGCCGACAAGTTCGTGTCCCTACTCCCGCAACTTGTGTTAACCAAGACCTTTTGTACAATTATCATAAAAATTCAAGAATGAAGAAAATCATTTTAAGTTTACTCACAATCCTCTGTTTTCAATCAAATTTTTACAGTCAAATAACGGCGAAATCTGAAAAAGAAATTTTAAAAGAAATTGAATGGATCTCTACAAACCCTATTCTAAAATCTGATAAAGAATTTGTGTCAAAATCCGCGGATTTTATGATGTATCAATTTGTAAATTATCCTGACTTTCCTATAAACTACAAAGCACTTTTCGAATTTATGACAACTGAAAAAAATTATAAATACTATGATGAAATCAGTATTGTCTTTATGAGTAATCAATTAGCAAATAAAATTCGCACAAAAAATGAGTATGATTTGACAAATTCATCCATTAACGCATTTATAAAAGTTCTTGAATATTATGAACTTATTCTAGAAAATGAACCTGATCAAAAAAATTTACTTCTGGACAAATATTTGAAAATGACGGAAACAGAATTAAAAGATAAGGTGAAAGAAAACTTGAGTAAATAACTAAGCAAGTTTTCTGAAAGAAGATTTAGGAACCAGAATTAGCTGATATTACAACCGGACTAAAAACCATAACAAAACCCAAACCGATGTTTAAAAAACTATTTTTTCTCCCGGTGTTTTTTGCGATTTATTTTATTTCAATTGCATCCTCCTACAGTCAGAGTAATGAGACCTATATTAATCTCTTCATAAGCAAAGACAAAACAATTTATCTGGAAACTGAGAAAATAGGATTTGATGAAGTAGAAAGTAAAGTCTCAGAAATAATAAGAAAAATGCCCTTTAAATTAGATCGAACAATTGTTTACAGGATATTTGGCGATGAGAACCTGAAGTTGGGATATATCATGGACGTAAATAATAAAATGCTGGCGGCATATGACGACAATGTTAGGACCAACAGATATTTATTAAATACGGTTCAATTAAACATTGACGGTCAAAATTGGTTTCAATCAATAGAAATGAAAAACCTGAAGAAAGTTAATTAAACAAAAAAGCCCTGAAAGGGCACCATCCACAAGAGATGGGTGTAGCCCATCGGATAAAGAAGAAAATAAACCATCGATTAACGAAATATTTACCAAATAGCCCTGAAAGGGCGTAATATACATATGGGACAGTCTCTGGTAAAAAATTATCTCCATATTGTGTTTAGCACCAAACACCGGGAACCCCTTATTCATCCCTCCATTGAAACAGAGCTTCACAGTTACATTGGTGGCATTTGCAAAAATTTAGATTGTCAGCCTTTAAAAGTGGGTGGCTATTATGATCATATCCACATACTATGTATGCTCTCCAAGAAAATTACTTTGATAAAATTAATGGAGGAAGTTAAATCTCATTCTTCGAAATGGATAAAAACCAAAGGTGAGAAATTTAAAAACTTTTATTGGCAGGATGGTTATGGGGCATTTTCCATAAATCCTTCAGATGTCGATAAAATCGTATCCTATATTGCACATCAAAAGGACCATCACGGCCAAAAAACATTTCAAGATGAGTACAGGGAATATTTAAAAAAATACGCCATTGAATTTGATGAACGATATGTGTGGGATTAACATTAGGGCGCCTTTCTTTCCGTATTAGGATCCACCAAGGCTGAAATATTACGCCCTTTCAGGGCTCCTTAAAAAATTTTGTATTTCCTCCT
>CAXAZV010000102.1:0-10444 GCA_963973375.1 uncultured Antarcticibacterium sp.
TTGCTAAAGCTTTCATCCATTTCTTCCCCTGTCCACTTTAATTTTTGGTAACCTGTTCCGGCTTCGGTTTTGGTGGCTGCCAGTTTTTCGGGAGCTATTGGTTTTGAACCCAGACTAAGAATTACATCATTGCTAGATTGCAACCAATCATCTCCCTGCATGAGCAGGGCATACGTAGCTTCAGTAGTTGCTTTTGTGGTGGGCCAGTGATTGGTTCGCTTGTTTTGAAGCAGCCAGATCTTCATTTCCTCAATTGCCGTTTTCTCCTCAGGAAATTCAGCAAAAGCTTCAATTATAAGAGCCTGTGTTTCTATTGGTGCATTATACCAGAACCAGCCTCTCTCATTTTCTTTCCAGTACATCCCATATTCTTCAGAATTGACAGCCGATTCCTGCAATGCCTGAACAATCTTATAAGCTTCTTTTTTCTCATCGTATCTGGAAAGAACAAGGGCGAGCAATGCTTTATTATAAATACTTTTTTGCAGCCAGTCTTCTTTTTGAGCTTTCAGAATCTTTTTTTCAATCGCCTGAACTTCGGGGGAGGCTTGGATTTCTTTCAAATAAAAACTACGTGCATATAAGTGATGCAGTGCAGCAGAACTCTTGTAGAAATATTTCTGATTTTTTCTATCATAATTTTCTCTTTCAGCTCTTATTAATTCAGCATCCAGGAAAACAATTGCCCTAGCAACAATTTTAGAATCTCTTATTGGAACATCTAACTTTTTAAGGTGCCCTAGTCCTGCAATGATATGACGGGTAATAAAATAGTTGTCCCTTCCACCGGAAAACCAGGGGAAAGCACCAGAAGAATTTTGCATTCTTTCCAGTTTGATCATGAGTTCCTTTTGCTCATTTTCCAGCTTTTTCAGCTCAAAGAGGTTGGCCAATTGCTGTTTTTGAACGGTTTCGCTTTGTGCATCCCGTACCCAGGGAGTTTCGGCAAGAATAAGGTTCTTCAGTTCTTCATTCTTCTCAAGGTTGCTTACCATACTACTATCGGCTTCCCAGGATTCAAAAACTTCCTTTATTAGTGGCTTACTGTTCATGATCTTAGCTGCAAGGCTATTGGCGTAAAGCCTAGCAAAGGTTTGTTCACTGCATTCGTAGGCAAACTCCATTAAATAGGGTAAACTTTGAAGCGCAATCCAGGCAGGATTCGAGGTGTATTCCAAACTGAAAGCTTGATTTTGCAGAGTTTCAGAGGTGTTTTTACTCAGGTTCTCAAACTCATACGTTTTTGTTTCACCCGCCCGTACAAACATTGGCAGACTTTCTGTCACCAGCATTCTGTTGCTTAGAACCGGAAGTATATTTTCTTCTCCATCAGAAAAATTTCCTGCTTTTGCAATAATACGGTATGTAACGGCTGGGACATTCTGCGGGATAACGAGATCAAAAGAAACAGAGGTATTACCGGAGGCGGCAAGACTAAATGGCTGAATATTTTTTACATTCCCAAGCTCCACATCCACTGGTTCCATCGTAATAGCATTGTATAACTGTAACATTGCGGTACCGGTTAGGGGCGCGCCGGAAAGATTGGATATCCTTGCTTTGAAAATGATGCTGTCCCCTTCCCGTAAAAAGCGGGGTGCATTGGGAGTTACACTTAACTCTTTTTGTGTATGCACATAACCCTCAAAAGTGCCGGTTGACCAGGTGTTGGTATGAGCAAGTAATCGCAATTTCCATTGGGTAAGTGCTTCAGGGGAATTAAATGAAAAATTTACGTTCCCTTCCCGGTCCAGGACGAGGTTGGGAAAAAAGAAGGCAGTTTCATCAAGATTCTTTCTTGCCTCTACATTTTGCAGGGCAAGCATGCCGGTTTTGGTAGAAATGATCACTGCTCCATTAGCTGCGGCTTGTCCATAAATAGCTGTAGCCGCTGCTGCATCGAGAATTTTTAAATCGGCAATATCTGCAGAATTTAAGTCGGCAGTGGTGACAATTTCTCCATCAACAACATAGAGTGGGTTTTTTCCATACGCTACAGAAGAATTTCCGCGAATTCTAATTTGGGCAGCTCCTCCCGGGGCTGCAGGAGATATAGATAAGCCCGCAACCTTGCCTGCAAGGGCCATTTCATAATCTTCACTAACCATAGCTTCTTCTGAAATGGATAGCTCTTCTTCATTGACTTCTCCATAACCAGTCACGACTACTTCATCAAGACTTGAAGAATCTTCTTCCATAATGACATAGATATTCTTATCTTTTTCAACTACATGTTCCTGGGTTTTAAAGCCGATAGAGGAGAATGTAAGAATATCTCCCGGCTGGGCGTCAAGGGCAAATTCTCCGTCAAAATTAGTGTTTGTTCCTTTGGTAGATCCTTGTATGATCACCATTACCCCGGGCAGGGGCAGGCCCTCATTGTCCATAACACTCCCGCGGGTATTTCCGGTTAACACATTTGCATTATTGGCGCTTAATGTTTTTTGTCGCAGATACTGGCGATACACATAACTATTGGGACTGTTAAACCTAAAGCCGAACATTTGTAATCGGTCAAAAATCCTTTTCCCTGGACTGTAGGTAGGGGTACCGTTGAACCTGTTTTCCAGAAATTTTACATCTCCAACATTGGAGAGATTATAAGAAGGAAATCTCAGGTATTCCTGTGAAAATCCGGGATTGAGAGCCCAGGCAGCAGTTGCGAATTGGTCTAAAGAGGCATCGTACATAGAAGCAAGTACCTCTGCATCGGGAACCGCGTCTTTTTCGTTGGTTATTTTAAAACTCCAGGTTTCTTCGGCTCCCGGTTCGATCTTATTTCTAAAGGTCCCGGTTTCTATATTCAAAAAAGTCTTTTCTCTTTTCAACGAGATCCTCCTGGTTTCATTGATCAAAGAATTATTTTTCACCCCATTTACCTGGATTTCTATTGCGGTACCGCTAAGTCCCGAAACAGCTATCCTTAATTGCTTTCGACTGTTTACATCTACAAATTGATCGAATACTTTTTTGTAGCCGTCAAAGGCTGCCACTTCCAACTTCAAATCTTTATAAGCTGTTGTGAGAACAATTGCAACATAACCATCCTCAAGATATTTTGAATTCTGGATGCTTATACTGAACCTCTCATCGGCTGCAGGAAGCCGGCTATCAGGATTCTGGAGGGTTAAAACTTTCTCCGCTGTTGCGTTAAAATTGCCATTATCTACTACTACTTCCGCAAGATATTTTCCCGCATCCCAGTCTGCCAAATCTATTTCAGGTTCAAAAGGGCCTGTACCTGTAAAGTCATGGCTATAAACCAATTCCCCTTTTGGCCAGTTTCTAGGGTCATTTTCAGAAGCATAAGGCTCTTCAGGAAAGAGTTCGATGAATTCCTTTTCCGGGATTTGCTGAATTTCTGGAGCTTCCCATAATCTCGCCTTCAGTATCCTTCCCGGGCCTCTTAGTTTATAGATCTTCAGGCTACCTGTTACTTCAACGGGAACCGAATTTAAATTAGTAGCCTCAATGACAGGTTGGAGTTTTGAGCCGGTATTGATCTCCTCAGCCATATTCAGGTTAACGAGCAGATTTTTTTTGCCCAGTTTAAGGGAGGTTATGGCTTCCCGTGTTTCTCCGGAAGCATCGGTTACCGTGGCGGTAATATTAAATTTGTAAAGCAAATTCTCCTCCTTAAGATCTTCATCATTAAAAAGAGCAGGAAACTGAATGCTGAATTTTCCGTCGTCACCAGTGGTAATTGTGTCAATCTTTACGGGCACAGGTTCTGAATAATGCTGGTACCAGCGTGAGTAATTCTGTTTTTGTCTTTGAACTTCGTAGATAAGCCGGGAGTTACTAATAGGTGCTCCCGAAAACGAAATTGCCTGTCCGGTAATGGAAATGGTATCTCCGGTTTTATAAATTGCATTGATGCTATCAAATTTTACCTCAAATGTGGGTCGTTTATATTCTTCTACCCGAAAGGAAACTCCGTTTTCCAGGAACCTTCCGCGCTGGATCTTATTCCAGAAAATTGTTTCAGTTTCTGTGTCCTCTTCGGTATAAATAGTAAATTCTCCCGTAATCCCACCGGTAGGAAGGATAAACTCCCCGTTGAACGATCCGTATTTATTGGTCTTAAGCCTGAAATAATGCAGCTCCTCCCCATTTGGGTCATCTACATAAACCTCTACAAATTCATTGGGTACAATGGTAGTTTTCTTATTTTCCTGGGTCAACAGTACTCCTTTAAAATAAACTTTTTGTCCCGGCCGGTAAATTGCCCTGTCCAGGTACAATAATGTGGTGGCGGTGGGTTCATTATCTGCATTGTTATAATTCCGCCTGTAATGTCCCTGCCAGTAATTGGCATTAAGCGTATCTCCTTTTTTTATCACCAGGATTTTAGATGAACGTTGTCTGCTATTGGTTTTGATTTCTTTTACTTCGCCTTTTGCGTCTGTAAGAAGAGTTTTGCTCACTCCTTTTCTTTCAGTAAAAAACTGCAGTTTTGCCTGTGGAATCCTTTTTCCTGTATTTCTGTCCAGGGCTTTATAAATCTGAAATTGATGGTACTCCCGCTGCGCCAGGACCAAATCTGTTACCTGCATGAATGAAAAACTGAAATTATTCGCCTTTCCCGGTTTCTTTTCTGAAACATATACGAGATAATTTCCCTTTTCCAGGCCGGGAAAAGTTAGCTCAGTAGAATGATTATTAAAATCGGCCGATTGTGGTAAGCTGTATAATTCTGAAATTACCGGAATTGCTTTTGAGGCGACTGACTGGATAATGGAGTCCCTGGTTCTGTAAGTAATTGTATTCTGAAAATCGTGTTTAACTTTAATGATCTTTAACTGAAGGCTATCCAGTCCTTTATAATCCAGAAAAATTCTACCCGGTTCATTATAACTAAGAATAGCAGGAATCCTGGCTCCCAGGTTTACTGAAGTAATACTGCTCTTTAACCTGGCCGCCATTTGGGAACTATCTGTATTAGGATATTTCATTATGATCTCCTCGCTAAGCGCGACAGCTTTTTTTAGAAAATCGGGATGCAGGAGCTTTCCGTCCTCATCAGTTTCACCCGACCGGTCATAATACATTTCAGCTATTTTCAGTAAAATAAGCGCTGCCGGGAGTTCTCCCTTGAATTCCTGGTCCAATGCAAGTAGGGCATCTTCGTAATTTTGCCACTTTTGATCTCCCGTATAATAGGTGTTCACATACTCCATCCGGTTTAAGATTGAATATACCAGCGGGGCGGTCTCTTTATGCAGGGTTTCCAGCTTTTGGTACAGCCTCAAAACACTTTGGTAAGTTGAAGGAGCGTCTTTGGAAAATTCCAATTTCAGGAATTGTGAAGAAAGCGCGTAGAGAGTTGGATCTTTTAGGATGTATTGACCATTGGCGCCTGCGACGGGAATGTTAGCAGAATTGGAGAAGAAATCCAGAGCCTGGTGAACAAGCAAGTCATAGAGTGTGGGTCTATACAACCGGTTCAGTTTTTTTTGCTGAAGCAAGTCTTCAAAATTTTCTACGGGGGTTTTAATTAAAACCTCTTCATTCTCCAGGGACTTGTAAAATGCAGATGCAATGGAATCGAGCAGGATATGGTTGGACCAGGTTTCAATGTCTGAAAGCGCTGGATCGCCAATTTCTTTTCTTTCCCTATTATTCCAACGGTTGTCATCATAATACTGCTTCAGGAAATCTGCTTTGTAGCTTTGGAGTACATTCCTGTAAGGCGCGGGAATGTTACTGAGGCTTTTGTTGAGATCTTTTAAGATATATGAGGCTGCAGCTTCATTTTTGATCTGATAGAATTTATAATGAAAGATCTTCCCTTTAATGAGATTGGGATAATTTTTTTGTTTATCGGCAAGACTGATGATTTCCAGTGCCTTTTCATTTGCACTTTCTACCAGCCCCTGAACTTCCAGGGAATCCAGTATTTTCCATTTTGTCTTTAGTTCGTCCTGAGCAAAAAGAAGGTTTGTAAATAGGAGCAGGAGGGGGAGAAGTATATTTTTCATAAAAATTCAATAACTACCCGTAGGGAGGTAAAGTAGCGGGAGTTAAGATAAAAAAAAATATATACTTAGGAGAAGGGCCTGAATTTATATATATGTAGCATTTTAAATAGGTACTACCAAATTATATTTGATTTGAAAGGTAAATTTGGGTAGTGCTAATCCAGAAACCTGGCTTGGGGAAAAGCCACTATCATTTACATTTCTTTCAGCCCCCCGGAGATGACGATTTCTAACCTGAAAAATTTTCTGCCTGGTGTAAATTTCTAAACGAGGTTTAAATTAAATACGCCTTTAAATCCTTCACTTTTACACGCCATAACTTTTACGGTTAATGTCCTGTTAAAATCAAGATTCAGCAAAATTTGAATAAATCATTATCGTTTAAGGACTATACACCATAAAAATTATATTATGAATAATTTTAAATTTTTTAGCCTTGCGCTTGCCGCAACAATCACTTTTAGTTCGTGTTCCAGTGATGATGACCAGGGAACAGTAGTTGATTTGAACCTTACAGCTCAACTATCAGATGCGTATGTTAATCCTGCTTCTTTACCGCAGTCAATCCTTACTTATATTAGCAGCAATTATCCAAATAATACAATAACCGAAGCTGAAGTTGAGGATAATAACAATTATGAAGTAGAGCTGGATAACGGCCTGGAATTAGTATTTGACCATCAGGGAAACTTTCTGGGAATTGATGATGATAGTAATGACAATTTTGGAGATGAAGATATTGCTGTGGGAGATCTTCCTGAAAATATACTCACTTTCATAAATACTCATTTTCCCGGGGTTACTATAGAGGGAGCCGAGATGGAAAACAACGGGAATTACGAGGTAGAGCTATCTGACGATACAGAGCTTGTTTTTGATACAAATGGTAACTTTTTGGGCCGGGCAGACGATGATGATAATGATGACAGAGATGATGATGATATTGCAGTTTCAGAATTACCCCAGCTAATACGCGATTACATTGCCGAAAATTATCCCGACAATACAATAATTGAAGCCGAAAAAGAAGATGATAATTCCTATGAAGTAACTTTGAATAACGGAATTGAACTTGAATTTGATGCAGAAGGAAATTTTGTTGGAGCCGAAGATCAAAATGGGGAGGATGATGACGATGACGACGATGATGAGGGATAGTTTTAATTCCAAATGAAAATATTATCAAGGCTGCAGGAAAATATGCAGCCTTTTTGAAAAGTTTCTGCAGAATAAGATCCTTTTATGATCACTAGTTTTACCAGGAAAAATTAAGGGTTAAAATTGAGTTAAGTGCAATCGGGTTTTTATAAAATCATAGTTACCTTAACCTTATGTGGTAAAGATCCTTTATGCAAAAAACACAAATTTCTGAAACTACCAAGGAATACGGCAGAGGAATTGTTGGTGGGCTCTTGTTCTCCCTCCCACTTTTATACACAATGGAAGTTTGGTGGACTGGTTTCATAGCCTCACCGGAAAAGTTACTTGCTTTTATACTCTTCACCTTTTTGTTGCTGCTTGGATATAACCGGCATGCAGGTATGAAACCCGAAACTTCTTTCAGGGAGATCCTTTATGAATCTGTAGAAGATATTGCGCTGGCTTTTGTTGTTGCATTTATTTTCTTACTACTTATTAGCAGGATAACATTGTCTATGTCTTTTGATGAAATAGCAGGCAAGGTCATTGTGGAATCGATGATCGTTGCGATAGGGGTTTCTGTAGGCTCTGCCCAGTTGGGGGAAAAACAGGAAAATGGAGACAAAAAGGCACGCGATAACGGCTTCCTTCAAATGGGTGTTCTGGCCATATGTGGTGCAGCCCTCATCTCTTCTTCTGTAGCACCCACAGAAGAAATATTACAGATTGCAATAAAAAGTAACGGGCTGGAACTCCTGTTTATGATATTGGTCTCTTTATTCATTAGCGCGGTGATCCTTTTTTATAGCGATTTTAAAGGTGCCGGAACTTTAGATAGCGGATTTAAAAATGTATCAACCAATCTGGTTATACATTACTTTATCGCCCTAATAGTTTCACTGATTATGCTATGGTTCTTTGGCCGAATAAGCTGTTATGGGTTATCAATGGTTGTAGCCCAAACAATCGTACTTGCTATTCCTGCATCTATAGGGGCCTCGGCAGGAAGATTATTAATAGGTTAATTAAGTAATGGAAAATAACGGAAATAAACACAATATACTCGAGAAGGTCACATTTTACCTTGGGCTCTTTATTCTTTTACTTCTCGTGAGTTATTTAATTTTTGATTTTAATAAACAAAAAGACCTGCCTGCAAAGCTCGAAATAGTAACTACATATATGCCATCTATGCCCAATTACACTTATAAAGTAGAAACAACCAATACAGGTCATGAAACTGCAAGCTCGGTTCACATAGGTTTTGATCTCTATCAAAAGGGGCAAATGGTTGAGAAGACCGTACTTAGCCTCGATTATGTACCCCGTGAATCGACTGAAGAAGGGTGGATAATTTTCAGGAAAACCCGTATGCCTTCAGATTCTCTTGTGATTACTTCAGTTTCATTTTTGGGGCCTTAAAATCTCCAGGTGGAGTCGGAGGGTTTGCAGAACCCCAGGACGCACTTCCTGCAAATGGATCTTCCCACCGGCTAGGGCCGGTGATGTCTTAAAATATAAATTCCCGTTCAGGTAAAAAAACCTGACGGGAATTATAATTTTAATCCATTGCGGAATTTCCGCTTGATTGTGGAGTCGGAGGGTTTACAGAACCCGTGGAATCCACATTAGGAAATGCTTTAATGCCGCAGCCGTCCCTGTCGGGCCGGGCGTCTTAAAACATAAAAATTCCGCTCAAACTAAAAAGTTTGGCGGAATTTTTCTTTTTTTAAGCCGCGGCATAGCCGCGCTTCATGTGGAGTCGGAGGCACTACAAATTAGAAATATATTGTTTTCGACGGATGCTTATTATAATTCAAATTTAGATGTAAATGCAATAATAACAGTATATCAGTAATAAAATTTATTATTTCATATTATTGCTATCAATTGAAAATAATTTCATGTAGTCGTACAAATACCGTACAAAATTATTATGTTTGTACTGTTCTGATAAATCATCCTATGGCTACAGTTAATTTTCTTTTTCGATCGACAAGATCTCAGGCTCCCCTAAATGTGCGATTATTATTTCGACACAACTTCAACGACAAGGTTATTGGGGGTAAAATTAAATTGGAAGTAAGCAAAGATTACTGGGAGAATTTCCATTTTAAAAAGAGGATTAAAGATGTCGAGATAAAAAACCGTCAAGCCGAAATAACCAGCCGACTATCCGAAATAGAAAATCACATCTTGGCAGCATATAATAGCACTAATCCTGCAAGAATAGATAAACAATGGCTCAATTCCATTATAGAAAGTTTCTACACTCCACAGGGGAAAAAAGATATTCCCATTGATTTCCTTAGCTACATTGATTTTTATTTGGATTATCGCAAAAATGAGATGTCAGACAGCAACCGTAAGAAGGTGAATATTCTTAAAAATAAAATGCTGAGGTTGGAAAATGAATATAAAATAAAGATTCTTATCAGCGAGATAAACGAGGATTTTAAGAAAATATATGTGGACTACAGCAATATGAAGAAATACTCGCAAAACACCCAGCAAAGAGAGCTGGTTCTTATCAAGACTATTTGTTTTCATGCGAGGCATCATGGGTTGAAAACTCATTATCAATTGGACGGATTAAGACTTCAGAGAGAAGTGAGTAATCATATCTATTTAAACCGCTCAGAATTGGAGAAAATCAAAATGATGGAACTTCCTCACGACTATTTGGAGAACGTGCGGGATTGGCTTCTTATTAGCTGTTTTACGGGTCAAAGGGTTTCCGACTTTATGCGATTCACTCCCGGGATGATTCGTAACGAAGACAATAAATGGGTATTGGAATTTCGACAGAGAAAAACCAAGAAATTAATGACTATTCCAGTTTCCAAGGAGCTGCGGGAAGTTCTTAAGAAAAGAAATGGCAATTTTCCAAGGCCAATTTCAGACCAACGATATAACGAGTATATAAAAGAGGTCTGCCAATTAGCGGGAATAAATGAAAAAGTTACCGGAAAAAGGAGAAAGAGTATCGCACCAATCGGACGGGAGTCGGATAAGAATGATTACAGGGATATTGTAGGCACTTTTGAAAAATGGGAACTAGTAACTTCTCATATAGGCAGGAGGTCATTTGCAACCAATTATTATGGAGAGGTTCCTACTACCTATCTAATTAATATTACAGGCCACGGGAGCGAAAAAATGTTCTTGAACTACATTAAAAAGAGTAACAAGGATTTAGCAATGGATGCTTATAAATATTTCAATTAATTGGTATGAAGGAGGAAGAAGACAATTTGACTGAATACCAGACAGATATTGAGAAAAGGTTGTGGAAAATAATCGAAGCTAAAAGAATTGGGGCC
>CAXAZV010000103.1:0-10409 GCA_963973375.1 uncultured Antarcticibacterium sp.
AAATATGAAAATAGAAACCATAAGCCTTAGGGAAGGGGAATTACTTAGCCCCGGATATTCACTATTCAATGGTTATAAGAAGAACAGTCTTTATTTCAGGTTTACCATAAATGAATCAAGGATCTATGATTTTAAGGTTGGCAGTGAACTGGTGATGATGAATCCATATACCGGGGAAGAGATAACCGGCAGGATCGCGACTATTAAACAACTGGCGAAATATGCCGAGATCACCAGTACCTCTCCACTCTACGATTTATCAGAATCTGTATATGAATTAAAGGTTATCCCTACTTCAGACATATCTGGAAGCACCTTCTATACCAATGCCACCATCTTATTAAAAGACTAACAAAATGAAGGAGTTTTTAAAATTACTTAGAATAGAATTTAAACGGATCTTTTCAAACAGCGTGCTATGTGCCATCTTTTTTGGAGCGCCGGTGCTATATGGATTTTTGTTCGGGTATGTATACCAGCAGGCTAAGGTTATAAATTTGCCTATTGTTATTGTAGACCAGGACAACAGCCCGTTAACAGATAAGATCATTGATGCTTTTGAAGACAATGAAGGGCTCCTGGTGAAAGACCGCCGTTATAATCCGGGAAATATCCTGAAAGAAATGCCGGTAGAGCAGTATGTCGCTGTAGTAACATTACCTTCAGGTTTTGAGGCAGATGTACTTCAAAAAAGATATCCTGAGGTAAGAGTAGACCTAAACATGACTAATATTCTCAATGCCAATACCGCAAGCAATAATATACAACAGGTATTAATGACTCTTAATGCAGGAATAGAAATTGAAGGGCTTAAGAAGCAGGGCTTATCTCCAGATTTAGCTACGGCTTCCTATGAAAGTTTTAAAATCAATTTTAATAAGCTTTACAATTCAACTGGTAACTACCTTAATTTTATGTTGCCGGGTTTATTGGGGGCCATTATGCAGCAGGTGATTTTTCTTGCAATGGCGCTGGTCTTTGCCAGAGATTTTGAAGATGGTTATTTTAAAGAACTGGTTAAAAAGGGCAGGTCTTCGTTTTACCTTATCGCTTTAAAAGCTACCCCATTTCTTTTGTTCTTACCGGTTATGTGGTTTATAATGGGCCGGCTTTTTATATTTTTTAATGTAGATGCCAATATTTTTAATTTACCCATGTTGGTTATGGTTATCTTATTAAGCCTTGCATCCATAGGTTTGGGAATGTTATTCTCTGTGGCCATTCCTAATCAATTAAAAGCAACAGAACTTTTAATGGTAATCTCTACCCCGGCCTTTGTGCTAAGCGGATTTACCTGGCCCAGCCTTTCAATACCACCATTTATAAATGGCATAGCACAATCTATACCTGTCACCCACTTTCTTTCAGCCTTCCGAAAGGCAGCCTATTATCATGGCAGTATTGCAGATCTTCTTCCGGAAATAAAAATGCTGTTGCTTATCATCACAATTACATTTACTGCAATGGCCATAATTCTGCAAATTAAAATTAACAAAACCAGGAAACGGCTAACAGTGTAATTTCCACTGGCTCACCTTTTAAAAAGCAACCCCAATATATTCGACTATAATTTGATTGACACTAAAACCACTTAATGATTTTTTGTAGAAAGCCGGAATCCGGGAAACTTTTTAGGACCTATTGCGCATTTTAAGTGTTTAAAGATTAATAACTTAGGATTAAATCTAAGCGTGAAAGAAAACTTCTTCTTAAATTAGATAGACGCATTTTGTTACTCTAATCTCTAAATCCTTGAGCGCAATGAATAGTTATATAAGTAAGAAACGTATAGTAAAAGGCGAAGCGGTAAAAGGGGTAGATATACGCCAGGGGATCTTTGAGCTTATATGCGAGAAAGCACCAGGTTTTTCCTTAAATGACCATATCTCAATAGATGAGCTTAACAGGTACAGGAGGCTTTATCTAACCTCTCTTATCCTACAAGAGAGAGGGGAGCTGGACCAGATAGATCGCAGTGTAATGGAGGCCATTCAAAATAATGCTGTATTATCAGAAAACATTCAGGAGGATATAGAAGCGCAACTCACCACAGGTCAAAAACTTTCAGATAAGATTGCTTCCTTTGGCGGAAGCTGGGTTTTCATCATCACCTTTTTTTTATTCATCTTAATTTGGATTGCAGTGAACATTTGGTTGATTTCTACTGAACCCTTTGACCCATATCCCTTTATTTTGCTGAACTTACTCCTCTCCTGCCTAGCAGCCATACAAGCCCCTATTATTATGATGAGCCAGAACCGGCTGGAACAAAAAGACCGGCAACGCGGGGAACACGATTACCAGATTAACCTGAAGGCCGAGCTTGAAATAAAATTACTTTCAGAAAAAATAGATCATTTGATGGTGCATCAAAATAAAAAACTTTTGGAGATACAGGAGGTGCAAACAGATTACCTCGAAGACCTGATGAATGAAATAAAAAAGAGAAAGGGGATTTAATCTGCCAGCTTAATTTCAGGACTTTCTTAAGATCTTCTCCATTTTTTTGCCTTTGGCAAGTTCATCTACCAATTTGTCCAAATATCTTACCTGCCTGGTTAAGAGATTATCAATTTCCTCAATCCTGTAACCACATATCAAGCCTGTAATTTGGGAGGCATTGGGATTCAATTTCGCTTTTGCAAAAAATGTTTCAAAAGTTACTTTTTCATTTATAAGTTTTTCAAGCTTTTTGTCGTCATAGCCGGTGAGCCAGGTGACAACCCTATGTAACTCCTCTTTTGTTCTCCCCTTTTTCTCCACCTTGGTCACATAGTGAGGATAGACAGATGCAAAAGTCAACTTTGCCATGCGCTCGTTATGTTCAGGGGTTGTGATCATATATTCAAGTAACTTTTATATGGTTAATATAATCAAATAGAAACAGAGATCACTTCTTCAAACCGGGGAGATCCCGAAAGTTTAAAAGGTCAAATTCCATTATTTCTTAATGGACCATTTCTAAACCCAGAATTGAAAACCATTTATTTGTGATAGTTGAATATAAATTTAGGAAATGTTTGACAAATTGGGAAACCTGACCTCATATGACACAAGTAGTTTTATATATTATGAGGTCGCTGCCGGAGGCATAAAAATAGAAGTAACCGGCATATACCCGGTTGTGAGAGAAGTACAGAGATTTAAAAAATGCTTGTTATAGCTTGTTATTATTTGACCATTCACATCAGGAATTTATTTCCAATACATAGGATTAGTTTCTTCAGATTTTTGGTTCCAGTAATCCTGTGTAACCTTATGCCCGTCAAAAGTTTTTAGACGGCGCTCAAAAACATAGGTAGTGGGATTGAATATCATATCTGTTACTCCCACAGTGTAAAGCTGTGGCTCTTCTTCTGTTTTTCGTTTTTCTTCTTCAACAATAACTTCAAAGCCATTATGTTCAAGTAGTTTTTCAAGGAAGTTTTTTCTCTCTTCATTGATTTTTTTCTCCACGAAACTAACCCGGGTTTCCCCAATACTACCGAATGTATGTTTTCCTTCCAGTGCCATAACTTATTTATTAAAAACCGCGCTTAGTTCAAAAATGTATTCATATAACGGACTGTAAAGTCCCAATACAACGATACCAACAACCGTGATTCCCAGCCCTAAGCGCATATAAAGCTTGTTATTGAAAAATGGGATTGGATTTTCGTTCGTGCGTATGAACATTGCTCTTACCACCAACAGATAGTAATAAAGGGATATGGTTACGTTCACTACCGCCAAAAATACAAGCAGGTAATAGCCTTCACTTGCAGCTGCGGTGTACAGAAAGAATTTTCCGAAGAATCCCGCAACCGGTGGAATGCCCGCAAGAGAAAATAAAGCCAGCAGCATAATAAGACTCAACTTAGGATTTGTACGATACAACCCATTATAATCATCTATGTTCTCTTTCCCTGTTTTTAATGAAATTGCCTGAACAACACCAAAAGCGGCAAGGTTTGAAAAAATATAGATCAATACAAAATATACCACAGATGCTGTCCCCAACTGAGTCCCGGTTATGAGACCAAGCAATATAAAACCTGCCTGTGCGATAGAGGAAAAAGCCAGAAAACGTTTCATATTTTGCTGACGAAGCGCGAAAAGGTTACCCACAAACATGGTTACCAGAGCGACCCCATAGATCATATTTTCCCAGATCTCCATAAGTGGTCTTAACACAGTGAACAACAGAATCATTAAAATGAAAACTGCAGCTCCTTTTGAAATTACCGAAAGATAAGAGGCAACGCTTATGGGTGCTCCCTCATAAACATCGGCTGTCCAGAAGTGGAAAGGCACCAGGGAAATTTTGAAGGCCAGCCCGGCAAAGAAAAGGACGAGCCCAAGTATTGTTAAATTGTCTGGGCTTATTACTTCAATAATGTCATGAAAATAAATGGAGCCTGAAGTCGCATACAACAAAGAGATCCCAAATAATGAAACTCCGGAAGCCAGTGCTGCAGAAAGTATGAGTTTTATTCCCGCCTCACTTGAACTTCTCTTTACAAGTTCAAAAGCCGCCAGGGCAGCAACCGGAAGGGTTGAAAGTTCAAGGCCAATATAGAACATTAGAAAGTCGCCCGCAGAGATCATAAAATACATTCCCAGGAGTGAAAAGAAAAGCAGGATAAAAAATTCTGTGCCCCGGTCCAGTTTAACGATCTTTTCCTGAATCCAGTCTGCGGACTGCAGAAGGATGATAAATACCCCAATGTTAAGTACATTTTTAAAGAAATGGATGAGGCTGTTTGTTCTAAACATCCCACCGAACAAGCTGCTTTCTTCCAGTGGAAAAAAGCCCAGGGCGGTATGTATCCCAAATAGAAAAATCGCGAGATGAACGATACTGGATTTTTTTTGCTTCGGTATAAAAATTTCAGCAATAATTAGTACCAGGGCTATTGCCAGTAGGATTAACTCGTGCCGCATCAGGAAAAAACTACTTAGTTCCATTGTCCTTCTTTGTTTTAATTATAATACTCCCTGCAAAAAGGGTTGTATACTTTTTAATATCATATCACTTAACCATAAAGGTGCTACTCCAATTGCCACTATAGGAAGTAGCAGTAAAAGCACCCCGGTTGTCTCGTACCAGGTAGCCTGAGGGAGGCTTAAAAAACTTTCATTCTTAACCGGCCCCATGAGCATTATTCCTACTACCCGTAAGATGTATACAGCCGTAACTACTATCGCTGAGACCGAAATTATGGTAAGCACCCGGTGGAACATATCTTCATTTTGAAATGCCCCTACAAAAATGTTCATTTCGGCTACAAATCCGCTGAAACCGGGCAAACCAAGGGAAGCAAGCCCCGCAATAACATAGATTACCGAAATAAAAGGGATCACTTTTAAAAGTCCGCCCAGCTTGGTAATATCCCGGGTATGGGTTCTGGTATAGATCATCCCTATCAAAGCAAAGAATAGGGCGGTCATAAAGCCGTGGGATAAGGACTGTAAAATAGCACCGTTCCATGCGGTTTTATTGAGCATTAAAAGAGCGAACAACACCAAACCAAGGTGACTTACAGAAGAGTAGGCGTTGATATATTTTAAGTCGGTTTGTCTTATGGCGGCAAAGGCACCATAGATCACTCCGGTCGCTGCTAATATGATAAAGAACCAGGACCAAACCATAGCCCCTTCCGGCAGAAGAAACATCGCTACCCTGAATACGCCATAACCTCCCAGTTTCATTAAAACCCCGGCATGCAGCATAGAAACTGCAGTAGGCGCTGAGGCGTGACCATCTGGAGACCAGGTATGGAAGGGGAATAAAGCCCCAAGCACGGCAAAGCCTATAAACGTTAATGGGAAGAATAATTTTTGAGCTTCAAAGGGTATATCTACCTGGGAAATCTCGAGAATGCTGAAAGTAAGTGGTCCACCATCTGCATTGGAATTTAAATAGATACCCAAAATTCCCACCAGCAATAATGCAGATGCACCCATTAACATAAGGGTCAATTTCATTGCTGAATATTCCTTGGGGCCACTCCCCCAAATCCCAATAAGGAGATACATAGGGATCACCGCGATCTCATAAAAGAGAAACATAGTGAATAGGTCTATTGAAATAAAGAACCCGTAAACCCCGGTGGCCAAAACCAGTAATGAGATAAAGAATTCTTTGGGCAAATCGTAGGTTTTCCAGGATATAAATACCCCGGCAAGTACGATAATGGAGGTTAAAAGAATTAGTGCTACCGAGATCCCGTCTACCCCAATATTATAATGGATATTAAATTGTTCAAACCAAACGATATCCTTTGTGAACACGAATATGCTGTCGTTAATACTTTCTTCTTTAATATAAGCGAAAAGCAGGTTTATGGCCATACCCAGCTGGATTAAACTACCTGTCATAGCTATTTGCCGGGCCTGCTTTAAATTGTTCGTAAAAACCAGCGCGATGATTACAATTATCGGAAGAACAACAAAGAGTGATAAAATGTCCATAATGATCAATTAATTAGTCCATAGGTAAATGAAAACAATTGCCAGCACTACAACCCCGCTTATAAAGCCAAAGGCATAATCCTGAACTTTCCCAGATTGCATTCCTTTAATTTTATTGGCAACAACTACGGTTTTGTTACCAATTCCTTCCATAGTTCCGTCCACATATTTCTTATCGAAATAGGCGATGGGTGCCGATATCCTTTTAAAGATGAGTTTGCGGGTTATGAAAAGGTATAGTTCGTCGAAATAAAATTTATTGCTGGCCCATTTGTAGAAGAACCCAAAAGCCTCTGCAAATCTTTCAGCCAGGTCGTTTTCTTTTTTATAGAAGATCCAGGCCAAAACAATGCCCAGGAGTCCTATAAGGACCGCTGTAGCAGCAAGTGGATAGTTGATGTGTGCAACAAATCCCAACCTGTCTGCCGTAACATATTCACTAAAAGGAATAAACCCAACTACCACACTAAAAATCGCAAGGGTGATCAAAGGAATAGTCATGGAGCGGGGAGATTCTTTTGGTTTATGCGCGTAATTGGTCTCTTTTCCCCAGAAAATTCCGAAGTAAAGACGGAACATATAGAATGCTGTTAATCCTGCTACAAGAATTCCTATGGAATAGAGAAACTGATTGTTTTCAAAAGCAGCTACAAGTATCTCATCTTTACTCCAGAAACCTGCCAGTGGGGGAACCCCGGCAATTGCAAGTGCAGCAATGAGGAAGGTGATATTTGTAATTGGCATATGCTTTCTCAAACCTCCCATATCTTTAAGATAATTGCTGTGTACAGCGTGAATAACTGAACCTGCGCCAAGGAATAATAGGGCCTTGAACATGGCGTGTGTGAACAGGTGGAACATCGAAGCCATATAACCTACCCCTTCATGGCCATCATAGCCTGAAACTCCCAGGGCCATCATCATATATCCAATTTGCGACATAGTAGAAAAAGCCAGTACCCTTTTGATATCAGTTTGGGTGATTGCTATAATCGCAGCGAAAAGGGAGGAAAATGCACCCACATAGGCCACTATATTTAAGACGAAACCTTCTTCGACGAAATAATACATAGGAAATAGCCTGGCAACAAGATAGACACCTGCGACCACCATAGTGGCTGCGTGGATCAAAGCCGAAACCGGGGTGGGTCCTTCCATTGCATCCGGAAGCCAGATGTGTAATGGAAACATAGCCGATTTTCCCGCACCTCCCATAAAGATGAGGATAAGGGCCCAGGTTAAAACAGATAAGCCCATGAATGAGGTAGAGGCCCAATTTACTATAGCAGCGCCCTCGGGATTGTTTAGAGTCTCAAAGTCCCAGGTCCCGGTATAGAAACCTATGATAAGTATTCCAATTAAGAAACCAAAGTCTGCAAATCTTGTAACTATAAAAGCTTTTTAGCCGCTGCAACAGCCGAATTCTTTGTGTAATAATACCCAATCAATAGAAAAGAAGATACTCCCACCAATTCCCAGAATATGTAGATCTGGAAAAGATTGGTAGCCAGCACCAAACCGTACATAGAAAAGGTAAAAAGGGAAAGAAATGCAAAGAATTTGGTGTATCCCGGGTCCCCTTTCATATATCCCCTGCTGTAGATATGTACCATAAGTGAGATGGTAGAAACTACAATGAGCATCATTATTGAAATAGGGTCAATTAGGATCCCAAGATCTATATGAAGAGTATCTGTAAAGTTCATCCACACCGTTTTTGCAGTGAAGGTCTGATAGGCACCGTCCAATTTCCCGGTTATAAAGAAATACTGAAAAGCGGCATAAAATGAAAGCAGGGTGGTTGCAGTAAGTCCGCCAACACCTATCCAGCCCGAAACTGCCGGTTTGATCTTTTTGTTGAAGATTCCCAAAACCAGAAAGACTGCCAGAGGAATTAAAGGGATTAAAAAGAGATAACTTATGTTCATAGCTTCCGTCTTTTAATACTTCAGGGTTTCAGTTTCTTTCACATCTACAGAGTTTATTTGCTTGTAGAGGTTGATGATTATTGCTACTGCCAGGGCAGTTTCAGCCGCTGCCACCGCTATTATAAATATTGCATAAACCACTCCCTGTAAAAGTTCGGGGTAGAGATATTTGTTGATGATCACAAAATTTATCACCGTTGAGTTCAGGATGATCTCTACAGAGATTAACATTGAAATTAAATTGGTTCTTGTCATGAAACCGTAAATCCCAATAAAGAATAGAATTGAGGTGAGAGTGAGAATTTCTGTTATGCTTATACCGGGTATCATGATCCTTATTTTTTAAATTTAATTAAACAGCAACCTCGTTTTCAAGAAGTTCTTCCTTCTTTTCAACCGGTTTTTCTTGTTTTACTAAAGGAGTTTCCAATGGTTTATCTTCAATATCGTCCTCCCCTTTGGCAATTATAATAGCTCCTATCATTACTGCCAGCAGGAGTATGCTTATCACCTCAAAAGGCAGGATAAAACCCCCCGCCTCAGTGCTTAAAAGAGCGAAACCAATATCTGCAGTAGTGGTAGCGACGGCAGTAGTTGTTTCCACAAATGGATGAGAATAAATGGTGCCTAGAAAAACTCCTAAACCTATTAAACACAAAAGGGCAGTGATAATACGTTTAGATTTTTTAGCGATTTCAAGTTCCATATCTATATGGTGGACCAGTAAAACCGAAAATATGATCAAAACAATGATCCCGCCGGCATACACAGTAAGTTGGATCGCGGCTAAAAAATTATAATCTGCCATAAAATAAATTCCTGCTATTCCTATTAACACAAATAGCAGATAGACCACCGAGCGCAACATCCTTCGGCTGCTCACAGATGCGATGGCTGAGATAATCATTATTAAGGCTAAAACATAAAAAATATACTTTTCCATATCCTTTATTCTTCTACCCCGGCTCTAACTTTGGATCCGGGTTTATTTAAAACTCTGGTAAGCTCACTTCTATCGTAAACCGAATTTTCGAAATTTTGTGCCCATTTTATTGCATCTGAAGGGCAGGCATCCACGCATAATCCGCACTGGGTGCACATTCCCCAATGATAAATATGCTTATCTATTAATTTTTTCTTTTTCCCGGTTTCGGGATCTGCCTGGCGATCCCAAATGATTTCTATACTGCCGTTAGGGCAGGCTATCTCACACTTCTGGCACCCTGTGCAGCTGTGTTCATTATTTTCATCGTGGGGCATTACCACCTCTCCTCTAAACCGCTCGAACATTTTTAGCGTCTCACGATTATTGGGATATTGTTGAGTTATGGCTCCTTTTCTGGAATTCAGGAAATACTTTCCTGTTACGCCCATTCCTGTAAGCAGGGTTTTTATGCCGTAGTATATGTCTGAGAAATAACCCATAATTTCTAAAATTGAATTGTGAAATTAAGCCATACTATTATTGCCATTAACACAATATTTACGAGGTTGATGGGCAACAGATATTTCCATTCCAGGGTTAAAAGCTGGTCTACCCTAAGCCTTGGAAAAGTCCATCGAAACCACATCATTAAGAATACGAGTACAAATGTTTTGAGTAAGAACCAGAATACCCCAAGCCAGGGAATAGATTCTGTTATTCCAAATGGCGACAACCAGCCTCCAAAGAATATAGTAGCGCCAATTGCTGCGATGATAAACATATTGATGAATTCAGCTAAAAAGAAATAAGCGAATTTCATCCCGGAGTATTCGGTGTGGAAACCGGCCCCCAGTTCAGATTCTGCTTCAACCATATCAAATGGTGCCCGGTTGGTTTCTGCCGTACCTGAGATCATATAGATCATAAAAGCTATAACTGCAGGAATATGACCCTGGACGATGAGCCAGCCGCTTTTTTGAACTTCTATTATTTCTGATAGTTGAAGGCTGCCTGTAAGCAGCACCATAGTAAGCAGGGAAAGACCTACAGAAAGTTCATAGCTAATGGTCTGGACTCCGCTACGCATTGCGCCAATTAAGGCA
>CAXAZV010000104.1:0-10332 GCA_963973375.1 uncultured Antarcticibacterium sp.
TTTTTACAATCCCCCGGGTAATGGTCCAGAGCTCTTCGCTATTTTCAAGGGAAGCTTCAAATTGAATAAATTGTTGATAGATCACTTCCATGAGGATCCCGTATATATCATTTTGTTTTTGAATATAGGCTGCATTCCCAATCCTTACAGGTTTAGAACCTGCATATCCATCCAAATGTGTGAGAATTTGCTCTGTAAGATCCTTTTCCCCATTAATGCCATACATTATCTGGATCTTTTCATCTTTATGAGGTATAAGATTGATAATGAATTGGAGAAAATCTTTTGCTGACTTGGTATGGCCTAACCCTGCCATCACCTTTATCACCATAGAGGCATCTCTAATCCAGCAAAAACGGTAGTCCCAGTTTCTTTCCTCCCCAATAGTTTCAGGGAGAGAGGTAGTGGCTGCTGCAAGGACAGCCCCCGATTTTTCAAAAGTTAAGGCTTTTAATACTAAAGCACTTCTTAAGATCTCTTCATTATAAGCGGTGTAATGTGTAGTTTTTTCACTCCAGTTCATCCAATAGGTTTTGGTGCGTTGGAATTTTAAATAACTACGATCAAGGCTTTGTTGGATAAGTTTTTCATGGTAGCCCAATAACAAATAAGCATTGCTTTCCAGTTTTATTTCTTCATATTTCATGATCTTATCAAGATCTAAACTGGAGTACAAATAAAGGGATTCATATTTCCCTTCTTCAGTAAAACTTTTTATATAATCACCTTTATTTTCATTCAAGGTTTTTTGATGTGAAAAGTCCAACCGGGGATCATATTTAACCTTAAAAGTCGGGCTACCCTTTATAATACGTATAAACCTAATAATATCCGGTGGTGAATAATATAAACCATCTTCCTTTTGATAACGTGGCATAAAATCAATTAATTGAAAGGTATCCTCGCCATTATCATATACAGTACTAAGAATATTTGTTTTCCAAAGATATTCCTGGATAATTGCGTAATCTGCAGTTACATCTATAGAAAAACTCCCGCCTATCTCCTTGTCAAGAAGCTTTGAGAAGACTCCTGCCGAGTTAAAATGCGGCAAACAACACCAATCAATTGAACCGGTTTTAGAAACCAGGGCAGCAGTCTTACCATTCCCTATAATTCCGTAATCTAAATTTTCCATTAATCTTAAAGTTCTTTTAAAAGGATGACAATGTAAATACAATTTCGGAAATTTAAGCAATAACGCAAATACCTTAACAGCATATAAACACAATTATGAGTAAAACAATCATCATTTCCAATAGGTTACCCCTACAGGTGAGTATTGAAAATGAAAATTTAGAAGTAACTCCAAGTGTAGGAGGTCTGGCCACGGGATTAAAATCGTTTCATAGGGATGGAGATAGCATTTGGATAGGATGGAGTGGATTAACAAATGAAGAGATCCCGGAAAATCTTAAAGAACAAGTATATAATGAGGCTCGTAAAGAAGCCTGTATTCCTGTAAGTTTTACTGCTGAAGAAATTGACGGATTTTATTACGGGTTTAGCAACCGCAGCATCTGGCCTTTATTTCATTATTTTATGGAGTATACAGAATGGGAAGCTGCCAACTGGGACATATATAAAAAGGTAAATCAAAAATATGCCAATGTTGTAGTTGAACATTACAATGATGGTGATACCATTTGGGTACACGATTATCAGCTATTATTAGTCCCAAATATGATAAGGGAACAAAGACCCAATGCATCTATTGGTTTTTTCAATCATATTCCTTTTCCTTCATATGAAGTCTTTAGAACAGTCCCCTGGAGGGAAGAGATCCTGAAAGGTATGTTGGGGGCGAATCTTATTGGTTTTCATACTTATGATTATGAAAGACATTTTTTAAGTTCGGTAAGCCGTATCCTAAGACATCCTGTAGATTTTAATGAGATCTCGCTTCCGGACAGAATGGTAAAAGTAGATTCATTTCCTATGGGAATTGATTATGATAAATTTGAGCAGGCCGCATTAAATCATTCTCATGAAAAATTGGGAACAGTGTCAGACCTGCAGCAAAGACTAAATAATCACCGGAGAAAGGCACCAAACTCTAAACTTATTCTAAGCATAGACAGGCTGGATTACACCAAAGGTATCGCAAACAGGATAAGGGCATTTGAATATTTCCTGGAAAAGTATCCTGAATATATTGAAAATATAAGACTGGTGATGTTGGCTGTTCCATCCCGCTCCAATGTACCACAGTACCAGCTTTTAAAAAAGGAAATAGACGAACTTGTGGGTAGGATAAACGGGAAATTTGCGACCGTAAACTGGATCCCAATCTGGTATTTTTACCGTTCCATGCCATTTGAGAACCTTATAGATTTATATACATCTTGTAATATAGCCCTGCTTACACCCATAAGAGACGGGATGAATTTGGTTGCTAAAGAATATATTGCGACCAGAACTGATAAAACCGGAGTACTCATTCTTAGTGAAATGGCCGGTTCTGCCCAGGAAATGAATGAAGCCCTTATCATTAACCCAAATAATTTTGACCAAATAAGCGAAGCTATCTACCAGGCAATTAATATGCCTGTTGAAGAGCAAAAAAGGCGCAACGCTATTCTACAAAAACGCCTGAAGCGTTACAACGTTGAGAAATGGGCCACAGATTTTATGAAAGCCCTGGAGAAATCTCATGATTCCAGATATATATATAAGGCAACACCTATCTCAACCCTGGTAGAAAGTGAAATGTTGAAACGGTTTAAAAATTCCAGTAACCGAATATTTTTTCTGGATTATGACGGAACGCTGGTAGATTTTGTAGATAAACCGGAAGATGCCAAACCAGATGCTGAACTATTAGAGCTCATTCATTCACTTTCTAAATTAGAAGGCACCAAAGTAATTCTTATAAGTGGTAGGGATAAAGAAACCCTGGGAACCTGGTGGCAGGATGTTCCTATAGACCTCATTGCTGAACATGGAGTTTGGATGCGCAGAACCGGTAAGGATTGGCAATTGAATGAGAATGTCCAAAATAATTGGATGGAAACGGTAAGGCCCTTGATTGAAACATTTTGTGACAGGACTCCCGGAAGTTTCATTGAAGAAAAACATTACTCCCTGGCCTGGCATTACCGTATGACAGACCCAGACCTGGGAGAAATGCGGGCCAATGAATTATCTACCGTATTAAAGGAGCTTCTCTCCAATCATGGATTAAGCGTATTGGAAGGCAATAAAGTGTTGGAAATTAAAAGCAGTGGTGTAAATAAAGGAAGAGCTGCAAGCAAGCTGTTATTAAGGAAAAAATTCGATTTTATCTTTGGTATTGGGGATGACTGGACAGATGAGTTTCTCTTTAAAGAACTACCGGAGAATGCAATTACTGTAAAGGTAGGAGTTAAAAAAACAGAGGCAAATTATTTTGTACAGGATACTTCCAGAGTTAGAGATTTATTGAAAAAGTTTAAAGAGTCCCATTAAACTGCCCTCAGGGTGTTAAAATTGTTAGGAATTAGGATAAAAAATTATACATAAGTTAACTAAGCAGAGTATGTAGGGCGCAGAATATAAAGTAATTTTACATTATCAAATTTTGTAAAACCAAAATAAAAAACACATAATTATGAAAGCAGGAAGATTGTTAACCGGTTTAGTATCTGGAGCAGCTGTAGGAGCAGCTTTAGGTTTGTTATTTGCACCTAAAAAAGGTACTGAAACCAGAAGAAAAATCACTGAAACAGGTGATAGCTACTTAAAAGATGCTAAAAATAAGTTCAATGAATTTTCAGATAATCTAAGTCACAAAGTTGATGAGGTTAGAAACAGATCAAAAGCTGCTATGAGCAACTCAAAGACTGAAGAGAAAATTCATCAGGCGAAAGCTGATATGCATAATATGCAATCAAAATAATTGAATTTAGTTTCAAATATCAAAACCCCGGAATTTCCGGGGTTTTTTTATGCATTAAATCTAAATACATATCGAGCATATAAATTAATAAAACTTTACTTAAATTGGATACCTTAAAAAAAATATATGAGATCTAGTACGCTTTTACCCTTCGCTTTCTTCTTTTTTAGTCTTATTCTATTACCAGAACAAATTTATTCTCAACAACAAACAGATGAGCGCATCTATGAAATCATTGAAAATGTTTCTGCAGAAAGATTGGAAAATGATATACGGAAACTTGCTGGTTTCGGTACCCGAAATACGTTTAGTGATACCGTTTCAAATACCCGGGGAATTGGGGCTGCGAGAAGGTGGATCAAAGCCGAATATGACAAGATCTCTGCAGATTGTGGAAATTGCCTGCAGGTTTTTTATCAAAAGGATTTTGTTACCACCGAAGATGGGAACCGGATCCCCAAAGATGCATGGGTAGTAAATGTTGTGGCCATCCAGAAAGGAACCAAATATCCCAACAGGTATATTATAATGAGCGGCGATATTGACTCGCGCGCCAGCGATACAATGGATTTTGAAACAGATGCTCCAGGTGCAAATGATAATGCCAGTGGTATGGCCGGGGCCATTGAAGCTGCCCGGGTACTCTCCAAATATAAATTTGAAAGCAGCATCGTGTATGTAGGTCTTTCCGGTGAAGAACAGGGATTGTTTGGCGGAAAAGGTCTGGGGGAATATGCCCAAAAAAATAACTGGGAAATCATAGGGATCCTTAATAACGATATGATTGGAAATATTGAGGGGGTTGACGGAGTAATAGATAACCGAAGCTTCCGAATATTTTCAGAACCAGTACCTCCTACCGAAACTGAAAGAGAAAGAAACATGAGAAGGTTTTATGGAGGGGAAGTTGACGGGATCTCAAGGCAACTTGCCCGCTATGTGCACAAAACAACTCAAACATATATGCCGGAAATGAATCCTATGATGATCTACCGTCTGGATAGATTTGGGAGAGGTGGCCATCACAGGCCCTTCAATGATCTAGGGTTTGCAGGTATAAGAATTATGGAAGCCCATGAAAATTATAACCGCCAGCATCAGGACATTAGAACAGAAAATGGGATTGAATATGGCGATGTAGTTGAAGGAGTGAATTTTGGATATGCTGCAAAACTTACCGCAGTAAATGCAATAAATATGGCAGCACTGGCCTGGGCCCCACCTGCACCTAACAATGTTGAAATAGGCGGCATTGTGGAACCATCGGCCAAACTAAAATGGGAAAAAGTCACAGGAGATATTGCAGGTTACAAGATCTACTGGAGAGATACTACTTCTCCCCAATGGCAACATTCCAGATTTGTAGGAGATGTAAATGAGTTTAAACTCGAAGGAATTGTTATTGATAATTTCTTCTTTGGAGTTGCAACAGTAGGCAAAAACGGCCACGAAAGTGTAGTGGTTTTCCCCTCCGGCACTTATCGGTAATTTTATATAATACCTGAATTATGAAAAAACTATTTTCAAACCCCTTAGTATTAATTTTGAGTTTTCTCACATTTTCCTGTGGTACTACCAAAAACGAACCCTCCACCCCTGCAGAAGTTCTTGTTACGGCTCAACCCATTGAACCGGAAAGCAGGGCCATACGAGAACTTTCTAATTCTCCAAGGCATCACGAATGGGTAACTCTAAAACACGGAGACCGTGAATTTCAGGCGTTTGTAGCTTACCCTGAAACTAGCACCAACACCAAATCTATAATTATGATCCACGAAAATCGTGGCCTTGATGATTGGGCAAGATCTTTTGCCGATAAACTTGCAGCCGAAGGATTTCTGGTAATTGCACCCGATTTTATTTCCAACATGCAGGGCAAAAACAGAACTACAGATTTTGAAAATCCAGATGCGGCAAGAGATGCCATTTATGCCCTTGACCCCGCTCAGGTCACTGCAGATCTTGATGCGGCATACCAGTTTCTGAAAAAAGATCCCTCTGCTACAGGTGAAATTGCAGTTATTGGATTCTGTTGGGGAGGATCACAGGCTTTCAGGTATGTAACCAATAATCCCGAAGTTACCCAGGCACACATTTTTTACGGAACGGCGCCAGATGATGAAGAAGCGCTGACAAGAATTTCAACTCCGGTTTATGGATATTATGGAGGGGATGACAACAGGGTGAATAGTACTATTGAAAAGACCGAAAATATTATGACGGCAGCCAATAATCCCTTTGATTATGAAATTTATGAGGGTGCGGGACATGCATTTATGAAGAGCGGCTTACAGCCCGATGCAAAAGATGCGAATAGAACTGCTCTTACGCAAGCCTGGACAAGATTGCTAAAGTATTTGAGAGAGTAGTAACAACGAGCAATACTTCCTGATTAAAAATCCCTTCAGAATATATTTTGAAGGGATTATTTTTTGTGTCTTCACCTCATTTAATGCTTAATTAACAAGAGTTTAGCCATTCATTAGGAAAGTGCCGGGGTGAGAATAACTAATTTTAAAATTAATTATTAACTAACCAAAAATTTAAAATCATGGCAGAAATAAAAATCGAAAAGAAAAAACCTGTATGGCCTTGGATCCTCGTAGGATTAATAATTCTGGGTGTCATATTTTTTTTAGTGTTCGCCAATGAAGATGAAGATGAATTTGATACTGATGATACGGAAATAAAAGAAGTAGATCAAAACGACACAATGGGTTTACATATTAAAAGGGATAAGACCTATTATATTTAGAAAACTTGTCCTTTAAAATTTTAATAAACATCTCGTATAGAGATATATAAATCAAAAAATTATGGCACATAAAAGTGAAAATAAAAACAAAAATCTTTACTACCTCAATGAGTTATCAGATTATAAGGTTTCCAGTGATGATCCAGATGTAAGAGGTTGGCAGGTAAAAGATGCAGATAACAGAGTTATTGGAAAGGTGGACAACCTGCTTGTAAATAAAGAAATAGAAAAGGTGTTGTACCTGGACGTAGAGGTTGATTCTACCATAATCGAGGCAAATCATGACCCCTATGGTAAACCTGCTAATGAAGGAGTACACGAATTTATAAATAAGGATGGGGAAAACCATATCATAATTCCCGTAGGATTGGTTAATCTTAATACCGATCAAAATTTTGTGTACACAGACACTATAAATTATCAAACCTTTGCCGAAACCAAACGTTTTGCTGGTGGTCATAATATTAACAGGGATTACGAAGTTGTGGTTCTGGATACTTATGGCCGTGACAAAGACAGGCCTGTTGGGTCTTCAAATTCAGGAGAACGGAAGGAAGAACATCACCACGATGATACCCGTTTAGAAGACAGAAGACAAATGGACCCGGCATTTCAGGAGCATGTAAGAAGAGAGGCCCATACCGATAAAAGAGATGAAGATCTTGACAGGGAAAGAAGCGACAGAGAAAGAAAAGCTGATGATCTCGACTGGGAAAGAAGAGAAAGTGAAAGAAGGGCCATGGAAGCCCGTCAGGTTGGTGACACAGGAAGGATACCAGATGACAATTCTTTTTATGAAAGAAGAGAATTTGATGATTCCAATTACCGTAAAAGAAGGTAATTTGGATGTAGAATTAAAAAGGGAACAAATTTGTTCCCTTTTTTCATGCTAATCTACCAAGGATAGTTGGATCCTCTTTTGAGCTTCGTCTACCTCGAGCACCGTTACCATTACCTGTTGGTTTAATTTTACTACAGAATTTACATCGCTCACAAAACTATTGGCCAGTTTTGATATATGAATAAGGCCGCTTTCCTTGATTCCAATATCAACGAAACATCCAAAATTGGTAATATTATTAATTATACCGGGAAGTTTCATACCATTTCTAAGGTCTTCTATTTTTTTTATCCCGGGATCAAATTCAAACTTACTAATTTCCTCCCGCGGATCTGTTCCCGGTTTCTCAAGTTCCTTTAGAATATCAGTTAAAGTGGGTAATCCCAATTCAGCGTCTACATATTTCTGAGCATTTATTTTAGAAACCACATCTTTAACTCCTACAAGTTTTTCAACCTTTAGTCCAAGGTCCTGCGCCATTTTATTTACCAGAACATATCTCTCCGGATGAACGGCAGAATCATCTAATGGATTTTTTCCGTTTTTAATACGTAAAAACCCGGCAGCCTGTTCATATGCTTTTGGGCCCAATCTGGGGATTTTTAAAAGATCCTTACGTGTCTTGAGGGCTCCATGGTCCTTCCGGTATTCAATAATATTATCTGCCAATGCCGGCCCTATTCCGGAAACATAGGAAAGCAATTCTTTACTCGCCGTATTTACGTTTACTCCTACCCTATTCACACAACTTCCCACTACTATATCAAGTTTATCTTTAAGTTTTGTTTGATCCACTTCATGTTGATACTGCCCAACACCAATAGATTTAGGGTCAATTTTTACAAGCTCGGCCAGGGGATCACTAAGTCTACGCCCTATTGAAACAGCTCCCCGAACTGTAATATCATAATTGGGAAATTCATCTCTGGCAATTTTTGAGGCTGAATATACAGATGCCCCCGCCTCATTCACCACAAAAACTGAAACATCTTTTTCCATTGGAATTTTCTTGATGAAAAATTCAGTTTCCCGTGAAGCGGTCCCGTTCCCTATTGCTATACACTCAATTTTATATGCATTAATAAGGGATCGTATCTTTTTTCCTGCCAGTTCAAATTCTTTTTGTGGTGGGTGCGGATAAATATTTTCATTATGAAGTAAACTGCCGTTCTCATCAAGACAAACCACTTTGCAACCCGATCTAAAACCTGGATCTATTGCGAGGATACGTTTGCTCCCCAAAGGCGGCGATAATAAAAGCTGCTGTAAATTTTCAGCAAACACGCTAATGGCATTCTCGTCTGCTTTCTTTTTTGCTTCAGTAAGGAATTCAGATTGAAAAGAAGGCTTTAAAAGTCGGTCCCAGGAATCTTCAATTGCTTCCAGAATATAGGATCTACAGGCATTGTGATAATTTTTAATAATCTTTCGGGAAATGATCTCCAAAGCTTTATCCTTGTCTACTTCTACTTTTACTCTTAATACACCTTCGTTACCTGCCCTGTAAATTGCCAGGAATCTATGTGAAGGAATTCGCTTTAAAGATTCTTCCAGTTTAAAATACTGTTTATATTTTTGAGCCTCAGGATCCTTTTCTAATTTTTTTACAACGCTAGAGATTATATTGGCTTGTTGAGAAAATAATTTCCTTATACCAGAACGCAAATTTTGATCCTCATTAACCCATTCGGCAATAATATCCTTAGCTCCCTGCAGTGCTTCCGCAGGGGTTTTTATAGTTTTATTGATAAATTTCCCTGCTCTGGCCACAGGATTATTTTCAGTTTGAGAGAAAAGGATCTTTGACAAAGGTTCAAGTCCGGCTTCTCTGGCAGAATCTGCCCTGGTTTTTCTTTTTTTCTTATATGGCAGATAAATGTCTTCAAGTTCTGCTAAAGTTGAAGACTTTGAAATTTTTAATTGTAGATCTTGAGTTAGCTCCCCCTGTTCTTCTATTGCGCGGGTAACAGCAAGTTTGCGCTTATCAAGGTCTTCAAATTCTTTTTTAAGATTTGAAATTAGTTCTATATCTACCTCATTCAGGTTGCCTGTAAGTTCCTTTCTATATCTTGCTATGAAGGGGATGGTGGCATCCTGCGAAAGCAAATTAACGGTATTGGTTACAGAACCCGCGGAAAGGGAAACACGGGAACTTATGAAATCTATTAAATTCAAGATGGATTTTTTTTTATTAATAACAAAGGTATCTGTCTCAGAAAGATTGAGAAACCAGTTTTTCTTTTTTTAGGAAGAATAATAATTCTAGGTGATCCCTATTTTTTTTGAATGCTGTATGGCTTTCTGGCTGTTTTTAAAATAACAGGTGTGCACATTTAAACTAGCTATATTACCTATTACCTTATTAACATTGGGTTTTTGTTTTCTTCCGGTTTGACGCAGGTATACAGCTTTAATGCTCATTGGAAAGATCTTGCATATACGTTCATAAATAAAAGCATCTTTTTGGGAATCATCCCCTAATAGCACATATTGTAAACTGGGATAGAAAGAAATTATGTCCTTTACTTTTTCAAATTTATGGTCGTGACTACCACGGCCGGTGAAAAGAAAATCTGAAATTCCGGTTTTAATTTTCTTTAGTTTATAAACCGCTTTTGGTAAATCGTGCATTTCCGCCATATCATTAATAAACCCATAAAGGTTCCATTCACTGCTGGAAACATAAAAAAATGAATTGGAAGCCACTTCGTTATCCTGCCCGTGAATACTTAAATGGCGGTAATGCTGCACCACATCATCAAAGATCTTTCGCTTATTTATATTCTTAAGCAGCATTACATACAGTTTTAAAAAAAAATTGTTACTGTGGGAAATAAGGAAAGTATCGTCAATATCTGA
>CAXAZV010000105.1:0-10305 GCA_963973375.1 uncultured Antarcticibacterium sp.
TCCCTGCCCGTCGAGCAGCACTTTTACGCCGTCTTTTTGTGCCTGCTCAAAGATATTTGAATAGGCCATAGTAGGAATTCCCCCAAAGGGTTCATCCTGAGACCGGCTTAACTGCAAAACTTTTTCAGGGACCTCTTTGGCTGTAAATTTTATCTTTTTCAGCGGATTCTTTGTAGTAGCGATCATTTGCTCCACCCACGGCAGTTCGTCATACCTTTCATCTCCTGTGTAAAAAGTATAGGCGTTGATGATGTGCCTTTCTTCATTTAAGTTTACCAGGGCTAGGAGGAGGGAACTATCCACCCCGCCGCTTATGTTGAACCCCACCGGAACGTCTGCCCGAAACCGTAGGGATACACTTTCCTTTAATAATTTCAGATAGATCTTTTTCGCTTCCTCAAAATTATAATGGGTTGGCACTTTTTTTACTTCCGCAGGAAAATCATACCATTTTTCGATGTGTAATTTTTTGTTTGAATAGCTGAGGTAATGTCCGCCAGGCAATTGTTTGATCTCCCTGTAAAAAGTTTCCTCAGGCATTCCGTAGGAGCCGTAGCTGAAGTAATTTGCCCACACCTTTTCGTTGGGTTCTTTCCTGCCCGGAAGATGCTGCAGGCCTTTTATTTCGCTGCTGAAATAAAGCGAATTCTCATAAATCGTATAATAAAAGGGTTTCACCCCAAACCTGTCCCTTGCAGCAAAAAGCTCTTTTTTTTCTGAATCCCAGATCGCGAAAGCAAACATTCCCCTGAATCGTTCCAGGCACTCCTTTCCCCATCTCAGATATGCTGCCAACAGCACTTCGGTATCGGAAGTGGTGCGGAACTCATAAAAGTGTTCAAGCTCTTCTTTTAACTCTTTATAATTATATATTTCCCCGTTAAAGGTGAGGTAATACCTTCCGGAATTATCCACAAAAGGTTCATTGGCATCTGCTGAAAGATCGATAATAGATAAACGATTATGTCCAATAGCAGCAAAGCCTTTGTCCAAATAGAAGCCTGTGTGATCAGGGCCACGGTGAGCCTGTTCCTTCAGCATTATTTGAAGCTCTGCTTCATTTGCCCTTTCACCTATGATCCCTGCGATTCCACACATTTTTTTGAAGATATGATTATTTGATTATATAATGGTTCGATGTAGTGACTAAATGATGACCCCCACAACCGACAACCGACAACCTACAACTGCCAACCGCCACTCTATTCTTAACCCTTTCCATTATCAATCAAGCGGGTGGCTACCTCCCAATCCTCCGCCGTATCAATATTCACATAAGGGCTCCCGGTGGTATCCATATACCCAACTTTATTTCCATAAAGAGAATTCTGCTCCAGAATTACGGATGTTTTTGTGATATAAATAGCCCCATCGCGATGATATGCTTTTGGAAGGTCCTGCCGTCGTTTAATGATCTCCTTTTCGCCTGTGGCGATATGAAGCGAACCGTTCTTTTCTTCAAAGATCCAATGTGGATTGAATTCTTCCGGTACCTCTCTAACGGAGATCAAAGAATCATAATTCCCCTCACGAAATTTTTCTATCGCTTCGTCAATAAGTCCGCTTTGGCGAAATGGGGTAGTGGGCTGCAACAGGCATACAGCATCATACTCTTCGCCCTGCTCTTTTAAATAACTCAATGCATGTTGGATTACTTCCAGGCTTCCGGTAGCATCACCGGCCAGTTCTGCAGGACGCACAAAGGGGACCTCAATACCATTCTCCTTTGCAACCGCAATGATCTTTTCATCATCACTGCTCAGAATCACCCGGTTCAGGAATTTTGCAGCCTTCGCCGACTCCGCAGTATAAACCAGCAATGCCTTTCCTCCCAACAATTTTATATTCTTGCCGGGAATTCCTTTACTGCCCCCGCGTGCGGGAATTATTCCTAGTATTCTCATGTTTCTCTTATGTCACCCTGAGCTTGTCGAAGGGTCTCTTTGTTATATTGTCACCCTGAGCCTGTCGAAGGGTTTTTGTTAGTTCTATCTTTTCTGTTTTCCGGATTTGTATATTGTATACTGTAGATCGTATATTGATTCATCAACTACCCATTATCCATTCCTTTATTGTCACCCTGAGCTTGTCGAAGGGTTTTTGTTAGTTCTATATTATATAATGTAGAGGTTACATTTTCTCTATTTAGATTAATACTATACATTTTACAATATACATTATACACCTTCGAATCAGTAACAAATGGTTTTGCTATAAGTGAGCTCCACTCTCGCCAAAATCTCCGCAATCTTCATCCCGGCATCTCCGTTACCATAGATCTCGGAACTTTTAAATTTATCTGTGTCAATAGCATTTCTTGTTGCCTCCTCAATGGCCTGCTGATCATAATCCACATCTACAACATTTCCTGCACGGATCCTCCTGTGCTGGCGGTTTCCAATGTTTACAACGGGAACTCCTAAATAGGCGCATTCCCGTAGTCCGGCGCTGGAGTTTCCTATCAGGGCTTTTGAGCTGTTCAGCAGTTTTAGGAAATCCAGGGGTTCCATATTTTTAAAGAAATGTATGTTCTTTGGTTGTTCGAGTTCGCGAAAGGATCTTATCCCGTTCGAGGTTCCGTCAGATCCTGCATCTACATTAGGCCAGAACCAGAACGTAGGATAGTCTAAGGCTTTGACCGCCTTAAGCGTTTCAGTGATATGTTTTTTAGATTCTTTGTATTCTGTGGTAACCGGATGTTGCATCACCACGATATACCCATTTTTCCAGTCAAGGGAAGCTCCCACGCCGCCATATTTTTCCAGCGGATCAAAATCCAGGTAGGGATAATCTGTGATCTCCTTAGCCAGGTCTATAGATGGGCAGCCGGTGTTGATCACCTGTGCGGGATCCTCCCCCAATTTTATCACCCTTTCCCGGGCATCTTCGCTGGCTACCAGGTGCAGATCTGCCAGTTTGGTATTCGCATGCCGCACTTTTTCATCGATACTTCCAGTCACCTCTCCACCCTGAATATGCACCAGCGGAATGTTTTGATAAGCCGCGGCAATGGAGGTGGCAATAGTCTCAAAGCGATCGGCTATTGTAATTACCGCATCGGGTTTTAGGTTGTAGAAAACATTGGTAAGCTCCATAACACCAAGTCCGGTAGTTTTGGCCATGGTAGTGGGATTCTCGCCTTCCAGTACCATAAACACCTTTGCCGCAATTGGAAAGCCGTCTTTTTCAATAAAATCAACTGCATTACCGTACCTGTCCAGTAAAGCCGATCCCGCGATCACCAGTTGTAATTCCAGATCGGGATGGCATTGTATAGCTGTAAGTGCAGATTTTATCCGACTGTAGGAAGGCCGGGCGGTAACGACTACGCAGATTTTTCTTTCGTTCATCAGAAGATTTGTAATAAAGCTAAAGTATTAAAAATATCCCGGTAAAAGAATTCTTAAGCAGAGTCCTGGAAATAGGTACAATTCATCGGGTAAGTAGTAAAGGCAAGCTCTGGGGACACTCGCAGGGTGTATCCCAAATCCCAAGTTCTAAGTACCAAACCCGCCTGTGTCAAATGGGCAGGTTCCAAATTCCAACTCCTCCTGCATCCCTTGATCCCCTAAAAGGGGAGGACATTTAAACTAAAAACAGTCAACTCTATTCAGGACTCCACAAGCTCAAACCTACAACCTACAACCTACAACCGAAAACTGAAAACCGAAAACTCCTCAACCAATATCCTCCTCCTTCAAAAACTCCCACTGTTTAAGGTCCCTGCTCAAAACCCTGCCCAAAACCTCCTCAAACTTCGAAGCATCAATCCCATGGCCTTTGGGCTTTTTGGATTCCAGGTCATCAAAAGTGAGTACGTGGCCGGCGGGCAAGGATTTGTTTACTGCCAAAGATTTTTCAAATATGGCTTTTAGTTCGCTGAAAGCGGAATTATCCTCTTTATTAATAGGGTGTTGTTGAGCCTGCTGAATGTTTTTTACTGCGGAAACTAATTGCTTTATTTCATCTATTTCCAAAGACGAACTGGCATCTGGGCCGAACATGTTGCGGGAAAAAACCGCGTGGAATTCCAGAATTTCTGCTCCCTGTGCCGCGGCGGCAATACAGGTTTCAATTTTCGCCGAATGATCTGAATATCCAACCGGTACATTATATCTTTCCTTCAGTTCGCCGATAACATTCAATCCGTAATTTTCCGGCCGGGTGGGGTAGGCGGTGGTGCATTGTAATATGGAAAATTCTACATTTTTCTTTTTGAGGAAATCTACGGTGCGGTCCAGTTCTTCAAAAGAGCTCATCCCGGAAGAAAGGATTATAGGTTTCCCTGTCCGGGCGATCTTTTCCAGCATCAAAAGGTTACCGACTTCCCCCGAACCTATTTTATAGCGCTTCACCTCTAGTTTTTCCAGGAGATCTACCGCTGCATTGCTAAAAGGGGAGGCCATAAACTCAACTCCTGCTTCATCACAATGAGCTTTCAATTCCTGCCATTGTTCAAAGCTGAACTCCATTCTTTTCCAGTAATCAAAACGGGATTTATCCTGGGTTGAAAACTTAACCCTGAAAGGTTCAAATTCACTGCTCTCAGCCTCGGCTATATGCACCTGGAATTTGACGGCATCTACACCGGTTTTAGCCAAAGCGTCTATATAAGAATGTGCAATTTCAAGACTTCCATCGTGGGCTTGGGCAATCTCGGCAATTAAAAACATAATTTAGAAGTTTTAATTAATACAGTTTTGGGCTCAACCTGATGAGGGCTGGGGGGTAGGCCTGTTTCCGCTATGATTGTTGGAGGATATTTCATAAAATTTATATGAAACTATGTTCTTCATAATTTCCGTAAACTCTTAAGATGTTTTCAAAATTTTCAAATTCCCTTTTTTACAATTTTGGGAGCTTTTTCATTATTAGAATTTTTATCTATAATTACTATTCCCCATTTTCCAAGATCAAAAATGAATTTTGCCTTTTTATCTGTAGAGATTTCTTTCCAAACCTCTTTCATACCTTCAGACCAATTTATATCGTCAAAAATAAAAATTGATTTTACTGCCGCAGATTGATAGATTAATTCAAAATAAGATTTAGTTGCTGTTTTATCATGATGCCCATCTATAAAAATAAAGTCAATGTTTTTTGTATTTAATAATAGTGAGGGTAATACTTCCATAAACCTTCCTTGTTTTACTTCAAATTGATTGTAATTCATTTTTGATAAACTTTTTTGGGCAATGTCAGCAAGAGTTTTGGCACCTTCTATAGTAATAATTTCACCTTTCGAATTAACTTTTAAAGCTCCAAGTTGGTATAATGCGGAAATGCCTAAACTTGTTCCTAACTCGAGACACTTATTCGGTCTGTAATCACGAATTAATTTGAACATAAATTTTCCCCATTTCTCCGGACTGGCCGAAACATCAACAATTTCTGAAACTTTTTCCTGCTTTTCTGAACCTATCTCCATTTCTTCTTTTGATCGTGCCGCAACAGGGTTGCCTGCGCCGTAATCTGTTACAGATATCATTTCCTCAGATACCTTGTAATTATTCTTTATTTTCTCGATAATAGCAAAAACTTCTTCTTCCTCTTTCGTCCAGCGATTTTTATTTAATACAGAAATAATGGATCTGGCTACCGATCTAATTTCCCTGTTGGGGTGGTTCATCAGGAGAAACCATTTAATTTTAAATTTTAACCTGCCAACTTTCTTTATTATATATTTTTTCATATTTACAATAGCTTGATTCCTAAATGGCTAAATAAAGAGTTTAATTTTATTAAAGTTTTTTCAATTTTTCACACCTAAAAGTTTATTATAAAATGAAATATTCTGTTTCACCACGATCCCTGAATCGAATTTTATCTTAACTTGTTTCCTCGCCGTTTTTCCCATATTCTCTGCTAATGCAGGATCATTAATTAACTGAAGAATTTTCTCGGCATACAATTGATGATCCTTAGGATCAACGGTAAATCCCGTTTCCCCGTCGATCATCACTTCTTTCGCCCAGCCAATATCTGATGTTACCAAAGCCTTTTCCATCGACATCGCTTCGATCCAGGTCATTGGTAGGGCTTCGGCAAAACTTGGGAGGACTACAATATTTGCTATTGCTACATGGTCGAGAACTTTTTCATACGGTAACACTCCCAGCCATTCAACATTTTTCTTGGCAGCAAGAGTGAACATTTCTTCTATCAATTGCTTGGTAGATCTCCCTGTGAGCTTATCTATAACATCTTTTCCGGCAAAAATAAGTCTGGATTCCGGTTTTTCTTGTATTATAATATTAAAGATCTCTGCCAGTTCCAGCACCCCTTTTTTTCTTATGATAGTTCCGAAATAAAGTATTGTGTTGGGCTCCACATGTTTATTCCCGGGCCTGAAATATAATGTTTCAACAGAATTAGGGATAACCTTAATCTCCTTTTTTATATTAAAAATTGAGGCTGTTAGTTCTGCTGTAAATTGACTTACCGAAAGTAGGTGATCTGCTTCTTTTAAAGCTGTTTTCTCAAACAAGTAATTTTTGTTTTTTTGTTGCCGATTTTCACGATTGCAGAAGTATGCATCACTTCCGTTCATCCTTATAACAAGGGGACACTTCAATTTCATAAATGCAGTGATGCCGGTCCAGTCCGGGGCTTCTATAGCTTCTATTTTCTCTACTTTGATAGTTTTATTGAGGTAATTCTGAAGGAATTTTCTATGCAAATACCAGCCAAAAAAATTATAATGCTGATGTTTTATAAAATGAAAGTGAATTCCTGCTTCCGTAAATATTTTATCCTGTTTTTGCCCATAAATAAATACAGTTACTTTAACTCTTCTTTCAACCAATGCCACAACCATATTTTTTATGCTGGTGCCTAATCCACCAGAAGAGGTAGATAGGTGGTGAGGATATTCTGGGGTAAGGAAGCCTAAGTGCATTTATTATGAATTTTTTCAATAGCTGTCCAAATTCTTTGAGATGCGTCTGCAGCAGGGGAGAGGTTAATTTTTTCAAACCATTTATTGGCTCTCAAAACAGTTTCTGAAGCCCCCTTAAGTGCAGCGTCTATTTTTTTTCTGATCTCCTCTTTTGAATTTAGCCATATTATTTCCTTACCGGTTGGCATGGTCCTGAAATGTACAAAATCATATATTTTTTTTGTGGACCAGTCTATTTCTGTTTTTTCTTCTATATCATAATTTAGGAAAAGACACGGTTTATTAAAAGCAGCGAAATCAAAAACCATAGATGAGCCAAGATTAATTACAGCTTTTGTATGAAGTATTGTATTGATTTGTAATTTCAAATCCTCTTTAGTCGGTAAAACAGCGTTCCATGCTGTATCGATTTGTTCCCATTCAGGGGAAATTGGAGTTATTAGGTGTTCGAATTTTTTTAACACCTTATCATATCTGTCGGAAAAATCAACCGGACATCTGCGAAAAATAATATTTAGGTCGTAATGCCCGGACTTATTCAATTGCTCCAGGGCCTCTGCGACATCATTTAAATATTGTGGATCATCAGGAGAGGTGGTTATATCATCACCGCTAAAGCAAATATATTCCTTTGAAACATTTAGGTTTTGCTCATTATAAAACTGTTCCCGACTTACTCTTAAAGAAGGGTCAAAGTGAGGTTCAAATTGCGGACTTCCGGTTATAACCACCTGCTTTTCCTGAATAAAAGGATAATAACCTAGCAATTCCTTCTTCATATGTTCACTCCACACAAAATAGAATTTGGGCTCAACCACCATGGTTGCCTTAGGTAAATTATCCCATGAAAAAATAAAAGTACCGGTGGAAATTCCAAGATCTTCTGCTGCGGTTAATGGGGCAATGGCATTTATCGGTCGCTGATTGGTACAGAAAATAAAATCGGGGCTTTCCCTTTCTAAAACTTCTTTACAATGATGATAAAAAGGAGATTTTCTTTCGGATTCCTTTAATTTAAACCGCAACTTATCCAATCCTTTTTCTCCTCTGTAGGTATTGGTCATTTGGCCTACCAGGGCGTTCTTTATCTTGGCTTTTAAGCCTTTCCGGGAGGGTGGAAATTTATAGGTTTGATAAATCGGATCATTAAATTTTTTTTCGAAATAATCAAGAGTTGCATTGATCTTTGCCCTTTTATGTAGATCGGTCATCGCCCTAGGTTTACCTTTAAGTTTTATTTCTTCAAAACCTAATGCTCTAAGATCAAAAGGTGTCTGGTTCCAGAACACCACTTGCCATCCCATTTGCTTACCAATTTCTACAAAGGATGTAAAAGCAAAATTTCTGAGGCCAACCCCGTCCGGTAGTAGGATAAAAATTTTTTTTGGTTTCAATCAGGAGTTAGTTTTCAGGTATTCAAATATACCAAATTTCAAATGACATCAAGTTCTACCTATAAGAACACCTCCAAGAACTTTGGATTATTTTTATTCCAGATTATTGCCATTCTCTTTCTCAATGTTTTTTCTCTTCAAAAGAATATCATTTAAGACAAAAGCTATAAATAGCAATTCCAGTCCTACTTGCGGCATTCTAAATCTAAAGCCTGAATAGGTCAAAATAGTAATTCCTATTGTAGATAGTATTAATCCAATGGCCAGGGATTGAAGAATTCTGTTACGGGTTAATAATAAAATATAGAACAGGGATATAAGAGCCATGGAATGAAATACCCACCTGCCCGTTTCTAAAATACCGGGCTTCGGTGTTTCGGGAAAAGGGTTAAAGGCACTGGCCAGTTTTTTTCCAATTATGGGCAGGACCATTTCGGGATTGGATCTGATAAAATGTATTGTAGCATTTTTATAAAGCTGCATACTTTCCACTTCATTACGGGGTTTGCTATTGGAAGGAAAATCCAGCAGTACCAATTCTTCCTCAGCAAGGTCCCCTTTAGTATTAGTATGTTCATCCACAACATCCGGATTCCAGCCCTTTGCCATTACTGCCCCGGAAGAGGTAGTCAATATCACATCATTATTTTCCAGCACGACGAAATTTCGAATTATCCAGATTGAAACTACAGAAGCACATATTAACGAGGAAATAAAAAATGTTTTAATATTTATTTGTTTCCTTATCCACAGCAACAACCAGATGGAAAACGGTAAAAAAACATAATAGGGATGAGATAAGATCAGTATACCCCCTACCAAAGTCTGGGGGAAAAACCCTGATTTTCCTTTTACAAACCTTATCAATAAATACAACCATAAGGTTATAAAGAATAAGGTTATAGGTTCCGAAAGGAAAACCCGGGAATAGAGTTGCCAGGCGGGACTTATTGCGTATAAAAATGAACCTATGATAATTATTAAATCATGTAGTTTTAAAACCTTTAGTGTTCTATAAAAGATAAATACGCCAATTAAGTGGAGTAAATACTTAAATATTAAAATGTAGGTTAAATTGTAACCGAATAACAAAAAAATACCAGCAATAAGAAACGGCCATACGGGAGGGCGCCATGTACTGTGGCCCTGGAAAATGAATTCCTGATCACTAACATTTCCATGCTCAAAAACCTGTATGCCACTTTCCCCATTTATAGTTTTTACAAGTCCATATTTTTGAAATTTGGCCAGGCTTAATCCTAATCCAATAAAACTCGCTGCATCCCCCTCTGCTTCATATTTTAGGCTATTTGCCACCATAAAATTATAGGATATAGCCCCCATGAAAATAGCAACCATTATAATTTTTAGAATAAATAATGATGATCGCATTTTACCTGGAGGTAATATTATATTTGAAAACGCACCAGAGCGCCCTCATCCCATCTTTCCAGTTTATCTTCTTTCCCTCTGCATATGTTCGACCATAGTAGGAAATTCCCACTTCATAGATCCTGATTCCCGGTATTCTGCAAATTTTAGCTGTTACCTCAGGCTCAAATCCAAAGCGTTTTTCCTTTAGGTCCAACCCCTTGAGTACATCTGCTTTAAATAGTTTGTAACAGGTTTCCATATCTGTAAGATTGAGATTGGTAAAAGCATTGCTTAAAAAAGTAAGAAATTTATTTCCTATGGAATGCCAGAAGAACAGGATCCGGTGAGGATTGCCCCCCATAAATCTTGAGCCATATACTACATCTGCTTTCCCGGCCACAATAGGTTTAAGTAAAACATTATATTCAGAAGGATCATATTCGAGGTCGGCATCCTGAATAATTATTAGGTCTCCGGTAGCTAAACTTATTGCCTTATGAAGCGCTGCCCCCTTCCCTTTATTATGTTTCTGATTGTAAAGGACAAGATTGAAATCCGGATTTTTTATTTGAAATTCTTCAATTAAAGCCCTGGTATTATCTGTGGAAGAATCATTTACAATTATCAATTCTTTTTCTA
>CAXAZV010000106.1:0-10303 GCA_963973375.1 uncultured Antarcticibacterium sp.
TTTGCGGAGGAGGTGTACAACAACAAAGAAATTCTTACCCGCACCGCAATGGATGCTGTAAAAGAAGACCTTCAAAAAAAATATGAAGCACAGCTTAAAATGGTTTTCAAGGAAATACAGGAATATTCTCCAAATCCAAGGCACAGGTTCCAAACTCACGTTGCCTTTGGCCATTTAATAGATGAACTCAATGAATTGGTTGATAAGGAGGAGGCAGATATTGCAATTATGGGAACCCGCGGTAAAACCAATGACAAGCAGTTGACATTTGGGAGTAACACCCTACAGGTTATAAAATATGTACAGTGCCCGGTATTGGCAATTCCTGAAAATTATAAATTCCATGACCTTCAGCATATATTGTTTCCTACCAATTTTATGTTGCCATATCAAAAAAGGGAATTAAAACTGGTGGCCGAAATAAGCAAATCCTTTCCTGCTACTATCCACATGCTTTATATTTCCAATTTCCCCATTGAATCCTTGCGGCAAAAGGAGAATTTTGAATTTATAAAAGACCAGTTTATGGAAAAATATTTCCAATATAACAGGGTAAATGAGGCCGCACGGGAACAAGTGATCTTTGACCAATTGGAGCAATTGAACATTGATCTCCTGGTAATGGTGAACTCCCGGCATACCTACCTGGAAAATATTTTATTTGAGTCAACCATAGATAAAATAAGCCTTTATCCAACGATTCCTTTCCTTGTTTTACAAAATTTTTACAGGGAATGCAGGTAGGTGATTATGGCCTGATCTAAAAGCTGAACGTCATGAAAAAAATATTACTCCCTACAGATTTTTCTGAGAATGCATTCAATGCGATCAAATATGCAGTACAGCTATTCCAAAAGGAGAAATGCACTTTTTTCTTATTGAATACCTATACACCGGTTTTATATGATTCAGATTACATATTGTACAGTCCGGCTTCTTCAAATAGTTTGGATGAAGTTTATAAGAATAACTCCCAGAATGGGCTGGAAAATGTCAAAAACAGAATTTTAAAAGAATACCCAAATGAGCTGCATTCCTATAAGCTTATTCCCTCTTTTAGTTTACTTAATGAGGAAATACGCGAGCAGGTTCAATCCCATAATATTGACCTTGTGATCATGGGTACCCAGGGAGCAACGGGGGCTGCTCAAATTCTTTTTGGAACTCACACCGTGCATGCGATTAAACGGGCTATATGTCCCTTGCTCGCTATTCCATCAGGCTGTGATTTTAAAGCTCCGGAAAGTATCCTATTTCCTACAGATTATGATATTAATTATAACCGGGAACATTTAAAATTATTAAAACACCTGGTTAAAGAAAATAATGCGAAAATTCATATCCTGCATGTATTTTTTGGATATCCCCTAGAAGAGGACCAGGAAAAATCCAAAAAAACCCTGGCCAATTACTTTGAAGATGTACCCCACCAGTTTTACAGCATAGAAAAAAATACGGTTACTGAAGGAATTTATGAATTCCAGAAAGAGCATAGCCCAGACATTCTGGCAATGATAAGCAATAAACATTCGTTTTTTGAAAATTTACTTTTCCGGCCCGTGATCAACGAGATAGGGTTTAGGGTTAAAACACCATTCTTGGTAATCCCTTCAGGAAAATTCAATAAATAAATATGAAAACAATACTTCTGCCAACAGATTTTTCAAATAATGCTTTAAATGCGGCGATATATGCCATCAATCTATATAGCAAAGAAACCTGCCATTTTATTCTTCTTAATGCATATAGTATTGAAGGGTACTTTTCCCACAGCTTCCTGGTGCCTGAACCTGCAAAACATACCCTTGAACAGGCCCAACAAGATTCAAGTGAAAAACTTCTTAAACTGGTTAATGATCTTGAAATAGAATATTCCAATCCCAACCATAATTTTACCACCGTATCTCAAAATGATCATCTTGTTAATGCCATCAAGCTGCAAATTGAATCCTCCCCGGTGGAGGCTATTATTATAGGTACACAAGGCAATTCAGCTGCACATGATGTGGCATTTGGTAGAAATACAAAAAATATAATGGAGGAGGTTCGCAACTGCCCTATTCTGGCAATTCCTTCTCACGTAAGATATCAAGATATTAATGAGGTGGTATTGGCTACCAGCTATAAGATGGATTTCAGGGCAGAAGATTTTAGTTTTATAAAAAGGTTCCTTTCCCGAAACAATGCCTCTTTAAGAGTTTTGCATATCGAAGAAACCCAGGAATTAACTGAAATACAAAAATCAAAAAAGGATGCGTTGGAGATAATTTTAAAAAATACACCCCACAGTTTTCATCACCTGGCAAATGTTTCCATACCAATAGGAATATACACTTTTACAGAAAGCCGGGGTAGTGATATGATTGCATTCCTAAATAAAAGACACAGTTTTTTTGAAAATATACTTTTAGAACCTCTTTATAAAAATCTGGGCAAATATTCCCAGATACCCGTCTTAGTTCTTCAATTAAACAGGGAAGAATATTAGGATAATTATTTGTGAATATAAACTTTACTATATGAAAAAGAACATTTTAATTCCAACAGATTTTTCTAAAAATGCCTGGAATGCATTGAATTATGCTACCAATCTTTTTAAGGATGAGGAATGTAAATTCTTCCTTTTAAATGCCTTCCAGTTATACCATTTTACAACAGATAGTATAATTACTCCGGAACCCGGGGAAAAATCCTTTGAAGAGGCAAAAACAATTTCAGAAAAAGGTCTCGAAGATCTGTTAGATGGTCTGCAATCTCTTTCAGATAATCCTAAACACACCTTTAGAATGATCTCGGTTTACAACAGTGTTTTAGGAGCTGTAAAGGATACAATTAAAAGCAAAGAGATAAATTTGGTGGTGATGGGTACCAAAGGGGAAGGAAACCCTATGAATGTTCTCTATGGAAGTAACGCTGTTACAGTAATAGAAAATGTGAAAAAGTGCCCCATCATGGTAATTCCTGAAATATCCAAAATAGCTGAAGTTACAAAGGCAGAAATAGTTTTTGCAACCAATTTTAAATATTTTTATAAGCGAAGGGAACTTGTCACTTTGGTTGATATTGCTTCCAGATTTAATGCTCCAATTCGTATTTTATATATCAACGGAGACCGAAAAATGACCAATGAGCAAGAGGTTAACAAGGAGTTGCTTGGAGAATTTTTTGAGGGAATAGATCATAGTTTTCATACCCTTACAAATATTTCAGTCGCACCGGGAATACATGCCTTTATGGAAAGCCGCAGCAGCACTATTCTTGCATTATACAATCGCCAACACGGTTTCGTTTCAGCATTGTTCACCAATTCCCTGGTGAAAGAACTAAGCGAATCGCCCCAATTTCCTATTTTGGCACTGCAGGAACATCGTTAAAATTAATTTATTTAAGGGATAGGTTGCAACAAACTTCATAATGAGCACTAAAAAAAACCTATACATCATCAAAGCTTCCGGGGAGAAAGTCAAATTCTCCCTGGATAAAGTTGCTGCTTCCCTTAAAAAAGCGGGCACCGAAGACTCCCTTATCCAAAATGTTCTGGAAAAGCTGAAACACGAGTTATATGATGGAATTACAACCCGCGAGGTTTATAACCGGGCTTTTAATTTATTAAAGGAAAAGAATAGTTATTCTGCTTCAAGGTATAAGTTAAAAAGAGCCATTTATGAATTGGGCCCAACAGGTTTTCCTTTTGAGAAATTTATAGGAGCGATCTTTCGGAATAGCGGTTTTACAATACAAATAGGAAAAATAATGCAGGGTAAATGCGTTAAACATGAAGTGGATGTGATCGCTACGAATCATAAAGAAACCTTTATTATGGAATGTAAATTTCATAGTGACCCGGGTAAATTCTGCGATGTTAAAACACCCTTATATATACACTCCCGGTTTAATGACATCTATAACTTTAACCATGAAAAAGATCCGGATCATCCTGCATTTAATGAAAGCTGGGTAGTGACCAATACACGTTTTTCCCATGATGCCATTCAAAATAGTAAATGTGTAGGTCTTAATTTGTTGAGTTGGGACCTTCCAAAAGGAAATGCCCTTAAAGACAAGATAGACCATACAGGTTTATATCCTATCACTGTTTCAACTTTACTTACAAAACGCGAGAAACAGTTTTTGCTAAGTCGCGATGTGGTACTATGCAAAGAATTAATAGATGATAATTTTTACCTTGATCACCTGAATATTTCGGGAGAAAGAAAATCCAGGATCCTTAGGGAAATGAATGAGCTTTGCCACATTAAAAAATCCTGAAATGAAAGAAAATATAGAAATTAAAGTACATTTTCTTGGTGCCTCGGGGACGGTTACCGGGTCAAAATTTGTGGTGGAAACCCCGGGTTATAATTTTATGGTTGACTGCGGGATGTTCCAGGGTTTAAAGGAACTACGACTATTAAACTGGGAACCTCTTAGTTTTCCTGCCTCTCAAATTGATGCAGTTTTACTTACACACGGGCATCTGGACCATACAGGATATCTTCCCAGATTGGTTTTGCAGGGTTTTAAAGGACCCGTTATAAGTACCGCGCCAACCCTGGCTATTGCGGCTGTAATAATGGAAGACAGTGCAAAGATCCAGGAAGAGGAAGCAGAGCGTGCAAATAAGGAAGGCTACAGTATTCACGATCCTGCAGAGGCTTTTTATACCATAGAGGATGCGAAGCGCACCATAAAATTATTTAAACAAACTCAAATATCTGAATGGGTACAACTTGCCCCGGGTATAAAATACAAATACGAGAAGATTGGCCATATTCTGGGAGCCTGTTACATTGAATTTGATATCTACGGAAAAATTTTCCTTTTTTCAGGGGATATTGGAAGGGATAAAGATCTTTTACTTGAAGAACCTGTAAAACCAGAATGGGCCGATTTTATTTTTATGGAGAGCACCTATGGGAACAGGTTGCATCCTGAAAATAATTCAGAGATCATTCTTACAGAAGCAATAAAAGAAATTGTTGAGAAGCGCGGTTCACTTATAATTCCAAGTTTTGCCGTAGAAAGAATGCAAACTCTAATGTATATTTTGTTTAAACTTTACCAAAAAAAGAAGATCCCCAACATCCCCATTTTTATTGACAGCCCAATGGGAAACAAGGTGTATGATATTTTCAGAAATTTCCCCGATTGGCATAAGCTTACTTCCGCAGAGATTAATGAAATGGAGGAACATTTTAATGTGATCACATCGTATAAAGAGACCTGGGATACCATAGATGATAAAAGGGCAAAAGTGGTTATTGCAGGCAGTGGTATGGTAACGGGAGGAAGAGTTCTAACATACCTGAAATATGCTATATCAAATCCGCAAACAATTTTACTTCTTGTGGGTTTCCAGGCCGAAGGTACCAGAGGCAGGGAACTGCAGGAAGGAGTTCACGAGATTAAAATTTTTGGAGAATACCTTCCTGTAAAGGCGAAGGTGCTGGAAATTCAAAGTCTTTCTGCACATGCAGATCAAAAGGAATTGTTGAACTGGCTATCTCATTTAAAGAATATTCCAGAAAAGATCTTTCTTATACACGGCGAAGAACCTGCAGCAGATGCCCTACGGGTTAAAATAAAAGATATTTATAACTGGAAAACCCATCAGCCCAAACTAAACGAAGTTGTGAGTTTTAAGTTTGAAAAGGAAATTTAAAGGTTTAGCCTTTCGTAGGATTTTAATACAGGACAATTGTACACAGTTTCCCGGAGAGCCTAATTAAAACTTATTTAATATATTTAAGTCAGGTTGGTTGGGTGAAGGCTCGATCATCTTAATTAAAACCTACCATTATGAAAACGATATATTGCAGAGACGCGGGGTTTGATTGTGATGCCGTTATTAAGGCAGAATCAGATCAGGAAGTGCTTAACCTGGCTGCCATTCATGTAAAAGAGGTTCATGGAGTTACACCAAATCCAGAAATTTCAGAGGATCTTGCTTTATTGATAAACGAGGAATAAAGTGAGGTTTAGTGAGAATATTTTGGGGGTACGGGTATTCTTCAATTTATGAGGCGACGTTGCTATGTTCTGAAAAACGCAACCACCTAAATCTATTTGAACTCCTAAAGTTGGTTTTTAAATTTTACCTTTCAGTTTATACCTAAAAAAAACGTCCTTAATACCTGCTTTTGGCAACTTTGTTTCAATACTACTTAACCGATCCCGGAAAATTACAGGATCTAAAAGCTCACTCAATGATCTTTATTGAAAATGAAGGAATTACAGATCCAAGGGTAAATCTTGCACTGGAAGAATATGCCCTGCGCAATTTCCCGGCAAGAGATTACCTGCTTTTTTATATCAATGAACCTTCCATCATTATAGGTAGAAACCAAAATACTCTGGAAGAGATCAACCTTAGTTATGTAGAAGAGAATAATATTCACGTGGTAAGAAGAGTTTCCGGTGGTGGGGCAGTATATCACGATTTTGGCAATCTTAACTTCAGCTTTATAACCAACCACGATGTGAAAAGCCTGAACAACTTCCTGAAATTCACACAGCCTGTCATAAATATCCTTAACTCTATAGGTGTGGCAGCCGAATTAAAGGGAAGGAATGACATAGTGGTGAATGACCGCAAAATTTCCGGAAATGCACAATTTTCAACCGGGAAACGCATGTTCAGCCATGGGACACTCCTTTTAGATAGTGACCTTGATGAGGTCACAAGGGCCCTTAATGTGAAGATGAGCAAAATTATTTCCAAAGGCCATAAATCTGTAAGAAGCCGTGTAGCCAATATAAGTGAATTCTTGCCAGAGCCCATGGATATACACCATTTCAGGTCATTGATCCTGAAAGGACTTTACCAGGAACAGCCTGATTTTGAGACCTATCATCTTAGTCCTGATGAGTGGAAGGCCGTGCACAAATTAAAAGAGGAAAAATATGCTACCTGGGATTGGAATTACGGTAGTTCGCCCAAATTCAATATTCAGCGTTCCAAGCGTTTTCCAATTGGTGAAATAGACCTCAGGATATTTGTTGAAAAAGGACATATTGAAAGCCTCAGGATCTTTGGCGATTTCTTCGGAAAAGAACCGATGGAAAGCCTCGAATTGTTACTTCAGGGAAAGCGGTATGACAGGGAAGAAATTTCTGAAGCACTGGAGCCAGTAGTGATAGAGGATTATTTTGGAGCCTTGCCCAAGGAAGATTTTCTGGATCTTCTTTATGGAGAGGACCTACCCTATTTATAAAAAACAAAAAGAGGCCGGAAAACCGGCCTCTTCTGCATTTAAAAATTTATTTATTCCACTATAAATTTCCCGCGCATAACGGCATAGTGCCCTGGGAAACTACAAATAAAGTCATAGGTTCCGGCGGCAGGAGCCTCAAATTCTATAGTTACACTTTCGCCCCCACCAATCATTTTTGTATGAACTATCACATTTGCTGAACCCTCAGGAATGTAGTCATTGTTGGCAGCCTGTACCGCTTCCTGGCCAAATTGATTAATATCTGTTCCCTGGGTAAGCAATACAAAATTATGTCCCATGACATTCTTTTCCATTTTACCTACATGCTCCAGCGTTAATTTAACGGTTTGACCGGCGCGAACCCTGATCTCATTTTTATTATACTGCATTTGGTCATTACCGGTAAGGTTAACCTCAACAATCTTTGCATCAGAAACTGCGGTAGTAGACGGGGTTTCAGTCTTTTCTGGGGCCTCTAAGGTAATTTGTTCTTTTTCTTCTTTTTTCTCACCACAGCTAATAAGCAAAGCGGTAGTTAAGAGCAGAATCAGTTTATTCAAATTCTTCATAAATTAAATTTTAAGTTTAATATTTCAGTAATTTTGGCACTTTTGAAATGCCTCTCAAAGTTAAATTATTTGAGTTGAATAACCAATTAAACCGTTGACTTTAGGGACTTTTAGAAGTGAAGTTTTATATAAAATCAACGGAGAAAACCCAATCCTTGAATTATCTTACTACCTCTTGCAATAAAATCTTTATGAATTTTAAGATCTATAAACCCTACGGTTATTTAAGTCAGTTCGTTAACAACCAATCTACCAGGAAGAACAAAAAATTGCTGGGAGAGCTATATAACTTTCCTCAAGAAACAATGGCCATTGGAAGGCTGGATGAAGACTCTGAAGGATTATTATTGCTCACTATGGATGGTCAAATAAGCGAAGAAGTAAGAAGTAAGACAATTGAAAAGGAATATTATATCCAGGTAGATGGAGATATTAACACTGAGGCGATATCCCAATTAAAACGTGGGGTCGAAATTGGAATTCACGGAAAAAAATACAAGACAATCCCTTGTTCCGCCTATAAATTAGAGTCTGCTCCCCCCTTTCCGGCAAGAGGTAAAAATATTAGGGATGATAGACATGGACCCACCAGCTGGCTGTCTATTACTATTACCGAAGGGAAATTCCGGCAGGTCAAGAAAATGACCGCGGCTGTGGGTTATCCTACCTTACGCCTTGTGAGAATACGAATAGGAAATGAGTTTCTTGGCAGTATGGTTCCGGGGGATGTAAAAGAGGTGAAAGTATTTAATTTATAAAACCTCACTGCCGGAAATAATTTCCTTTCTACTTCATTTTCCAAATCAATACCGGTCACCTTAATTTCAACATTAATAATTATATTTAATAAATTTTAAGAAAAATTAAGAAAATTTTTAGTATTTTAAACGCTCCTTCCCAAAATTTATTGACAATTTTAACAAATGTGTGAATCATGGAAGTTAGAAATGAAAGCGCGAGGTTATCTCGGAGGCGTGAAAATATTAAGTATACTAAGACCTTATTCGATCAATTACCTATATTAATAATTACGAATATAGATAATCAGCGCCTTGAATACATCAACAATATGGTGGAAATATATTGTGGTACAGAAGCAAGTAATTTCCTGAATGAAAAATTGAACTTTCATAAAGAGCTCGTTCATCCGGGTGTTTATTCCAATTATATTTCCCATTTAAAGTCATTTAAACCAAACGAAGAAAAAGAAATATCCCTTCGCTTAAAAAGTCGTGAAGGAAACTGGGACAATTATATTTTTAAAGAAAGGCTATATACCTGGAATCCTAATAAGGAGCACAGAAATGCAGTTATTTCCCTTGCATATAAACAGGCAAACGATAAGAGAGGGAACAGGCTTCGCGGGGATATGAACCATGATCATACCACTGAAAGTTCTTATCATCATTTAATAAATTCAATTGATGAAGCCTATTGTATAATTGAAATGATATTTGACAAAAAAGGGGCACCCGTTGATTATCTTTTTCTTGATACCAACCCTGCTTTCCATAAAAACGTAAATCTTGATGATCCTATTGGGAGAACAATGCGGGAAATCCAACCCGACCTGGAAGAGCATTGGTTTGAAACCTATGGAGAAATAGCTTTAACCGGAAAATCCATCCGGTTCCAGGAACAGGCCACTACACCCAATAAAGTATGGCTTGATATCTATGCCTTCAGGATTGGCCATCCTCACAGCAACAGGGTTGCAATCACGTTCCATAATATTACTGAAAGGAAAATTGCTGAAGAAGCTCTTATTAAAACCAGGCTGGAACTTGAAGAGCGGGGAAGACAAAAGGAAGAGGAATTAGGCAAAAATAACCGGCTGTTACAAACGGTATTTGATAGTATGAACCAGGCGATTGCCGTGTTTAAAACCCTTTATGATCAAAATGGGAATATCTCCGACTTCCTTTTTATACGTACGAATGAAGTATTAAGGAAACAATATATTGGATATGACCCGGTAGGAAAAACCTATTCTCAAATTTCCAAATTTGGGGTTGAGATGGGATTTTTGGATGCTTTTAAGGACGTTATTGAAAATAAAGTCCCGCTCGATCGAGAGGTATATTATGACAAGGAAGGTTATAATCACTGGTTTAGGATAATTGCGCATGCCCAGGATTCCCTCCTAATTGCAACTTTAGAAGATATAACCTCCAGTAAACTCGAAGCACAAAAACTTAAAGATGCTGTAAGATTTAAAAGACAGTTGGTGCAAACCTCTCCAGATACCATACTTATTATTAATCTGGATAAATTTAAGGTGAGGTATATAAATCAGGATATGCTTACCCGGGCAGGTATGACAAGAAAAAGAATTCTTGGTTTATCGCTTGAGGAAATCCTAGCCTATATACATCCCAGGGATAGGGAGGCTATAATGGATTTTCACCGCAATATCATTAGATCATCACCTAAGGATGTATTAGATATAGATTTCAGGGTAAAAACAAAAGGGAGTGACTGGGAATGGTTTAATGCAAGGGGTAAGATTTTTAACCGAAG
>CAXAZV010000107.1:0-10277 GCA_963973375.1 uncultured Antarcticibacterium sp.
GAGATCACGGACCCGCCCGATTCTACAACCTCTTTCCAATCTCCATTTTCATTTTGATACCAGATATTGGCAATGGATTCTTTTGTGGGATTATGAGAAGTACTTAACTTTGTTTGAAGCATACTGGAACGGTGGGTTCCTATTGTTACGAGCTCTGCACCTTGGTCTACAAAGGCTCCGTTTGAAGTATTAATAGATTTGATGAAACCATCAAAAGGTGCGCGTATTTGTTTCCCTCCTGCTCCATAATTAGAAGCCAGCGCCCTGTAATTGGCTTCTGCTACACGGTAATTGCTTTCAACCCTCTCCATTTCAGCTTTAGGAACTATCCTGTCCTCATAAAGCAATTTTTTTCGATCATATTCTGCTTTGGCCTGATCTAATCGGGCTTTAGCCTGCGCAATTTCAGCCTGCATATTATTTGATGAAAGACCTTCACTGCTTAGATTCATTAAAAGCTGACCTTTTTTAACTTCACTACCTTCTGTGAGGTTTTCAAAAACGAAATTTACAATTCCGTTTGATCCCGCTGCCAGAGCTTTATATGTCCCCGGTGGGGCTTTCCAAACTCCGGAAGTATTAACAATATCATAAACTTCACCTTGTGTAACAGGTTCTGTTTGAAAATCGATCTTCCAGGCTTGTTCCTTTAAAAAGCTGATTCCACCGTCATCCTCTTCGATCGATAAGTTTTGTGATGCTTCGGCAACCGAGGCATAAACCTGCACATTTTGGATAACGATCCTATCTGTATATTGAGGGGTTTTTAGATCAAAAACCAGGTCGTAAAATCCAGCCTCTTTGGGCTGTAAAGCCGGTGAAAAAATCCCCGGTGATGAAGGTCCTTCTGCCGTATGACGAATTCCGCTTTCACCTTTTATAAGACTAACGGTCACAGAGCCTTCACGAACCGGCTGGTGCTTGTCCAGTACAGTAAAATGTGCAGCAAATTTGCTTGTTTTTCCTGCTACCAAAGCCGGAAACTCTACGAAAAGTTCTGTCTGGTCTGTCCAGATGGTTTTACTTATCGCCGGAACCTCTAAACTTAAGTGATTTCCTTCTGCATCGTGGGCATGGTCTTCCTCCACACTATTCCCGCAAGAAATAAGAAAAAGCGAGATAAACCCAATTACTATATATTTCATAAGAATTGCTGAATTTAGTGATCATGGTGCTCGGCACCATCATCATGAGTATGAGTTTCTGATTTTTCAGGATTATTTAAAGTGTCCATTCCCACCTTGAACTCTTCTTGTTCCATATGCCCCCCTTCGTCATCGTGAGGATGTCCATGATCTTCTTCTTCGTGAGAATGAGCATCGGCTCCTTCTTCATGCTCATGTCCATGGTCTTCATTAACAGTTTCTCTACATGCGGCAAAACTGAATATTAATAAGGCTGCGAATAATAGATTCTTGATTTTCATTTTGTTTATTTTTAAGTTATAATTGATGTTTTAATAGTTCTGCTTTTAGCTGAAAAAGCTCTTTTTGCATTTCCAGCATTCGGTTATATGCCTGTCTGTAAAATTGGACTTCCCGGTAATAATCCAGAAAAGACAATTCCCCAAGCTCATAAGCTTTAAATAAAAGTTCTTCAGAATTTAGATCCTTAAAAGTGCTCTGATATTCCTCGTATTTTCTCTTTAATAACTGGTATTGTTCATAATCCTGCTGGAACCGTGTATAGAGTTCAGCAGTTTCAGCCCCGGTGTTGGCCTGGGTATATTCAAGATTGGCTACAGCAGCTTTCACTTTATTCCTGCTATTCCATAAGGGAATAGAAATTCCTCCCAAAAACCCTGAATAATTACTGGAATTTACTCCCTGATAATTATATCCAATTGTAAGATCAGGAAGGATCATATTTTTCTCCAGGTTAACCTTTTGTTCGGCCAGAGATTCGCGAGCTTTCAACATTTGGACCTCGACATCTTTGGATAATTTCTCTTTCCAAAGAGTTTGTAATTCAGCTAAATCCCAGTCATCGAAGAATTGAACCTGGTCTACCTTAATCGGATTTCCTCCATTCAATTTTTGCAGGTCGTTTAGCGTGTTTTTAATCTGGATCTCCAGTTGCTCCAATCCAAACTGATCCTGTAACCAGGCAACCTTTGCTTTATTTACCTCAAGGATCCCGATCTGTTCTGCATCAAATAATCGCTGCATCTGATCATACACCAGTTTACCCTGGTCGACCCTTTTTTGTTCCAGCTCTGTGCGCGCCTGAAGATTTTGCAATGCCAAAAGCTTCATTTTAGCATCAAGAAGAACCTCCTGGCGTTTAGTTTTATATTCCAGTTCAAGTAATTCCTTCTGTTTTTCAATTCTTTTGCTTCGGGCTCCATAGACAGTAGGGAATTCAAACTGCTGAGAGATCTGATATTCATAATAATCATCGGTTTGATGATCCCCAAATGGAAGGTAAAAGGCCGAAATTTGGGGATCCTGTAGATTGTTTTCAGACTTATTACCCAAATTCTGACTCACTATAAAAGATTGGTATGCCTTGAGATTTCTGTTATTCTGACTTATTTCCTCTAAAATACCATTGATCCCGGTATCCTGTGCTAGTGAACCAAAAGAGATAAGTAAACCGCAGACTGCAGAAACTATATATCTGTTCATAATTTTTAATTTAGTTTAATCTATAAAAAGATGCCTGCCATCTGTTCAACAGTGGCAAGAAATAGCGATTAAACCAATTGGGGAGGTCCCCGGAGAGGTATGTGGGATAAATAAAGATTGAAATACTCTGGTGGGAGCTGATAATTGCCTATAAGATAAGCAACCTCACCTTCTGAAAAAGCAGTTTCCTGGAAGAAATTCTGAAGTACCAGGTTTTCGGAGCTTTCTTTTTTCGGAGCTATTTGTTCTGTAGAAGTTTTTACAACCGGAACTTCAGAATTACCTCCTACATGCGAATGCATAGACAACAAAAAAGAAAAAAGACTTTTAGTTTCGCCTGGTTCCTCTTCGTGCTGATGATCATGAGAATGGGCATGTTCCACTTGGGCATGGTCATGATTTTCCCGGTTTACATGGTGAAGATGAGGGATCATCTGATGTAATAACATCAGGGAAAATAATCCCAAAAGAATAGAAGCTTTTATTTTATGTTTCATCTGCACGCCTTAAAGATAGGAATATTGTAAAAACATTACTGCTAATCAATATCTTATTTGTTTAAACGGTTTTCAAATGTAATATGTCGCAAATTTATAAAGGTGGCATTCTTCGGTAATAGGAGGTGTAGAAAAACCCGGGGGTGATACAAAAGAAGTATAATATAACAAACAGTAAGCGGGGGATACCAATGTAGAGATAAGTGGTCTGGAGAAGGTTCAACTTTACAGAACCGCCATATCATTATAAATTCCATATTCTCCCGGCTTAAATTTTCGGTATTAAAAAAGTGCGCCAAACCAGTGGTCTGGCGCACCTTCCTTTCTCAAAAAGGAGCCAACAGGGAAAGGCGCAGGCAATCCCTGGAGCTTGCTTTCAAGCAAACCGTATAGTGCTAAAAACAGCATTCCTGCTGGAAAATATAGAAAGTAATATTTACTATTCCTTGTTCTCAAGCCTGTAAATAATTTTTTTCATTTCTGCAATTTCCCGTTCCTGTGCCTCAATAATTTCTTTTGCAAGTTTTTGGGCTTCCGGGTCCTTAATATCTGCTCTCTTACTGGTTAAAATTGCAATTGAGTGATGGGGTATCATTGCCTTCATCCACAACACATCGCCAACAGGAACTTGTGCCCTTACTAAACCTAAAGCACTTAGGAAAATCACCAGGCTCCCTACGTATATGGCAATATTCTTTTTTCGGTTTTTATACATTCCCAGCATCACAGTGAGCATAATCACGGCCATTGCACAAATTCCTAAAATTGCCATATAGAATCTTGTCAGACTAAACCAAACATGGTCCCATTCATAAGTATTCATGTACATTGTTACATACATTGCAATAAATGAGAGAACGAGCATGATTATGAATTTGCTATACATACCCTTTTTCATTCCGCCATCTTTTTTTTCTTGTGAATTCATTGTTTTGAAAATTTATTGTTGGTTGATTATTTCTGGTTTTTGCCTCTTCTTTAGTCAAAGCAAAATGGATTTAGCTTTCCTTGTATAAATGTTCTGTTGCTTATTTTGAAATGGTTTTTTCAACTGATCCGCATTTTGGCATTTTTTCACCAAAATATGGATTAGAAATTTCTTCTACACTGGCATACCAATAAGCCCCTTTGTTATCAAAAGCCATTGGACAGAATTTTTTGTAGATCGTACCCCCGGAAAGCGCATCTTCAAACATTGGCCCGGCATTTTCCGTGAATTGGGCAAACAATTTCCTTTGAGCTTCAATATCATCAGTCTCGGACATTTCCTTTGCAAGGGCCTTCATTACCGCCCTTTCTTCAGAAAAAGACTCCGCCATAGATTTTGCTACGTCTTTAACATGATCTGCATCAGATTCGGTTAAAGCCATTTTTATCTCCAGGTAATTGTGCCATACTTTACCCGTCATTCCATCAATAAATTCAGCATTTGCAATATCAGGAGTCCTTTCTGCTGCCTGCTTAACTTCTTCCGGGGTATTTATTTCTACTGATTGCTTTTCTTTACAACCCATAAACGCGGTGAGTACCAAAACTGTAAAAGTTGTTTTAAGTAGTGTTTTCATTTTTCGAATTTTGAATGTTAATAAACTTTTTAAGCAGGTTTCTGATTTAAATTAATTTCTGATCCGATTCCAATATAAACTCTTTTATTTTTCCCTTATTCAATTTTATAAAAAAACTTTCAAAAGCGGTAAAGGAAACTACCAAAAAATGGTCAATACCAGTTAAAAATTGGGGGACAGTCCTCAATCAATTTTTTAAACCCCAGCTTAAAATGGAAGTCAAATGCCTGTATTTCTCATTTTCACACTTTAGGAAATATGTCAAAAAAAACCGCCTCGTTTTGGTAAATGAGACGGTTAGTTTATTTTATTCTATATTATTTCTCCATTTTTAATTGATGTGCCTTCATTTTTTTCTTCATCATTTCCATCATCTCAGGGTTCTCATGCATCATTGTCATCATTTTATCCATCATCTTTTCCATCATTTCAGGATTCTCCTTCATTTGGGTGTGCATTTTATCCATCATGGCTTCCCTTTCTGCAGGATCATCCATCATTTTTTTTCTCATTTTTTCCTGCATCTTTTTTTGCATCTCAGGATTTTTTTCCATTTTTTCCTGCATCATTTTCTCCATTTTTTCCTTCATCTCGGGATTTTGCTCCATCATCCCCATCATTTTTCCGTCTTCCATCATTTTCATATGATCTTTCATCATCAACTTACTGGCATTTTTATCGCTATTCGCAATTTCCAAAAATTCAGAAAATTTAACGGGATCTGAAACTATATTTTTATATAGTTCCTTCCTGTTTTCATCGCTTTGTAATACCTGTGCGGCATCAAAGGTAGGTTTGCAGCTTACTATTAACAGTATTAATGTTGTTGTCATTAAAAGTTTCAAAATGTTTTTCATCATAAATTAATTTAAAGTTAGTATAAATTGATTATTAAAACCTAACGGAAAGTCCTCCCCCAGCTATAAAGCGATTGTCATAACTTCCCATCAAAGAAAAATTCTTAGATAAAAAATATTCAGCACCAATTGTGATGGTTTCTTCTTTCTGATATTCTTTACCTTCCGGCAAATCATTTACCCAACCAAAATCTGCTTGATATTCATATTCACCAAAAACAGATAATCTGGGAAAGATCATGATCTCCCGGCTCAAACTTATTTGTGGCCTTAATTTATTATCCAGGCGCAGATCAAGATTGAACATATATGGGGTGAAATAGCGAATTCCGGCAATGGCTGTCGTATTGATTTGATCCATACTGTCTTCCATTTCATTTTCCATATTTATCCCACCAAATACGCGAAACCAGTCATTGAGATAATATTCATAACTTATTTCCGCTTCAATATTTTCATTCCAGCCGTATTCGACATTTAGATTGAATTGATTTCGGATATTAGAAGAAACCAGGTTAAGCTCTGCCATATGAGAGGCGACATCTATCATTCCCCAGGTATAAAAATGATTGGTTTCCTGAATAAGATTTGACACAGGATATTCTTTTAACCTTGGATCTCTGGGCGTGTCATAACTCATTATCCTCGCCATTCCGCCCATCATATGATACAAAATATGGCAATGAAAAAACCAGTCGCCATACTCATTACCATAAAATTCGATGGTTATTTCCTGCATTGGTGGCACATTTACCGTGTGCTTCAATGGAGAATATTCTCCGTTTTTATTGATTACCCTAAAGAAATGACCGTGAAGGTGCATAGGATGGTGCATCATGGTAAGATTATTCAAAGTGATCCTGGTAACCTGATTTCCCTTGATCCTGATCTTATCGGTTTCGGCTAAGGGGATTCCGTTTAAACTCCAGACATATCTGGACATATTTCCGGTGAGATTTAAAAGTATCTCGTTTACCGGAACATCCTTGTCATAAGTTGTCCTTTCAGGAGATTTTAAGTAATCGTAATTATATTCAGAAAACATTTGCATTCCTTGCATTTCGTCATCTTTCATATTTGAAGACTTTTCATCTGAAGAAATCGCATCTCCCTCCATTTCCATATCCATCCGGGAATGATCCATTTTGGAATGATCCATCTCTTTAGCGTTCGTTGAATCGATTGGCATTTCCATTTTGGAATGATCCATCGTAATAGTTTTCGTGGAATCGATTGGCATTTGCATTTTGGAATGATCCATCACTTTAGTTTTAGTAGAATCGATGGGCATTTGCATTTTGGAATAATCCATCTCTTTAGCTTTCGTTGAATCGATGGGCATTTGCATTTTGGAATGATCCATCTCTAAAGCGTTCGTGGAATCGATTGGCATTTCCATTTTGGTATGGTCCATACCATCCATAGGTTCCTCGTTTGAAGCTTTCGGGCTTTGATCCATTTCGGAATGATCCATGCCTTCCATCTTCATTCCCCATTTCGCTTTCATTTTATAGGGTTCATCTTTCCCTGGATTGTATTTTAATGCCGGTGCGCCCATTTTCATATCCATCTTTGCCATTTTTTGCATCATGGCTATTTTATCCGGTTTTGGCACTTCGGGAGCTTCAATGATTTTTCCCTTCCCTAAAAATGCGGATGCCGTACCCGAACCGTCCTGGGCAGTAATCCTGAATTCCATCTTCCCATTTTGCGGAATTGTTACTATAAAATCATAAGTTTCTGCAACCCCGATAAATGTTTTATTTTTTTTCACCGGGACCACGTCTATCCCATCTGCCGAAACCAGCGAAGGAGTTTCCCCTCCGAAAGTCATCCAGAAAGAAGTAGATGCTGCACCGTCAATAATTCTAAGCCTGATTATTTCTCCCGGCTTAAAATCGGGATATTCCATGGATTTTTCTCCGTTAATGAGAAAAGCAGGGTAATATATGTCGGCAATATCTGCACCTTCCATTCGCTGTCTCCAAAAATCGATTTGTGCGCCAAAAGCTCCCCTGGCAATTACCTGATTTAATGGGGTAGCGGTTCCTTTTTTAATATTATACCACTCAGTACCTCGTTTTAAAAACCGAAGGACATCCATAGGTTTTTCATTGGTCCAGTCCGAAAGTATTAAGACCAACTCCTTGTCATATTCGAGAGTTTTTTCCTTAGGATGAATTACAATTGATCCAAATACCCCACTTTGTTCCTGAAGCATGGTATGGGAATGATACCAATATGTCCCATTTTGTTTAATGGCAAATTCATATTTAAAGGTTTTACCGGGCTCTATGGGTGGCGTGGTAAGGTAAGGCACACCATCATGAAAATTGGGCAATAACATTCCATGCCAGTGAATGGAAGTTTCCACATCCATATTGTTTTTTACTAAAATTACCGCGTATTCCCCTTCATTAAAATCCAAAATAGGGCCGGGGATGCTTCCGTTAATGGTCATTCCCATCACATCTTTACCGGCCTTGTTCACAATTTCCTGATTAATTTCCAAGGTGTATTCACGAACCGGCAGATTGTCAACATTTCCTTCTACAGATTTTTCACTATGTATTTGTGCCTGGGAACCCATTATAGCACATAAAAAAATAAGAAAAAAACTATGTCTCTTAGTAATGTTTGATGATTTCAATTGATAAATAAATTTGTTCATTTTGATCATTTCATTTTTATAGACAACTTTGATTATCTGAGGACAACGTTTACTCGCAATTCCTTTTGTCCAACGGTACTCAGTATATGTTTATTATACCACATATTTATCCCACAAGCCATATTTTTCCGTTATTTTTCCTTTTGAATATGACAGTGCCATTACCAATAGTCCCGTTAAGCTACTGCTAATTGTAAGTATTATATTTACATCATCTATAAACCAGGGCATTATTGCTAATGCCAGGCCCAGCAAAACATTAAAGTAACGAAAGCTTCTAAGAACCTCTGCCATTGCCACTACGGCAACTACAATTACAAGTGCCCCTCCTAAATGATTTAAATCTGCGACTTGAGATTCTATACCAATTCCAAAAACAGAAGGTGAGATCATCAACCAGAGCCCTAAAATTGTCGAAATTGTTAACCTCCAGGGGAAAGTCATTCCCCAAATTGAGGATTTAAATACCATCCAGGGGCTGTCAACTAATTCTGTCAATTCCGGGGAACGTTGATCAGTTTCAGTGGATAGCGCTTCACCACCTTTCCAGAACACTTTCCATAATGAATCTCCTTTTTGTTTTCTTTGAACCATATGTTGCCACATAGCAATTACTTCATCAATTTGCAATGGGATCATAGGAAGCATCACCAATGCAGAAAACAGGCATAGGGCACACCAGGCTCCAACTGTGAGGGGTTGAGAAATGACTAAAAAAATACTCACGAATCCAAGTGGTATTACCAAAATGCCAAAAAAAGTGACCATCCATGGCATGGTTCGCCAACGTGCTGTTCCACCCATAAAACCCATTAAAAATTCCAAAGTGTATGCAAGTGTTCCCAATGCAGCATCAGACACCGGCCAGGAATGTGACATGTTTGAATTTAATACCTTGAGGGTGTCTTCACCGAAGAAAGGATCCCATGCATAATCAATATATCCCAATTGAAAAGCTCCTAAGTACCGTGAGGCTAACCATCCTATAAATGCTAACCCGATCATAATTGATCGTTGTGGCCAGCTTGAAGGGTTATAGCTCCATCCTATAGGGACATCACCCCCCATTTTCATATACGTGATCATGTTTGGCATCCCGGGAATAAGAATTGTCAATGCAATAATCAAGGCACCTACCATTGTCCCGTTATAATAGGCAACAGCAGTTGGAGCCCAGAAAATAAGGGGAGCCATACTAATCCATATCCCAATAAAGCAACATATCCAAACACTGTACGGCCGGTTGGGTTTAAGGGAACGCCATCCAAAAAACACCAGCAATATTCCACTAATAATATCACTCCAGTACATTGTGGCAATACGATCAGTAAGGGACAACCAGACCGGTCTTCCACCACTGGGTTCGACCACATTTTTTCCGTAGTCGAAAGTAAGTGGCGAGGCGATCATCCAGAATCCCAGCAATACCACTACCCAAAAAACCCAAAGGGTTTGCTTGTGGTGTTTCTTCAGCATTTCCATCCGGTCCTCTGCACTCATTTTCATGGCGCCCATATCCATATTCTTGTGATCGTGACCCTCCATGTCCATCATTGGACGGGTGACGCCTCGTGAGCCCATACCTTCCATTTTGTGACCCGACATTTCATTTTTGGCTTCTTCCTTTTTCACCAGTGTCATTCCACATTTCCGGCATTTGCCCGGTTCATCACTCAGTATCTCAGGATGCATGGGGCAAGTGTATTGTGTCTTTTTTGAAGAGGTGGCCTCATCACCCTGGTTGGGCATAGAAGAAGGGTCATTTTTTTTCATAAAACTATTGGATTAGGGTTAATGAATCTTCATTCTTGATCATTTAATTCAAATTATTCACCTTATAAAATTTTTCGGGATCTTCTTTTAATTTTTTGATCATTTTAGGCAGGGTATCCCGCAATCCGTGTTTTGGCTGCCAACCCAATAACTTTTTGGCTTTCGAACTATCCATTTCGAAATGGTCATCGGCAAGGTCAATCATCCAAGGTTTTATAAAGGCTTTTCCGAATAGATTTTGCATAAATGCTCCGGCTTTGGCAAACCACTTTGGTATGGCAATGATG
>CAXAZV010000108.1:0-10235 GCA_963973375.1 uncultured Antarcticibacterium sp.
CTGTTGCACACAGTTGCAGGAAACGTTCCATTCTTCCGGAAGAATGCTCGGCACCCTGCCCTTCATATCCATGAGGAAGGAACATTACAAGCCCATTCTGCAATTTCCATTTATCTTCAGCTGCAGAGATGTATTGGTCAATCATAATTTGTGCTCCATTCACAAAATCTCCAAACTGGGCTTCCCAAATGGTTAATGTTTTTGGGCTTGCCATAGCATAACCATAATCAAATCCTACTACTGCATATTCTGAAAGCAGGGAGTTGAATACAGAAAAATCTCCTTTTTTATCGGGAATATTGTTGTGCATTATGATCTCCTCCTCGCTGTCTTCAACTTTTACAACAGCATGCCTATGAGAGAAAGTTCCTCTCTCAACATCCTGTCCACTCATACGTACGTTGTACCCCTCTGTCATCAATGAACCGTAAGCCAGCATTTCTGCCATTGCCCAATCCAGCTGATTTGTGTCAAAATACATGGTATTCCTGGCTTCAATAAGTTTTGCAACCTTTTTAAGGAACTTCTTGTCTTCAGGAAGTTTGGTAATAACCCTGGCAACCTCATCCAGTTTAGAAAGTTCAAAGCTGGTATCAACTTCCTGCATCATTACAGTTTCATCTGCCTCCTTAAAACCTTCCCACTCATCCTGCATGAAAGGGGTGATCTTGGTTTTTTCCTCCTTACGGGAATCCTCAAGATCTTCTTCCAGTTTAGCTTTATAATCTTCCTCAAGTTTGGCTACATAGCCTTTTTCTATAATGCCGCTATTAATAAGCTTTTCAGCATAGATATCCCTTGAATTTAAATGTTTACCAATTGCCTTATATAATTTTGGCTGAGTGAAACGTGGTTCATCTCCCTCATTATGCCCATATTTTCTATAACCCAAGAGGTCTATAAATACATCTCTTTGAAATTGCATCCTGAAATCTAAGGCAAATAACACCGCGTGAACCACCGCCTCGGCATCATCGGCATTTACGTGAAGTACCGGAGACAACGTAACTTTGGCTACATCTGTACAATATGTTGAAGAACGGCCATCAAGATAGTTTGTGGTAAAACCAACCTGGTTGTTTACAACAATATGAATGGTACCACCGGTCTTGTAACCGTCGAGCTGTGCCATTTGAACAACTTCATAAACAACTCCCTGTCCTGCGATTGCCGCATCCCCGTGAACAATAATTGGAAGAACTTTGGAGTAATCTCCTTTGAACTTCTTGTCTTGTTTTGCCCTGGCTATCCCTTGTACCACAGGCCCAACTGTTTCCAGGTGGGATGGGTTTGGGGCAATATTAATATTTATTTCCTTCCCGTTACGGGTTTTACGGCAACTGGTCCACCCCAGGTGGTATTTAACGTCTCCGTCAAAAATATCCTGTTCATAATCTTTTCCATCAAATTCACTGAATATATCCTTGGCGCTTTTTCCAAAAATATTGGTAAGTGTATTTAATCTTCCACGGTGAGCCATTCCCATTACAAAATCTTCCACTCCCAGGTCTGCAGCTTTTTCAATTATAGCATCCAGGGCGGGGATCAAACTCTCATTTCCTTCAACAGAAAATCGTTTTTGGCCTACATATTTAGTGTGTAAAAAGGTTTCAAATGAATAGGCATCGTTCAGCCGGGAAAGAATGAGCTTCTTTTCATCAACAGTGAAATCCGGTTGATTTTCATTGATATTTAATTTTTTCTGGAGCCAGTCAATTATCTCTGGTTTACGAATAAACATATATTCAATTCCTATTGACTGGCAATAGACCTTTGACAAATGAGCAATGATCTCACGTAGTGTAGAAGGCCCCAGGCCTACCACTTCCCCTGCATCAAAAACCAGGTCCATATCACTTTGATCCAGGCCAAAATTCTCAATATCCAGGGTAGGTAAATATTTTCTTCTTTCCCTTACCGGATTGGTGCGGGTAAATAAATGGCCACGCGTTCGGTACCCGTCTATTAATTTTATAACCCTAAATTCCTTTTGAAGATTTTGCAATTGCGGATCACAGTATTGATCAGTTACATCTGCCTCAGAGGCCACAATTGTAGAACTTGTATTACCATTTTGCCCAAAATCAAAGCCCTGGAAAAAAGCTCTCCAACTTGGTTCAACACTATCGGGATTTTCAAGGTATTGATCGTAAAGATCTGCAAAAAAGCTTGTGTGTGCGGCGTTAAGAAAAGAGTATCTATCCATAATGGGAAACTATTGTTTCTTTTATTGTAAAACAGCGCAAAAATACAATTTTTAGCCATTATAGCTTATAAGATTTATTATATTTATCTATTCTTTCATAAGAATTTAACAAGTAAATCTCCTCGGTTATGCCCTTTAAACATTTGCTTTTACTCTTTCTTTTTTGCATTCTACAAATACCTTTAACCTTTGCACAGGTGGAGATTTCACCCGATTCTTTAACCCCAAATCCTTTTTGGAACAATGTGCGTTTTGGAGGAAATTTGGGATTGGGATTTGGAAACGGCTATTTTAACGGTTCCCTCGCCCCTTCTGCCATTTACGATTTTAATCAGGTAGCTTCTGCAGGAATTGGAATAAGTGGGGCTTATGCAAAACAGGATAATTTCAAAGCTACAAGTGTGGGTGGTAGCATTATAGGAATGTTACGCCCTCTAAGGGTACTGCAGCTCTCTGCTGAATATGAACAGCTCAACATCTCCCGGCGATATGAACTGGAAGGCGGGAACAGGAAGGACACTTATTGGGTACCAGCTTTGTTTCTGGGTATAGGTTATAATACCGGACCTGTGGTAACAGGTATACGTTATGATGTACTTCACGACGACCGCAAGAGCTTTTACGCCAACGCTCTAATGCCGTTTGTAAGCTTCTATTTCTAGACTTTAAACCTCTCGATTCATAAGGTCGCGTCCAAACTCCAGTAATAAGGTCTTTCTATCATCTGGAATATCAAGTGCCTCAAGGGATTCAAAAGCTTTGTTGGTGTATTTTTTAATTTCCTCCCGCGTCCTTAAAGATGCCCCGCTATTTTCAAAGATTTGCTTTACCGCTTCAATCTTGCCGCTTGCTTCAATTGGATTTATAGAATATAAATGTTCCAGTTGCCTGGCTTCTGGGGGTTCAGCCATTTGAAGGGCTGTTAAGTATAAAAAAGTCTTTTTATTCTCTATAATATCCCCTCCCACCTGCTTGCCAAAAGTTTCGGGATCACCAAAAGCATCAAGATAATCATCCTGTAACTGAAAAGCAATCCCCAGCAAGCGGCCAAATTCATAAATAGTTTGTTTGTTTTCAGCAGTGGTTTCTGCAATTATAGCCCCCATCTGCAAAGCAGCTGCGACCAAAACTGCTGTTTTATACTCAATCATTTTAAGGTAATCCTCAATCTCGACATCATCTTGCGTTGCAAAATCTACATCATACTGCTGCCCTTCGCAAACGCGCATAGCGGTACTGTTGAACAATTGCAATAACTCTTTAAAGATATGCCCATCATAATTCTCCAATAGTTGATAGGAATAAATAAGCATAGCATCTCCGGAAAGAATCCCTGTATTAACATCCCACCGCTCATGCACAGTTTCTTTACCCCTGCGAAGGGGCGCATCATCCATAATATCATCATGAATTAGCGAGAAATTATGAAAAACTTCAATGGCGAGCGATGCACTAAGGGCTTTTTTATAGGAACTGTCAAAAATTTCAGTAGACATTAATACCAATACCGGCCTAAGCCTTTTTCCGCCCAGATTAAGAATATAACTAATGGGCTCATATAAATTTACAGGTTCTTTTAAAGTGACTGTGGTTTCAAGATATTCTAAAAAAGACTGCCGGTATTGTGAAATGCTAAACATGCGTGATAATTTTTACGCTAAAATAGAATAATAGAATATATTTTGATTTCTTCCCCACATTTAAAACTAAAAAATAGTAGGAAACTTTTTTAGTTTTTAAAGTTTCCTTTTGTACTTTTGCCGCCCAATAACTTAATAAGTGAAAGAACAAATAATTAATACTTCTGCCAACTTGTTTCTCTCCCTGGGTTTTAAGAGCGTAACGATGGATGATATTGCCCAAAATATGGGAATATCCAAGAAAACCATTTATGCCCATTTTCCTACCAAGAATCAATTGATAGAAGCTGTAACCCTGTTTGTATTACAGAAGATCACAGAAGGTATTGAAGATATAAAAAGCAAAAGTTTCCATCCTATCGAGGAGCTTTTTATGATCAAAGAATTTACCACAACCTATTTAAAGGACGAAAAATCATCTCCCCAATTTCAGTTGGAAAAATATTATCCTAAGATCTACCGGGAAGTTAATCAAAGCAATCATCACCTTATTTCTTGTTCAATTGAGGATAATCTCAACAGGGGAATTGCTTCCGGAGATTACCGGGCAAATATTCCCATTGACTTTATAAGTAAAATCTATTTCGTAGGCATAAGTGGCTTAAAGGATCCGGCTATTTTTCCGCCGCAATTGCAAGGAATGAAAACTCTTTATGACAACTTTCTGGAATACCATCTGCGGGCCATTACCACCCCGGCCGGCCTGGAAAAATTAAATCAATTTGTAACCAATGAATTTTAATAATATAAAAACATACGCAACTATCTTTATCTTCCTTTTTACAGCCTCCATCTGGGCCCAGGAACAGGAAGCAAAAGACTCATATACTTTCACCCTTGAAGAAGCCATTGCCTTTGGAATAAAAAACAATTATTCCTCGAGGATAGCGTCCAAGGAAGTTGAAAAGACACTAAAGCAAAAATGGGAGATCATAGCGCAGGGCTTACCTCAAATTTCGGGAAATGTGGATTACCAGAATTATATCAAGCAACCGGTTACTCTCATACCCGCAGAAATTGCCGGTGGGGAACCGGGAACTTTTGTACCCGTGAGGTTTGGAACAAAACAAAACCTGGGAGGCACCGCTACCTGGAATCAATTAATTTTTGACGGTTCTTATATAGTAGGGGTTCAATCTGCCAAAACCCTGTTACAGATCTCTGAAAATGCAAAGATCAAAACACAGCAATCTGTAAAAGAGGCTATAGTTTCTGCATATGCAAATGTCTTACTGGCCAATGAAAGTGTGAGCATTCTTGAAAATAACGTAAGTTCTATAGATAAGAATTTTCAGGACACGAAAAAGATCTTTGAAAATGGTCTGGTTGAAGAGGAAGATGTAGAGCAACTGAATATAACACTGCTTGGCCTTGAGAATAATTTAAACCGAAGCAAGAGAATGCTTGATCTATCTTATGAAATGCTTAACCTAAGTCTAGGCCTTCCGGTAGATACAAAGGTCACCCTTGTTGAAGACCTGGATTCTCTGGCTATGAAATATTATGACCTTAGCCTCCTGGCTAAAGAGATACCGGTAGAGGAAAATATAGATTACCTCATAGCCGAAAATAGTGCTGAAGCGGCCAAAATATTTGTAAAATTGGAAAAAGCTAAAGCGCTTCCAAGCTTAACAGGTTTTGTGAATTATGGATTCCAGGGCTTTAGTGAAAGTTTTACCTTTTTTAATGAGGACCAGGATTATTTTACCCAATCTATCCTGGGCGTGAGTTTAAATATTCCAATTTTCAGCAGTGGATTACGAAGTGCCCGCACACAACAAAAACAGTTGGAATATGAGCAGGCACTTATAGATCTTGATCAAACCGAAAACCGTGTAAGACTGGAAATTAACAGCGCCCGGAATGATTATGAATTTAGCCTGGAAAATTATCAGACTCAAAAACAAAATCTTGAACTAGCCCAAAGAATTGAGAACAAGAACCAGATCAAGTTCTTTGAAGGACTAGGCAGCAGCTTTGAATTAAGCGAAGCCCAACGGCAGCTTTTTGCAGCCCAACAGGAATTGCTTCAATCTATGCTCAACGTAATTACCACAAAAACCACTTTGGAAAATCTTCTGGATAATTCCACCTACACCAATGAAAAATAAAAGATCTCAATATTATATTATTATGAAAAAGTTCGTTTTAGGCGTTGCCGCCCTTCTTCTTATTTCCTGCGGAAATTCAGAAAATAAATCTGTTAAGGAGGTAATAGATTCCAATGATCTGGCTCAGATCAAATCCAAAAAAATTGAATTAAGTGAGCAGCAGCGGGAGATAAACACCCAAATTGATTTGCTGGATGCTGCCATAATTAAACTTGACCCTGAGAGAAATATTCCCCTGGTTACCACCAAAATGGTAGCCGATACCTCTTTCAGGCATTTTACTGAAGTGCAGGGAGATGTTGCCACAAAAGAGAACATCCTTATCTACCCTGAATTTTCCGGGTTGCTGCGGCAGGTATACGTGAAAGAAGGGCAAAAGGTAAATAAAGGAGCCATCCTTGCAAGAATTGATGATGGTGGACTTTCAAGCCAGCTGGCCCAGATCGAAGCCCAGGCCGCTTTGGCCAAAACAACTTTCGAACGCCGGAAGAGATTGTGGGAGCAGAACATAGGCTCTGAGATTCAATTCCTGGAGGCTAAGACAAATTATGAGGCAGCACAAAACTCTGTGAATCAAATCAAAACCCAGGTAAGTAAAACTGTAGTGAGAGCTCCTTTTACCGGAGTAATAGACCAGGTTATTTCAGATCAGGGAGTAGTTGTAAATCCCGGTCAAAATCCACTTTTTAGATTGGTAAATCTGGACAATATGTATGTACAGGCATCGGTTCCCGAAAATTATCTAGGTAAAATTAGGAAAGGGACTGCCGTAGTTGTTGAGATTGCAGCTATTGGACAGGAATTTGAAGGAGTTGTGCGCCAGGTTGGAAATTTCATAAACCCTGACAACCGCTCATTCCAGATAGAGGTTGCACTTCCAAATAAAGAAGGCCAAATCAAGCCAAATCTTATAGCAACCGTAAGGCTTAACGATTATACTTCAGAAAATGCCATTATAGTTCCTGAAAATACCATTCAGCAAAATTCCCAGGGACAAACCCTTGTTTATATTTTTGAAAAAGAAAGTGATAGTACGGGTGTGGCAAAAAAGGTGATCGTTGAAACCGGATATACTTACCGTGAAGACATTGAGATCTTGAGCGGTTTGGAACCGGGTGATCTTATAATTGTAGAAGGCGGAAGAAATTTACGTGATCAACAAAAAGTCAAATTAAAAAATTAAGCCCAGGTTAACTTTTCACTTATGAATAAAATTGACAAAGAATTTAAGATCTCTTCCTGGGCTATAGACAACAGGATGACGGTGTACGTAATTGTGGCCATCATCCTGGTGGGTGGTTTGCTTTCCTATTACAGCATGCCCCGTGAGTCTTTCCCGGAGATCATTGAAACCAAAATTTATATAAGCTCCATAAACCCAGGAAACTCGGCCGAGGATGTTGAAAAATTCATAACCGAGCCGCTGGAAGAGGAGTTCAATAACGTTGCCGGTGTAAAGGAGATTTCCTCAACTACGCTTCAGGATTATTCTCTTATTATAGTTGAATTTGATGAAGATGAAAGTCCAGATGTTGCCAAGCAGTTAATTAAAGACAAAGTTGATCTTGTAAAGGCAGAAACTACCTGGCCTACCATGGATAACGGCGCCAAGGTGGAGCCCAACGTTTTTGCTCTTAATATTACTGAGGAAATGCCCATCCTCAATATTAACCTAACTGGCGATTACACGGTACAGCAGCTTAAAAAATATGCCGAATACCTGCAGGACAGAATTGAAATGCTTCCTCAAATCAAAGAGGCCACTATTAGGGGTGCCGAGGATATGGAAATCGAAATTGCCCTGGATGTCTATAAAATGACTGCTTCCAAGGTAAGTTTCAATGATGTGGTTAATTCAATAAGTGCTGAGAATCGCACAATCTCCGGAGGAAATATTATTTCCAACAGCGTACAAAAAAACATACGGATAATTGGGGAGATTGAGAATCCGCGGGAACTTGAAGATATAGTTGTCAAACGGGAGGGTGGAAATATTTTCCTTAAAGATATTGCACTAATAAGGTTTCAGGAAAAAGATCCTACCACCTACGCCCGGGAATATGGAGATCCGGTAATCATGCTTGACATTAAGAAGCGGGCAGGAAAAAATATGATCGAGGCGGTAGAGGAGATCAAAAAGATCGTGGAGAGGGAAAAAGAAGAGTATTTCCCAGAGAATATTGATATCACACTTACCAATGACCAATCCATAAAAACACAAAACCAGGTAGATGACCTTGTAAATAACATCATTTTTGGGGTGATTCTGGTTGTGGTGGTATTAATGTTCTTCCTTGGTTTTAGGAACGCCTTGTTCGTAGGATTTGCCATCCCCTTGTCTATGTTCCTCTCATTTATAATACTTTCCAGCATGGGACTCACCCTAAACACCATGGTGCTTTTTGCCCTGGTAATGGGGCTTGGAATGCTGGTAGATAATGGGATTGTGGTGGTTGAGAACGTATATTCTCTTATGGATCAGGGAATGCCCAGGTTAAAGGCAGCAAAACAAGGTGTTGGTGAAATTGCATGGCCCATAATTGCTTCTACGGCTACTACCCTGGCAGCATTTTTTCCACTAGGATTATGGCCGGGAACAATAGGAAAATTTATGATGATCTTTCCAATGACGCTTTCGGTTGTTTTGGGATCATCCTTATTCGTGGCCCTTATTATTAACTCGATGCTCACCTCTCGCTTCATGCAAACCGAGGAAAATGAATTCACCAAAGCAAAGCTTATCCGTTTTAGCGGGATCCTTGCGGGAGTAGGGCTTATTCTGGTGATCCTTGGATATGTAATGAATACTGGGGCCTTCCGGGGAATTGGAAACTTAATGTTATTTACTGCGATTATGCTATGGATCTATAAATATTTCCTTTCCCGCGGTGTAGATTACTTCCAGTTCAAAGCCCTTAAAAAACTTGAGAACAGATACGAGCGAACCCTTAAATATGCCCTTCGGAAGAAAAAAGCATATTACTTTTTCTTTGGAACATTGGGATTGCTCATCTTTTCCTTTATACTGGTTGGACTTGTTCAGCCTAACGTCTTGTTCTTCCCGGAAAATCAGCCTAATCAAATCATTACCTATATAGAATTCCCTGAAGGAACAGATATTGCCAGGACCAATGAACTTACCAAACAGGTGGAAGCGCAGGTTTTTGAGGTGATTAAAAAATATGAGGATGAGAACGGCTATAATTTCATGGTAGAATCTGCCATTTCTCAGGTGGGACTTGGGGCCGGGAATCCGCAAACAGATGGTGGGCAGCAAAGTGACATGCCTCACAAAGGAAAGATCACTTTGTCCATGCGGGAATTTAATGACCGTCGCGGAGTAAAAAGTAGCGATGTATTAAGTGAAGTAAGAGATGCTGTAAAAGATTTTCCGGGTGCTTCTATTATTGTTGAAAAAGATGCTGCAGGGCCACCCTCAGGTTATCCTATTAACATAGAACTAAAGGGAGAGAATTATGACGAAATGCTTACTGAAGCAGAAAATATTCGCAATTACATTAGAGAACTCAATATTGCCGGTATCGAGGAATTGAAACTTGATGTTAACAAGTCCAAATCTGAACTGGATGTGAGGGTAGATCGTCGTAAAGCGGGTCAATTAGGCGTTTCAACTTCAGCAGTTGGACAGACTCTGAGACGGGCTATTTACGGGGAAGAGGTTTCGACTTTTAAAGATGGCAGTGATGATTATGAGATCAACGTAAGATTTAATGAAGACCTGAGATATAATGAAAATGCCCTTTTCAATCAACCTGTTACTTTCAGGAACAATTCGGGGAAACTGGTGCAGGTTCCAATTTCATCTGTAATTGAGAAATCCTCGGTTACCTCCTTTAATTCCATAAAACGAAGAGATTTAAAACGCGTGATCACGTTGTATTCCAATGTCCTGGAAGGCTATAATGGTAATGCAATTGTAGAACAGTTAAAAATTTCCATGAACAGTTATGATCTCCCTAAAAATATGACGGTGGCATTTACAGGAGAACAGGAAGAACAGGCAGAGAATATGAACTTTTTGCTGAAGGCGCTTCTTATTGCGCTGGGAGGGATCTTATTAATCCTGGTGGCGCAATTCAATTCCCTTTCAAAACCGGTGATCATTCTTATGGCGGTTTTGCTGAGTCTTGCCGGGGTTTTCCTTGGGATGGTCATTTTCCAGATGGATTTCATTATAATCATGACAATGATGGGAATTATATCTCTTGCAGGTATTGTTGTAAATAATGCAATTGTACTTATAGATTATACCCAGTT
>CAXAZV010000109.1:0-10224 GCA_963973375.1 uncultured Antarcticibacterium sp.
CAATTGGCTTATGTTTGATTATAACCGGGGGTACGCAAGGGATCTGGAAGCTTCGGGAATTTCAGATATTTTTCGCCTTCCTAAATTCAGTTATTATTTTTATAAAAGTCAGAAAAGTCCGGGGAAGGATAAATTTTCAGGACCAATGGTTTTTATTGCCAATTACTGGACTCCGCAATCTACTACCAGCGTAAGGGTTTTTAGCAATACCGAAGAAGTTGCCCTATATCTCAACGGCGAATTGATTGAAAGAAAAGAAGCCGATATTAATGAAATATCAGATTCCCTCATGTATCCTCCATTTACCTTTGAACTGGAGAATTTTCAAAAAGGTGAATTGCGAGCTGTAGGTTATATAAATGACAAAGAAGCCGCCAGTCACCAGGTCCAAACCCCCGAAATGCCTATAAAAATTGAGCTGGAGGCAGATTTTTCAGGAAAGAATATAAATGAAAAGGGAGCCGATATGATCTTTGTTTATGCGAGAATTGTAGATAAGAACGGAACTTTAGTTCCCACTTCTACTGCATCAATTGAATTCAGCCTTGTTGGCAACCCAAAAAGTGCAAAAATAATTGGTGGATATATTGTTAATGCCGAGGCAGGTATTGCCACAATTCTTTTAAGAACGGAAAGTTTTACAGATCCTATAGAAATACGGGCGAGCTCGCATTCCCTTGGGGAAAGTGTCATCACTATAGAAAATCCATAAACATGAAACAAGTGAATCCCATCTGTTATCTGTTGCTGTTATTAATTCTTTGCGCTACTTCAGGCCTGCAGGCTCAGGACAATAAATTAACTTCAAAACAGGATGTGTATGTAGATGGAGAGGGTGTAATGCGTTGGGGCCATAATGAGGGAGAGGTGAAGGGTTTTGGTGTGAATTATTCGGCACCTTTTGCCCATGCATTCCGCACTGCTAAAAAGCTGGGAATTAATCTTAAGGAAGCGATAGATAAGGACGTGTATCATTTCTCCAGGCTGGATTTTGACCTGTATCGTATTCACGTTTGGGATACCGAAATAAGCGATGGGGAAGGGAATTTACTTGAGAACGAGCATCTGGCATTATTTGATTATTTGCTGAAGCAGTTAAAGGACCGCAATATAAATTATGTTATCACGCCCATTGCTTACTGGGGAAATGGTTGGCCGGAACCGGATGAGGAAACCCCGGGTTTTTCGAATAGATACGGGAAAGACAACAGCCTTACAGATCCCGATGCTATAAAGGCCCAGGAAAATTATCTCTCGCAGTTTCTTCAACACGTCAATCCGCTTACGGGAGTGGCATATAAGGATGAGCCTAATTTAATTGCAATAGAAATTAGCAATGAACCACATCACAGGGGTACGCCGGAGGAGGTAACACGCTTTGTGAATAATATGGTAGATGCACTGCGAAGCACCGGCACCAAAAAACCAATTTTCTATAATGTAAGTCACAGTGTTCATTTGGCTGAAGCTTATTTCGAAGCCGGAATTCAGGGTGGTACTTTTCAATGGTATCCTACAGGATTGGGATTTCAAAAAGAACTGGCAGGGAATTTAATGTCCAATGTAAATGAATACAAAATTCCTTTTGTTGAGGTAATAAAAAGGAATTCGGGGGCCAAACTGGTATATGAATTTGATGCAGCCGATGTGAACAGGTCTTATATCTATCCTGCAATGGCGAGAAGTTTTCGCGAAGCGGGGATTCAAATTGCCACCCATTTTGCCTATGATCCAACTTATATGGCACACGCCAATACAGAGTATAATACCCATTATATGAACCTGGCTTATACTCCCTCCAAAGCCCTGGCTTTGATGATAAGCGGGAAGGTGTTTCATAAGATCCCTATGAACCAGGATTATGGCACATACCCTCAAAATCTCAAATTTGAAGATTTTGAGATAAGTTATCCTCAGGATCTCGCCATTTTTAATTCTGAACAAGAGTTTATTTACACCAATTCCAATGCGCACATCCCAAAAGATATTTCGCAACTTATCAAAATTGCCGGCACAGGGAATTCTCAAGTGGTGAAATATGAAGGAAATGGCGCATATTTTCTTGATAAATTGGAAGACGGAGTTTGGCGCCTGGAAGTAATGCCGGATGCCATTCTGATAGATAACCCCTTCGGAAGAAATAATCTTGATAAAACAGTGGCCGTGATCAACTGGCATAAATGGATGATGTCGCTAAACTTGCCAGATCTGGGCGAAAATTTTGTTGCACGAAGCCTAAACTCAGGGAATAAATTTCAACCCGAGATTAAAGGGAATACTTTTACAATTGAACCGGGTACTTATCTATTAACCCGCAAAAATGTTCAAACAGCTTATACAGGAAAAGAGAAGTGGAACCAAATTAGATTAAATGAATTTAATGCTCCGGAAACCACGGTAACAAAAACCTATGTGATCCATGAACCGGTAATTGAAATTATGGCCGGCGAAAAACCTTTGGAAATAAAAGCGCAAATTATATCTAATGATAAGGTGGAGAAAGCTGAGGTCTGGCTGCAAAACGGCAATAGGTATCACAGCATAGAATTAAAACATAAGCAAGGTTATACTTATTCCGGTTTAATTCCTGAAGATCTTTTACAACAGGGGTTCCTTAGATACAGGATAATTGTGAGTACACGATTGGGAAATTTCACGTATCCCGGTAATATAGAAGGAAATCCCGGGGAATGGGATTATTTTGATAGTGGCAATTATACAACAAGGATCGTAGCCAAAAACACGCCGCTATATTTATTTAATGCTGCTGAAGATCACGATTATATTGTTGGCAAATGGCAACCCGGGAATAAAGTGGTGCCGGCCAGTTTACCGGGCCAGGCAGAATATCAAGTTAAAATAGAAAAGTTATTTGAGGAAGATGAAGAAAACCTGAATGCTCTGCCAGTGTATGATTACTCCTTCAGGTATAATTTTTCAGAAAGGATCCAGGGTAGGGCAGAGGAAATCTCCCAATACCAAAACCTGATATTGATGGGAAGGAGTCTTACAGGTAAACCAAAGAAGATCCAGGTGGCAATTGTAGATAAGCACGGCACTTCATTTGGAAAGATCATTGAATTACACCCGGAAGAAAAAGAATATGTAATAAAAATTAAAGATCTGGTGTCCGTGAAAACGGTAACCTTACCCCGCCCTTATCCAACTTTTTTACCCTATTATTTTGAACACGATAACAAAAATGAATTAAATATGGAAGAGGCAGAAGCACTGCAATTTTCCATAGGCCCGGGATTGGAGGAATCGGAATTACAATTACCTCAGGAAATTGGAATTACCAGCCTCCGGCTGGAATAAAAAAATTTCTTATTACAACTTAAACAATTGGTTCTGATTCAAGCCCTGGGATTATTAAGTTCACAATTTAAAACAATGCCTATTTTTTTTCACCCATAAATATACCTCCCATTGAAATGTTCAGATTTTTGATTTCTGGAATGTCCCATAAAATTAAATTCCCGAAACTTTCATTTCGGGAATTAATACTGTTTAAATTCGATATATAATTATTTAATTTTTTTTCCTTCAATTTCCTGACCTCCCTGAAAGAGGGTCAGGCTTTCAATTTTCCCATTTGAATCTTTATTAAAAATCACTTTGGCGGGCACAACTTTTAAGAAAAATGTTTCGGGAGATTCTGCAAATATTTCAAACCTTTGTTGTCCTGTGGCCTGTGCAAAAATGCGGTCATCTTCCGTGGTAACCTCTATAAGAAATCCGGGTTGCAGTTCATAAGTACCTGTGTAAGTGGACAGAATATTGGAAGAAACAGTAATCACATCTTTTTCGGTTGCAGGTTTAATATCTGCCTCTATACCAGTGCTTTTTACAATACGGTCGGCAAATTCTGCTACACGTTTTCCATTTTCCCTGCGAAAAGTGTACGTGGCAAAACTGTTTTCAAATCGGTAGTTTTCAGCTGTTATAGGAAAAAGTTTTATTGCCTGGCCACCATCCCGTTGACTGTAAAGGGAACCGTCCTTTAAACTTACAAAACGAACCACATCCTCAAATTGGTAGGCACCAGTCCACTGTTTCATTTCTTCCTCTTTAAGCACTATTGCCTCATTACTTTGAGATTTTCCCAAAGCGGCTGCAAGAGCTTGTAATGCCACATTGCCCGGATCTTTTCCATTGGTGTTAGTTAGGACAATTACATATATATTTTCCTTTGGGGCATAAGCGCCGTAGGTGGTATATCCAAAAATCCCGCCACCATGTTCCAAGGTAGGGCTGCCAGACATTTCATTAACACCCCAACCATAACCGTAATAAATAGGTTTACCATCATTTAAGGCATAATTCTTAAAAGCCAAATCTTTGCTTTTTTGAGAAATAAGTTTATTGTTATGCACCGCCTCATTCCACAAAAGCATATCGTCTACATTTGACATAAGTGAACCTGCAGCATAGGGAAGGGTCATGCTTAGGTATTCTGCATTTCTGAAACCATTTTCAAAAGGTTGATATCCAGAAGCTCTGTTGGAAATAAGAGTAGATTTGCTTCCATAATAGGAATTTTTCATTCCCAGTGGTGTAAAAATATTTTGCTTAATAAACTCTTCATACGAAATCCCAGCTACTTGTTCCACCAGGTGGCCAAGGATAATATATGCAGAATTGTTGTATTTATATTTTTCACCCGGTGAAAATTCCATAGGCTCATCCTTAAATACCGCTATTAGTTCTACGGGTGTCATATCTGTTCTAGCCAGTTCACGGAAGCTAGGCATATCTGTGTAGCTTTTAATACCGGAAGTGTGATTGAGAAGATGATGAATTTTAATATCTTTTCCTTTTGGGTAATCGGGTATGTATTTTGATAAAGGGTCGTCCAGTGAGAGTTTACCCTTTTCTGCCAGCATAAGAATTGCAACAGCGGTAAATTGTTTTGTTATAGATCCCAATTCAAGCACATGTTCCGGTTTCATAGGAACTTTAAGTTCAAGGTTTGCGAGCCCAAAGGCTTTTCTATAGAGAATTTTTCCGTTTTTAGCAACAAGTACTGTTGCGCCGGGACCATCAGCCGGATATTCCTGTTCAAAAAGCGGATCCAGTTGTTGGGAAAGATCCTGTGCTGTTAAAGTTCCTAAACTGAATAGAAATGTGGCAACAAAAAGAAGCCCGGTAGTAAGAACATTTTTCATAATTAGTATTTTACTAAAGTTAATGCAAGTATGACGTCGAAAAGACACTAAAGTAACATATTGTTATTCAGAAAATTAAAATATTAACCGTAAGAATACTTTAAACAAAAACTGCCGGGATTTCCCGGCAGTTTAATTTGAGTTGAATTCAAGATCAATTAGTTATAGACCAGATACTGTAAGATTCTGCAGGTGCCTCAATACTCACACTGCCATCTGCGCCTGAGGTAGGCTTATAGGTAGTTTTACCGCTATAGTCCATTAGGGTGGTATTTGTCCAAGTTGAGGTAATTGTACGGCGCTTGGTATTGGAACTTGTGTTGATGTAAAGTATCAAACCGGGATTGGTGGCCGTTCCTTTTCTTCTCATCACGTATTCATCATTATCATTATAAAGAATTTCCACGTCGCCCGTAGCAAGGGTGTTGTGCAATTGGATCAATTTTTTCAATTCGTCCTGAAAAGCGGCGTTCTCATAATCTGAATAAAATATGGTAGGGTAACCGTCATGGGTTAAAATATAGGCATAAGCCTTCATCTTATTTTCGGTAGCTATCCGGTTATCTGCATTTGAATCTTTTTCTGAATCGTGGTTGGCAACAAAGGTTACTGCCATTTCAGGATGGGTTTTTCGCAACATGTCCTTTCCAAGGTAGGTAAGATCATCATGGCGATCAAATGCCTCTTCCATCTTATAGAAAGCTGAAAAATCAAAAGCAGGAATTCCTGCATCGGCTACCCACTTTCTAAGATTATTGGCATTTCCATCCCAGTTTTCACCAACTGCAAATCCGCCTACTTCATCCATCCATTCTTTAATTACCCAGGGGTCAAATCCTTGTACATAGTCAAATCTCCAGCCATCAAAACCCATTACATCCTGGTAGTATTTCGCTACGGAATTATCTGATTTCCATAACCAATTCTTCACATATTCCTGGTTGTGATCCAGGTTTTGTTCAGCATAAAACAGGCTTCCCTCATCGTAATCACTGGTGCTGTTGGGATAAAAATTCTCATAATTCCTGTTGAACATCCCTGATGCATTTCCATGGGTTTCGTCAAAGAGGGTATAGGTATTTTTATTGCGGTAGGGATTCCATTCCAGGCCTCCACCAGAGTTGTGATTTATCACTATATCTGCGATGACTTCCAGGTCATTAGCGTGAGCATTCGCAATTAAAGTTACAAGCTCATCCCGGGTTCCAAAACGGGTTGCAACGGTACCATGTTGGTTGAATTCCCCAAAATCAAAATAATCTGATGGATCGTATCCCATAGAGTAACCACCAGACTGTCCTTTGGTTGCCACAGGAAGCCATAAGCGATCAATTCCTGCATTGGCCCATCCTTCTACTTTTGCATTAATTAGATTCCACCATTCGTGCCTGGGCTCCACATCCCAATAGAATGTTTGCATCATAACCCCTGTCCCATTCTTGTAATTTGCAAGATTCAGGGCGCCGGGCTCTGTTGGGGTAGGAGGCACCTGGCCTGGATTCTCATCTGTATTGTCAATTGGGTCATTGTCGCTGGAACAGGAATTTAATCCTATCATCATGGACATTACCCATCCCATTAATAATATTCTTCTTTTCATAATCGTATTATTTATTAAAAAAAACTGCCCGGAAAATTATTGGTTTTACCAATTGATCCTCCCGGGCAGCTTTTAAAAATTAATTAAAATCTATAATTTGATAAATATATATCTTCCCGTAAGGTCGTTGAACCATATATCATAAGTTCCGCCAGATACAGGAACGTTAGGGCCATCAGGAGTTGCAAGGCCGCTCATAGCTGTATTACCACCCCAGTTCACTGCCCAATCATTATCAGCGCGGAATTTCATTTCCCCATCATTTAGTTCTATTCCTTTAATGAACCAGATATGCGGATCAAACTCAGACTTTGTCATATCTTGATCTGCATCCCAACCATCAGGTGTAGAATCACCAATTATTCCAATTGTAGCATAGGTAGTTGCTCCACTTGCAGCATAAGGAACAAAGGTATACGTCATTGCATCAATATCCATTGTAAAAGTATAATAAGCATCTGCAGCAACAGGGAAGGCACCTGGATCACTTCCAAGAATTTCCCTGCTGGTCAGGTTGCCATCTTTAATACCCCATTGTGAATCCCATACATTAAGAACTTCAAGAAGTTTGAAACCTTCAACACCTGCCCCTCCGGCAAATCTACCGGTGAAATGGTAAACATCTGAATTTGTACCATCTCTGAATAATGGAGTATTGTTGTTGTTTGGATTCCATCCGGCTGCAGTTGCATCACCAACCATAAAGAAGTTTTTTAATACTTCTTCCTCTTCTCCTGTTTCAGGTAAAACAACTGTAATAGATTTCACTTCAGATGTTTCACTCAGGCCATTTCCTCCATCGCTTCCGGCATAAGCTTGAACTTGAAAATAAAGAGTTCCCATATTTGGAGCATCAGTATTAGGGTCATTATCAAGGCCAGCATCTTCAGCTAGGTTGATCAACTGTCTTACGGTTACAGCAAGATTATTTTCACCGGTAGTTCCTAAAAGATCTGCATTTTCAAATAAAGCATCAGTTGATCCATACAGCGCGTAGGTGATATTGGTTGGAACATCAAAATCTACAGTATTCCAAACAAAACGCTCGGCAATGTTGGTTGCAGTAGCAGCAGTAAGTACATAATTAGCATTAAAGCTGTTTACAAAGCTTATACCTTCAGGATCTGGTTGCGCAATAAACACCACATCATCATCACTGGTACAGGAGTTAAGTCCGGTAAAAGCAACTAAGGCAAATAATAAGATAGAAAGTTTTTTCATTTTAATTTTTTTAGTATTAATAACCTGGGTTTTGAGTTAAGTTTGTGTTTACCCCAAGATCTGACGCTGGGATAGGCATTAAGTTTCTGTAAGAAGGAGTAGTGCTTCCTTGTGGTACGCCACCTTTGAAAGCCCAGATTCCATTTTCTGTAAATTGGTTGAAACGTATAAGATCTGTTCTGCGGTGTGCTTCCCAGTACAATTCTCTTGCTCTTTCGTTAAGTATTAAGTTCTCGTTCAAATCTGCAGCACTAATATTTCTACTAGGGTTACCAAAAGCACGCTCTCTCAACTTATTGATATAATTTGTGGCTTTTGCAGCATCCCCACCACCGTTTCTAACAACAGCTTCAGCATACATCAGGTAGGCATCTGCAAGTCTAAACATAGGGAAATCTGTATCAGGGAATTCTCCTGCAGGATCTCTACCCCAATCACCATTCACGTCTACATTCTTATACTTTGTAATGGCATACCCGTGATTAAAATTGGATATGCTAAGGACCTCTTTGGTTTGCCCATCTGTATAGAACATTGCACGTTGGTCTTCAGTATCTGCTCCGCCTGGAAACTGGTCAACAAATTGCTGGGTTGTTCTTAAACCTGCCCAGCCACTGCCAACACCATAATCTGCAGGATCCATAGAACCTCCAACAGCTGCGTGGATTATAAAGGTCATCCCTCCATAAGATTGAGTATTGAGTCCATCAAAGGTTACAGGGAAAATTATCTCTTTTTGTGCACCGTTGCTATCATTATCTGCCAGGAAAAGGTATTCGTAAGGTACACCTTCAGGAATTTCATAACCGGCTTCTATTACTTTAGTTGTATAAGTGATAACATCTGCATATCGGGGAGTTCCGGTATATGTTTCAGCATTCAGATAAAGTTTTGAAAGTAACATCCAAACGGCAGCCTGATCTGCTCTTCCATAGGTATGTCTTGGAGGAAGAATTTGATTTTCTATTGCTTTAAGTTCAGATTCTATGAATGTAAACAACGCCTCACTATCTGTTTGTGGAGGCAGGAAAGCACCAATTGGATCATTTTCATTAATAAAAGGAGGGTTGCCAAATAGATCCAGTGCATGCCAGTAGCTTAACGCTCTTAAAAAGCGGGCTTCAGCACGGTAATTCTGGATATCTGTGCGCAATTGCCCGTCTACACCTCTTGATGAAAGTGCTTCATCTGTGGTTTGTCTTAAAAATTCATTGTTCAATGCCACCTGGTACATGATACGGCTGTACATTGTCCTGATGAATTCATTTCCTGAAGTCCAGGTTTGGGCGTGAAGGTTGGCAATTGTACCATCGTTCCATCCAATTACAGCTTCATCTGTAGTAAGCTCCTGCATCATGAAATAAAGTCTCATGTAGTTTGAGAAACCTTCATCAAGACCGGCAAGATCTGCCTGTCCTGCAGGTCCTTGTTGCCCGCTTAATGCTAAACCTGCATAAAGTTTTGCAAGGAATTGTTCATATGATTCCGGACTGTCCAAAACGGAAGCAGAAGTTTGCCTTTCATCTTCGGGACTTAGATCCAATTCGTCCTGACATGATATAAACATCATAGTACTGATAAAGACGAAAAGAATAGGTCTAAATTTTTTATACATAATATTATTATTTAATACGTTCATATTTTCTAAAAGGAGAAGTTAAGTCCTAACACCACATTACGGGTTCTTGGATAGAAATTGTTATCAATTCCATTCCCAATTTCAGGATCTAAACCGGCGTAATCTGTAATGGTTAACAAATTAGTACCTGTTAAGCTTGCTCTTACATTTACCGCCTCTCCAGGTATAAGGTAAGAAAGGGAAACGTTATCCAATCTCACAAAATCTGCACTTCTCACATAATAATCTGAGAAGAACTGGTTTTGCTGGAATCCTGATTCCAGAACATTGGCGTTAAGGTTTGAGTAGTAATCCTGAGGAGTTACCGTACCTGCACCCACAAACCCATTACTGGATTGCGTGTTATTGTACACATAGTTTCCAAAGTTTCCTCTAAAAGTAAAACTAAAATCAAGGTTCTTGTAGCTTATGGAATTGGTGAACCCCATAAAATAATCTGGTGTTCCTTTTTTGTAGGCTTGTTTATCTGCCTCGGTGATCTGGTTGTCACCGTTCACATCAACATAAGCTCCTTCAATAGGTTGCCCTTGTTCGTTGTAAACCTGGCGGTAAACAAAGAAGGTTGAAGGATCATATCCCTTTTTCCATATCTGGAT
>CAXAZV010000110.1:0-10222 GCA_963973375.1 uncultured Antarcticibacterium sp.
AAATAGGAAATAAACTTAAGTTTTATAATAAGGTTTTTGACCTGGAAAGATTTGAAAAAATAAAGTATAGATATATAGGGGAATTATTGGCTAAAGGTAATAAGTCGGCTCTGGACCTGGAACTTATAAATTATTTAAAGGAAAGTAATTCCCCTCTTCCATCCAAAGTTTACTTTTATGCAGGCCTTTCCCGGTTTAATGAGTATAAGCTAAATCTGAAAAGATATTTAAAAAATTATAGGAAGTAAATAGTCGCCAATGATAACTATAATATACGCGAACAGAAACCGCGACCTTCAAAGAATAAAAACTTCATTAGATTCCCTTGCTGCACAGAATTCTCAAAACTTTAAAGTTGTCTTTGTCGATTATGGAAGTAAGAAAGATTTATTGGAGGGGCTCAAAGATTTAATTCAGCGGTACGATTTTGCCAGGTTTTTCCATTTGAGCGTATCCCAATTATTATGGAATAAGAGTAAAGCTTTAAATTTCGGAATAAACCAAGTGAATACACCACTAACCTTTATTGCCGATACTGATCTCATCTTTCACCCGGAAACTACGTCTCATTTTGAAAGATTGAAATTGCAAAAGAATTTTTTTTTATTCAAGTTGGGGTATTTAGATCGGAAAGCATCAGGAAATTTAGGGAACCAAAATTTTATCGAATTAAAGCCATCAAGATTTGGGGATGTTAATGGTATGATCCTCGCTTCTGCCAAGGCATTGAGAGAAGTTAATGGTCTGGATGAATTTTTTCATTTTTATGGCGCTGAGGATGAGGATTTGTTTGCCCGCCTTGAAAATGCGGGGTTTAAAAGGGAATTGGATAATTCCAAATACTTCTACCACAATTGGCATCAAAGTTTTTCCGGGTCAGAAGATGAACTTTTAACGGGAAATCCAAGGGTGAAAAATATTATGCGTATTAATCAGAGACATTTTTTTCGCAATCGGGAAAAAGGAATATTAAAGCCGCTACAGCAGGAGAGAATGGGGGAAATTATAAGTAAGGAAGAAAGCGAACTCCTTAAGAGACCGGACAAAACGATAAGGATCTCAAATATCCAGGCACATGTAGAGCATTTTTTAGGGGAGGAACTTCCATCATACAAGGGTAAAATAATAAAAGTGGAATTTTTTGAGGATCCTTATTTCAGGTCATTAAAATATAAATTGAAGAAAAGGTTAGGAAAGCAGACCCAACCTTTTATATCCATGAAGGAGGTTAACGATTCGTTGTTAAAAGAGATTCTTTTTAGATATAGAAACTATAATTATTCATTTATGGTAGAGGAGGATTTAAAAAGTATAACTTTCTGTATTAAACTATAGATTGAAAGTTAAAACAGAAATAATACGGGTATATTTATAGTTCTGTTGTGCAGAAGGAAGCCCGTCTTTTATCAGCGAGTTTGCGATTTTCGCTAATATCATTTTCCTGAACGGGCTTTATCCAGGTTATAAGAATTTATGAATATTAGAATCCATTAATAATGATCTTTATAGTTCACGAAAAATCCACTCATCTTGTAGAAGTTTACGGTGATTCTGAAAAAATATCTATTTTAAAAGGTATTTGTGAGACTATTTGGAATTTGGCAGAGGAGTTTCCAGATGAAATCCTGATTTGGATTGAAAAAGATCTTTACCCATATGTTCGTAAAGAGAGATTAAAAGAGTGTTTTAACCATGATCTGGTAATGTCCTCATACGCGATTAATACAAAGTTTTTAGCAGAGGAGATTGGGTATGTTGATCAATTGCCATTCATTAATATAAAATCAGGAATAAAATATCCAACCTGGAGAATGAGTAGCGACATAGGGGGTATCAAAGCAAAAACGCTTTTAGAATTTCGAGGACTATTCGGGAATGTATCTAATTTTACTTATCTGTTGAATTCTGTTTCCAAAGTAGGACAGCAGAATGGGTTATTCTGTTACTCTGATCCACATCTGATTGATATGGTGCAGGAGAGGGAATTACAGCACGCAGCTGGAAATAAAGAACTTTTTTCCTTTGTCTATCAGCACTATAAGAGCATTTGGGTTTTTGTATTGTTTTTCTCCTTGGTGAAATATGAAAAACGATTTCCTGTTTTGGCACTCTTGCAATCCCTTTTAAAGTCAAAATTCTTTCAAAAGGATATTGATCTCTCAGATATTCAGATAGTCTCCAGTAAATCGCATAATAATTTTGAGTGTTCTGTTGACGTGATAATTCCCACAATAGGACGAGCACAATATGTAAAGCAGGTGGTGCAGGATCTTAGCCTACAAAGTCTTTTTCCAAAAAGAGTAATCATCATTGAACAGCAGCCAGAAAAGGATTTGCAGTCAGAACTTCAGGATCTCCTAACTAAAGAATGGCCTTTTGAGATTGTTCATATTTTCACCCATAGGACAGGTGCATGTATGGCCAGGAATAAGGGATTGGAGAAAGTAGAATCAGAATGGATCTTTTTTGCTGATGATGATATTCGCATAGAAAAAAATGTTCTTTCTGATACCATTAAAGAAGCAGAAAGGCTAAAAGTGGATTGTATAAACTTAAATTGCAAACAGCCCGGGGAGGCCACTATTTTTCACAAGGTGAAGCAATGGGGGAGTTTTGGATCAGGCACCAGTATTGTTAGGAGCAGGTTTGCCAAAGATCTCCGATTTTCGGAAGCTTTTGAACATGGTTACGGGGAAGATGCGGATTTTGGCATGAAATTACGTGAACAAGGTTTTGACATTATTTATCACCCTGAACTGGTAATCCAACATTTAAAAGCACCGTTAGGAGGATTTAGGAAAAAACCTATACTGGCGTGGGAGCAGGAAATTCCAAGGCCTAAACCCTCACCTACGATTATGTTACTTGCAAAAAGATATTACACTCCAAGACAAATGAAGGGTTTTAAAATTTCCCTTTATTTAAAATATTTTAGGAATCAGGATAATATTAATCCTTTCACCTATATTGGAAAAATGGAAAATAGGTGGAAAAGAAGTGAAGATTGGGCAAAAAAGTTGGAGGACGATAGTTTAGATTTAAGAAAACTGACCGTTAAAGGAGAGCAGGAATGAAGTATTTATTTTCAAATAAAAAAAACCTTTTACCTCCTGAAGGCTGGCCTAATGCAACCAATATAAAAAAATTCGGGGAACTTCAGGTTCTTTTTGAAGAAGATAAGAGACCTGAAATTATTGAGGGATGTTTGCTTCTGCACGACGGGTATCTGCGAGACATGAATAAAAAGGTTGATGATCTCCAGGGGCAATGGCGAAGTGTTTACCGGGGTCTTAGAAGAGAATGGCCATTGGCTCCGAATTATACCGGTTCCTTCTCGGCTGTTTTGATCAATACTGAAGAGCAGGAATTAATTATGTGTACTGATCAGGTAGGCCTTTATCCTTTATACTATTTACAGATAAATGACGACTTTTATATATCGAATAGTATTATATTGATGGGGGCGATTTCAGGATGTGACTTTGATGAAGCAGGGATTGTTCAAAGAAGTTTAGGCCCTGAATATGCAACTTTAGGAAGTAGGACAATACTTAAAAGATGTAAACGCCTGCTGCCAGGTGAATACTTAAAATGGAACTTTAAAGGAGAATTAATACAACGGGAATTTGACAACCGTTTATTTCAGCAAATGCAGAAACCGGATTTAGATCATTCCAATGTTAAAGAATATTGGAAAGCTTACAAAAAAGAGGTGGAATATTGCGTGAATTATTCGGATAAAGTCAATATTGCCCTCAGTGGAGGCATTGATAGCCGGGTCGTTCTTGGCGCGATTCCGGCGGACAAAGAAATTGATTGTTATACTTATGGAAATTCAGATAATTATGAAACAGAAATAGCCCGGAAACTTTGTAGTTTAAAAAAAGGAAATTTTCATGTCTGTTCAAACCCCGATCTTTATTTTCCCGATCCCGAAAACTTTCGGAAAATGGTAATCGAAACGGAGGCTCTCGAGCTTTGTTCCTGGCTGGAGATCACCGAATCAATAAAAGAAAAAAAACAAGAACCCCTCCTTCTTGGGGAGCTCTGTGAAGCTTTACCGGGTCGAAATATTAAGAGTTTTTCAAGTAAAGAATTCAGGAAGAAAAACTTTCTGAAATATTTTATAAGAAAAAAGGCTTATAACTTTACAAAAGCTGACGACACTAAATTTGAAAACTGGAAGAAAAAAACAATTCATCAATTCAAAATATATTATCACGAGCGTAATCTTAATAAGTTTAAATTTGAAGTAGATAAAGAGATGCTGCTTGAGGCACTTCTTTTAAACCTCGAGGAATTATTTGACAGAATAGAAGCACATCAATTGCCTTATACAGAATTATATGATGAACTTTTTTCCTGGTATACTTTTACCAGAATGCACCTGGCAAAGCATCTTTTAGTTGCTAATTCAAAGTTCCATGCATATTCCCCAGCAATGTCCCTGCAGGTCCTTACCCTTACCAGTAGGATTCACCCTAATCAAAGACTTAATTACAGGTTTGCAAAAGAGCTTTTTAAAAAAAATGAAGAGCTAAAGAGATTGAGTAAAGTGCCTACAGCCCAGGCACCCCTTGTCCCTCAAAACTTCCCCGATATTTTTAAATTTGCTATGTGGGGTATTCGCTCCACGGCAGATCAATATTTGATTCGTCAAATGATGAAGAAAAAAGATCCTGAAAACAGATATCGATTGTTCAAATCTATAAACTGGGCTAAGGTTTATCAGCATTCTCAAATGGAAGAGAACCTAAATGCTTACTTTCAACCGAATGAGTTAGGGACTATTTTTTATGAGGAGATTTATAAGCAGGCGGTGGGTCGAAAGGAATTAGATCATTGGCCTTTCGCCAATCTAAATATAATTAATGTAGCCAATCTCAATGTGGAATTAAACAGCATAAAAAAATTCAGGAGATGATACGCTTTAGCCTTATCATATGTACATATAAAAGACCTCAATCTTTAGTAGCATTACTTGAATCTGTTTCATCTCAATCCAAATATCCTGATCAAATACTTATAATTGATGGATCACCAGGTGATGAGACAATGGAGATTTTAAAGGACAAAGCTTATCCAAGAACCGAATATTTTAAAGTGGACCCTATCCATCGGGGCCTTACAAAGCAAAGAAATTATGGATTGTCAAAAGTTTTAGAACAGTCAGAGATAGTTTGTTTTTTAGATGATGATGTTATTCTGACATCCAATTATTTTGAAAATTTAATTAATACTTATTTGAATTTTCCGGATGCTGTTGGAGTGGGAGGATATATTTTAGATGACACCTTCTGGAGGAAAATAAAAAATCAGGGAAAGTCAGCATCATCGGATTATACAATAGACGGCTACATTAGACCGGATAGTACCCGGTTTATTTTTAGAAAAAAAATGGGTCTTTTAGAGTATGATTTACCGACTTTTATGCCAAGAGGTGGTCATGGCCGTTCGGTGGGCTTTCTTCCTCCTTCAGGAAAAACGTATAGAGTGGAGACTTTTATGGGAGGAGTAGCATCTTATCGAAAAGATGTATTTAGAAAAATTAAATTTTCTTCTTTTTTTGAAGGGTATGGACTTTATGAAGATACGGATTTCACCCTACGGCTTTCTAAAATCGGAAAATTATATCTTAATACAGCTGCACAATTATATCACTACCACGATGAAGATGGAAGGCCGAATCAGTTAAAATACGGTAAAATGGTAGTTAGAAATGGTTATTATGTTTGGCGAGTAAAATATCCCAGGCCGGATTTTAAATCCAAAGTGAAGTGGCACCTGATAACGGGTTTTCTCATTTTGATTAGATTTTCCAATATTATCAACACTAGAAAAAGAAAGCAAGCTTTTACAGAAAGTATAGGTAGAATTTCCGGGTGGGTAAGTTTGGCATTTAATAATCCTCGAAGAAAAATTTAATGATTAGAAAAGTTTATAATTTAATTCCTAAAATAATCCGTGAGAGGATAAAACTAATCTATTATAATAAGAGGATTAAGAATTATTATTTTTCAATTAAAGAGGGGCGCTATTGGACAAAGGCTACCGAAGGTTGGTCGATTTCAACCCTTTCCCCGCTTTATTTTATAGTAAAAGATATACAGAGATACGAACGATTTTATAAAGTTGCTGAAGGGAATATAGTCATTGACGCAGGGGCGAATGAGGGAGTTCTCTCTCTTATTTATTCAAAAAAGGTGAAAAAATCAGGAAAAGTTTTTTCCTTTGAACCAGATTCTATAAACTTAAAAAGGTTTAGAGCCAATGTGAAATTAAATGAGAATGTTTCAAATATTTATGTTTTGGAAAAGGCCTTGTGGAATATTACGGATGAGATTTATTTTTATGAAGCAGGGAATGTTGCTTCATCTGTGTTTCCGGGAAAAGAAAAAATGAAGCAAAAAAGCATATCTTCTATAACAATAGATGATTTTGTACACTCAAGGAATATAGAAAAACTTGACTTTGTAAAAATGGATATCGAAGGAGCGGAAATTGAGGCATTAAAAGGAGCCGTAAATTCTTTAGCGAAATTTAGGCCCCATTTGGCTATTGCCAGTTATCATTTCGTGGAGGGAGAATACACTTACAAAGCTTTAGAAACTTTTTTTAAAAAAATAAACTATCCTTTTAAAACTGTTTTTTATGAAGATGGAGAAATAATAACTTACGCCGGGATTAATTTTCAGCAGCAAATAGAATTCTGAAATTGAAGATCTTAGGCAACCGAATTAAGGAATGAAAATGACAAAAAGCGACCCACAGAAAATAAACCAGAGACAAAAGGAATTCTATGATCGAAAACAAAAGAATCTTCCTACCAGAATTTGGTCATTTTTTCGAAATGGTGCTCTTAACCGAATTAAAAAAAAACTCGGGGTTGAGAAGGATATTTATGATTTGCATAAAACCTGGTGTGGCGTTCTTTCAGAGAAAAAAGTTTTAGACCTTGGCTGCTATGCTGGAAATGCCCTTAGCTTTTACCTGGCGCAGAACTCAAAAAGTTACCTCGGAATCGATTTAAGTTCTAAGGGAATAGAAAATCTAAGTCGAAGACTTCAAAAGGTTCCCGGAGCAGAAGCAGAGGTAATGGATTTTCTTTCCGAGGAATTTAAAGAAAGAGAATTTGATCTAATTTATGCCTACGGTGTCCTCCACCATTTTAAGGATGTGGATGGATTAATAGAAAAGCTGCAAGAAAAATTAAAATCTGGTGGATTGATCATAAGCCATGACCCTTTACAGACAAGTGTGCCAATAAGAATAATTCGTGCTATTTATCGGCCTTTCCAGAGCGATAAGGAATGGGAGTGGCCTTTCTCACGAAAAACTTTTTTCAAATTTAATAAAGCTTTTGAAATAAAGGAACGAAGGGCGGTATTAGGAAAAACCAAATGGATTGCTTTGCTTAATATTCTGCCAGTTTCGGAGAATAAAAAATTAGAAAAAGCTGCTTCATGGCATCGTGAGGACTGGGAGCGTTCTGCAGTAAATACTAAATATATGTTCAGATGTATGCACCTGAGCTTGCTTATGAAAAAAAAAGATTAAATGCGGTTCGCGATCTTTACCCACGTACTGCATTCAAAACAAGCCGGAGAATATTTCGCTTACCCTCCTTATGTAAGAGAAATGAATATCTGGTTAAGGCAGGTGGATGAGGTTGAGGTAATAGGGACGCGGAGAAAAGGGGACGAGGGGACTGTGGTAAGAGAGGAGCAGGGAATTGCTTATGAACATTCAAACCTGACCTTTACTGTTGTTCCTTCTTTTAACCTTTTGAGTATATCAGCTGCTGTAAAAGCTATCTTAAAAATTCCAAATATTGCTTTCAAAATAATGGGGGCAATGCGCAGAGCTGATCAATTGCATTTGCGATGTCCCGGGAATGTCGGTCTCCTGGCCTGTATCTGCCAAATCTTTTTTCCGAATAAACCCAAAACCGCTAAATACGCCGGCAATTGGGATCCGGAAGCAAAACAACCCTGGAGCTATAACCTGCAGAAATGGATATTAACCAATACTTTTTTAACTCGAAATATGACGGTGCTTGTTTATGGTAACTGGCCGAATCAAACTAAAAATATTCTTCCATTTTTTACGGCCTCTTTTTGTGATTCAGATAAAGAAGTGGTTGAGAAAGATTTTAATCGTCCAATCAAATTTCTTTTTGTAGGCAATCTTGTTCCGGGTAAGCAACCTTTATTAGCATTACAATTAGTAGAAGCTCTAAGGGAAAAGAATATTGAAGCGAAATTTCACGTTTACGGGGAAGGAGAATTAGAGGGGGCTCTAAAGGAGAAGGCAAAAAATAAAACCTATATTCAACTTCATGGAAATCAGCCGCTTGAAGTTTTAAAACAGGCTTATAAAGAATCACATTTTTTGATCCTGGCATCCAAAAGTGAAGGTTGGCCAAAAGCAGTTGCAGAGGCTATGTTCTTTGGATGTATTCCAATTGCAACGGCGGTGAGTTGTGTGCCGTGGATGCTAGCCGCCGCCCCCGAAGGGGGAGCTAAAAATGTTACCATTACTAAAAGGGGAATTTTGATTCCAGATTTGGGTAAAGGTGAAAAGGTAAAAGTGGACGGTCAAGATTTGTTAGGTAAAACCGTGGATGGGATAATTGAACTTACAAATGACCAGGAGGAGATGAAGAGGATGTCAATGGAAGCGCAGACGTGGAGTCAGGAGTATACGTTGGAAAGGTTTGAAGAGGAGATCAAGAAATTGCTGGTTCCAAAAGAAGGTAGACCCTGAACCAAGTTCAGGGTGACGGTTGGGTTCAAAAGAATGTTAGACCCTAAAACTTGCCCGAACGGCACTGGCGGGTAAATTCAGGGTGACGGTAGATTTAACAAATAAAAAAAGCCCCTCTCCCTTTGGGAGAGGCGGGGGAGTGGGATGAGAGTACTTCAATTAATAGATTCGTTGAGGCCGGGCGGAGCAGAGAAAATGGCAGTAAATATTGCCCATGCTTTGCTGCCGCATGTGGAAGAATCTTTTTTGTGCTGTACGAGGCAGGAGGGGTTATTGAAGGATGAGTTGAAGCTGGATGTGGGATATCTTTTTTTAAATAGGAAATCCAGTCTTGATCCTAAAGCGATTTTGAAGCTTAGAAAATATATCAGGAAAAATAAAATTGACATTGTCCACGCCCACAGCACTTCTTTTTTTCTGGCAGGTGTTTTAAAAATATCAGGAAGCAGGTTTAAACTCATATGGCATGATCACTATGGAGAAAGTGAAAATCTAGAGGCAAGAGATTATAAAATTTTAAAAAAGTTTTCAAGGTTGTTTTCAGGGATACTCACTGTGAACACGGCTTTAAAGGAGTGGGCAATTGAAAAACTAAATAATAAGAATGTTATTGAGATCAAAAATTTTATTCCGGAACCTAATTTTGTAAGTACAGCAAAAATTCAGCTTAAAGGAAATGCCGAAGCTTTCAAGATAATTTGTGTGGCTAATTTAAGACCGCAAAAAGATCACTTCAACTTAATTAGAGCTTTTGAAATACTTGCACCTGAAAATCAAGTAAGCTTACATTTGATAGGAGAAAACCAAAAAACTGAACATTCTGAATCTGTTTTAAAGGCAATAAATAAATCTCTTTTTAAGGAGAGAATCTTTTATTATGGAAGTCAGCCGGATATAATACCTTTACTACAACAAGCGGACCTTGGTATATTATCCTCACGCTCTGAAGGATTACCATTAGCTCTGCTTGAATATGGAATAGTGGGCCTGCCTGTGGTTTGTACCGATGTTGGAAAATGCAGGGAGATCATTGTACCAGATGGAAAGCTTGTGCCAAAAGAAAATCCGGAAGATCTTGCAAATGCAGTTAGATTCTATTTGAAACATCCGGAAAAGATGGTAAAAGATGCTAGGGATTTTCAGAAGAAAATAAAAAGAAATTATTCGGAAAAAGAAGTAATATTAAGCTTGCTAAATACTTATAAAAATTGGTAGGGAAGGAAAAAAATATTAATGTTTTGTACATTAAGCTACTACTCCTTCATATAGGTTTAGGATTTCTGGTTTATTTCTATAAACCTAGTTCTACTCTTTTAATGTTGGGGGTGTTGGGTTATTTTCTATTTATTACCATTCAAAATGAAAATCGTAATAATGAGGCTCTGATGGGAGCCGCCTATATTGCCGGGGCCGAAGTTTTTTTTAGAATGACGGGAGGAATGATCTTTTATGAAAC
>CAXAZV010000111.1:0-10151 GCA_963973375.1 uncultured Antarcticibacterium sp.
AGAGTTATCGCGTAAATAATTGATCATAGCCTCGGTCATCATATCACTGCTTGAGCTCGCCTGATAAAGATTAGGGAAGCCTTTTAAGTCGCGATTTGTAATTGGAGAAATGACTGGCACCCGCAAATTGGCAAGCCTGGAAGCTGCCTCTTCTGAAGTAGCCTGGAACAATGGACCTATAACTGCATGAACATTGTTGAAATTATTATTTTGAATTATGGACGAAACTGTACCAGGTTGTTCTTTGGTATCATACACTTTTAAATTGGTAGATATTCCCATTTCTTTGGCTGTTTCCACCGCCATAAGTACACCACTGTAAAAATCAAGGGAAATTCGCATAACCCTGTCATTTTGTAAAACCCCACGTGAACTGGAAATAGAATCCTTAGTTACCTTGGAGGTATTAAAAGGTAACATAAGCACAAGGTTCTTGGTACTAAAATCTTTCAGTGATCTGCTAAGGTCCGCATCTCTTTTTTCAATTTTTTCAGCAACTGGTATTTCTAAGTCTTTCAACTCTCTACCTTTTGCATCTTTGGTAGGTACCTTAAGCACCATTCCAAATTTAAGTCCGTCCTTAAGAGCCGGATTTAAAGCAATAAGGGAATCCTGACTTACCTGAAAGCGTTGGGTCAACCCAAATAGAGTTTCCTGAGGTTGCACTTCATAAAACTGAAAATCATCACCTGTAATTATCACCGGTTCATCAAGAACATTGGTTCCCACCTTCAGCATAATTCCCGGCTGAAGGACATCAACTGTTGGATTAAGGCTTTCCAGCTCCTTCACCGTCATCCCGTACTTACGGGCAATACCGTATTTTGTTTCCTTTGGAAGGATGATATGTTCTCGTGTACTTGTAGTTTGAGCAGTCCTGGCAGGTTGTGAAGGTGTTGTTCTGGTTTCCCGAACAGCCGATTTAGAAAAAACCGGGACCTTTATAGTTTCCCCTACCTGAAGTTCCTTGGAATACAATTGCTTATTATATCGCCTGATGTCTTCTTCACTTACCTCATACTGCTTTGAAAGGCGGTAAATGGTTTCCTGGCGCTGTACCTTATGGTCAATGAAAGTCACTGCCTGGGGAGCAGCCGGTGTCCCCGGAGCATTGCCGGTTTCATCCTTTATAGGAATAACAAGTTTGGAACCCACGTTCACGCCATTACGGGCATCGGGATTGTATTTATAAATTGCTTCTGTGCTAATACCGTATTTTTGAGCGATCCTGAAAACATTTTCTTCCGGAGCAACTGTATGATATTTATAGGCTTGAGCATAGGCAGTCAAAGAAAGGCCTTGAAAAAATAAGCATAGAACAATAATAAACTTCATCTGTGAATTTTTAATTATTTAAGCAACACTAATCCCTGCTCAAGGGTTTAATTATAAAAACTATTCCCATTCAATTGTTGCAGGTGGTTTTGAACTTATGTCGTATACCACTCTATTAACGCCTTTAACACGATTTATTATAGTATTTGATGTTTTTTGAAGGAAGTCATAGGGTAGGTTAACCCAATCTGCCGTCATTCCGTCTGTAGATTCTACTGCCCGTAACGCCACCACTTTTTCATAGGTTCTTTCATCACCCATAACTCCTACAGAGCTCACCGGCAATAAAATAGCACCGGCTTGCCAAACTTTATCATATAACATCCATTCTTTGAGCCCGTTGATAAAAATTGCATCAACTTCCTGTAAGATCCTAACCTTTTCAGCGGTTACATCTCCCAGGATCCTAATGGCAAGTCCCGGACCGGGAAATGGGTGCCTTCCCAGTATCTCGGTAGAAATTTCAAGTTCGGCCCCTACTCTTCTTACCTCATCTTTAAAAAGCATTCTTAAAGGCTCTACCACCTCCAGTTTCATAAAGTCCGGCAGTCCGCCAACATTATGATGTGATTTTATAGTTGCTGAAGGGCCTCCGTTAACAGAAACCGATTCAATAACATCGGGATAAATAGTTCCCTGAGCCAGATATTTCACATCTTCTATAAGGTGTGCTTCGTCGTCAAAAACTTCAATGAACGCATTCCCAATAGCTTTCCTTTTCTCTTCGGGATCACTTAGTCCAGCCAGGGCATCCAAGAAACGTGCCGAAGCATCTACTCCTTTTACGTTTAATCCCATATGCTTATATTGGTCCAGTACGCTTTCAAACTCCCCTTTTCTTAAAAGTCCGTTATTTACAAAAATACAGTAAAGGTTTGCACCAATTGCTTTATGAAGCAAAACCGCTGCAACAGAGGAATCTACACCTCCGCTAAGACCCAACACCACCTTATCATCTCCTATTCTTTCTTTCAATTGAGATACCGTCATCCCCACGAAAGCCTCCGGGGTCCAGGTTTGAGGAACTCCTGCAATTTTAACTAAAAAGTTCTCCAGCAATTGTTTTCCATCTGTTGAATGATAAACTTCGGGATGAAACTGGATAGCGAAGGTTTGTTCGTCTTCAAACCTGTAAGCGGCATTTAAAACATCCGGTGTGCTTGCCAGCCTAACACTATTAGTTGGCAATTCTTTGATTGTATCACTATGGCTCATCCAAACCTGAGAATTTTCATGGATATTCTCAAAAAGTGGTTCAGCATCTTTTATCATAGAAAGATGTGCCCTGCCATATTCACGTATTTCTGAAGCTTCTACTTTACCACCATTAAAATGGGCCAGGTATTGAGCCCCATAACACACCGCCAGCATTGGTAATTTCTTTCGGATATTTGATAAATCCGGATGCGGGGCATCTTCCCCTCTTACAGAAAAAGGGCTCCCCGAGAGGATAACCGCCTTAAATCCTGATAGATCCTGAGGGACTTTATTGTAGGGATGAATTTCACAGTATATGTTAAGCTCTCTTACCCGCCTTGCGATCAATTGGGTATACTGGGAGCCAAAATCTAAAATAAGGACGTTTTTTTGCATAGGCAAAAGTAAGAATTTGAAACAATAATGACCTAGCGCTTTCTTATTTTTATACCTTTAAAACCTACACATAAAACTATGAGATATTTAAGTGCTATTATTTTTGCGGTGGCTATAGTGCTGGCAGCCTTCTTCCTTGGTAATGCATATGTAAAAAGGTCGCAGCCCAAAGGGGTTATATCAGTAACAGGATCTGGAAGTGAAAATTTCACTTCAGATCTTATTGTTTGGGAAGGCCAGTTCAACCGAATGAGCCCTAATTTAAAACAGGCTTATGAAGAGCTTAATGCCGACAAGGAAAGGGTGAGAAAATATCTTGTAAACAAAGGTATTAAGGATGAGTTTTTCGTTTTTAATTCAGTTCAAACCATTGAGCAACAGGAGAACCAGTACCAGAATGGCAATTACGTAGGAAGTATTTTCAAGGGATATGAGTTGATCCAATCGGTCAAGATAGAATCTGAGGATGTAGAGTTGGTAGAAAGCGTTTCCCGTGAGATCACAGAACTTTTAAATTTAGGGGTACAATTCAACTCCTCCCCACCCCGGTATTATTATACAAAAATTGCAGATCTAAAGATCGAAATGATCTCAAAAGCCACAGATGACGCCAGGCTACGTGCTGAAAAAATTGCTGAGAACAGCGGGGAAAAACTGGGAGACCTTACTAGTGCTTCCATGGGAGTTTTCCAGATCACAGGTCAAAACAGTGGAGAGGATTACAGCTGGAGCGGAGCTTATAATACCCAGGATAAAAAGAAAACAGCCTCCATAACCATGCGCCTTGAATACGAGGTTGATTAAAAAATATTTGCAATTTTTTCCGTAAATTTATGGGAACCCGTAATTACAAAAAATCTTGCAACTATGTTATTAATAGAGGACCTGTTTAAGGAAACCTGGAAAGAACTGGAACAGGCACCGTCTACTCCAGATCATCCTTTTAGTTTGGGTTGCCTGGCCACAAATGACATCAACGGAGCCATTAAACAGCGCCTGTTAATTTTTAGAAAACTTACCTCCCAGCAAAACCTTTTGTTTTATACAGATTCACGATCTACCAAAATAGACCAGCTTCATAAGAATGCCGGGGCAAGCGTACTTTTTTATAATCCCGTGCTTCATCTCCAAATTTTTATTAGTGGGACCATAGTGATCCATAAACAGGGGAAATTGTGGGATGACCACCGTGGAAAGATTGAAGGAAGATCTTTGCAGGATTATAATACCCAATATGCACCTGGTAAGCATATTAAAAACCCTCTGGGTGTAAAAAGGACTGAAGACCTTAATTTTGCCCTTTTGGAACTAAAACCCGAGGTAATTGAATATTTAAAATTACGAATAGAACCCAATCGGCTTCGGGCGTTATTTACAAAAAAGGAAGAAGGATGGGAAAAGACCTTTTTGATTCCCTGAAAACCCATAAAGAGTAATTCCTTCCCATTTCATCCTTTAATTTCTACGGTTCAGATCATATTATTATTTGTTACTGTGGCTTCATTGCACATTTGTTCAAAACAAATGAACAATGAAACAATTAATTTTTTCCGGTTTTTTATTTCTTAACCTGTTTTCATATCTCCAGGCACAAAATATAATTTCAGGAATAGTGAGTGATACTAAGGGAAATCCTGTTTTTGGGGCAAACGTTTATCTTCATGGCACATATGACGGTGCGACCACCCTGGAAGATGGTAGCTTTTCATTTTCCTCCTCACAAACCGGCACGGTCGCACTTGTAGTTTCTTATCTATCTTACAGCGAGTATCGCAAGGAAGGCGCACCAAATGAATTTGTGAATATAAATATTACCCTTAGAGAAGACCTTAATTCTTTGGATGCTGTGGTAATTTCTGCGGGGACATTTAATGCGGGGGAAAAGGCACGGGTATCTGTATTAAAACCTTTGGAAATAGTAACCACTGCAGGCAGTGCCGGAGATATAATTGCCGCCCTCCAAACCCTCCCGGGCACCCAAAATGTTGGAGAAAGCGGCCGTTTATTTGTGCGGGGTGGGGATGCTGGCGAAACCCAAACCTTTGTTGATGGTTTAAGAGTCCCTCAACCCTACAGCGCATCGGTTCAAAACCTTCCGGCACGAGGCAGGTTCTCCCCTTTTTTATTCAGCGGTATTTCTTTTTCCACAGGAGGGTATAGTGCTGAATATGGTAATGCCTTATCCTCTGTATTACTCCTTGAAACAAGGGACCTGGTTGAAGAAGAAAAAACAGAAATTTCTCTTATGAGTGTTGGAATTACCCTTGGACATATAGAAAAATGGGACAAGCGTTCCCTTAATATCAATACTTCATATATAAATCTTGCACCTTACCAGGTTCTGGTTCCCGAAAATCTGGACTGGAACAAAGCTTATCAATCTTTGGCTGGAGAGGCCATCTATAGGCAAGAGCTCAAAAATGGGCTATGGAAGGTGTACGCCGCATTTGATGGCGCTGCATTCGATTTTAACCGTGAGAATCTTGATACAGCCTTAACCCAAAACGTACAACTTAAAAACAAAAATTTCTATTTCAACACTTCTTATAGGGGTACTATATGGAATACCTGGCAACTCTTTTCAGGTGTAAGTCACGGTTATAGTGCGAATTTAACGAGCCTGGATGAAAGAAATATTGAAAATGAAGAGAACGCCTTTCATTTTAAAGCCAATCTTGGGAAAAGGATCTCAAACGAGGTTCGGCTGGCGGGTGGAATTGATTACTTCAGGACCGGATTTGATGAATTTTACAACACTGTACCGTCCTCTACATCAACCACCGGATTTGACCTGCAGCAGTTTGCGGGGTTTGCAGAAGCAGATGTGCTGTTCTCAAGGAATCTTGCAGCAAAAGTTGGTTTAAGATATTCTTATTTTGATGGAATGGAAGAAGCTAGTATAAGTCCGCGCATTTCAGCAGCCTACCGCATTAACAAAAACGCGCAGTTTTCCGTAGCAATGGGGAAATTTGTGCAAAGCCCGGGGCAGGAATACTTGAAATTAACGTCTGATATTTCTCCCGAAGAAGCTTCCCATTTCATCCTTAATTTTCAATATCAGAAAGAACGAAGACTTTTGCGAGCCGAAATTTATCAGAAGGAATATTCGAATTTGATAAAATATGAAACCGGCACCCCAGGCTTCAATAATAATGGGAGTGCTTATGCGAGGGGCCTCGATGTTTTTTGGAGGGATGGGAAAACAATAAAAAATCTTGAATATTGGTTTTCTTATTCATTTATAGATACTGAACGTGATTACCGGAACTATCGGGAGAAAGTCACACCACATTTTGTTGCTTCACATTCTGCATCCCTTGTAACTAAATATTGGGTGCAAGCCTGGAGGTCCCAACTGGGCTTTAGTTATAATTACAGCTCCGGCAGACCTTTTAATGATCCCAATACGGCAGACTTTATGGGTGGCAGGACAAAGGATTACAATAACCTGAGTTTTAACTGGGCGTATCTTCTAAGTTCGCAGAAAATCCTGTACTTCTCCGTATCCAATGTTTTGGGTAGCAGGAATATATTTGGATATGAATATGCCGGAACACGGGACCCGAATGGAAATTTTAGAAGCAGGGCTATAACCCCTAATGCCGACCGGTTTTTCTTCGTTGGCTTTTTCTGGACTCTAAGCGATAACAAAGCCAGCAATCAATTGGAAAATCTTTAAAAAAAATTATTAAACCTTCAGGGATAACAATTCATCCTGAAAATTCAACAATTGGGTAACAAGAAATATTTTTCTTCTCTCATTATCCCAACATTTGTATAACAATAACACTAAAAAACTAAAATTATGGATAAGGTAATTATTATTTTGATTCTTATGATCTCAGGTATAGTAAGGGGACAAGGAAATTTTGAAGAAGGTATGAAACACGGTATGGAACTCTGGAAAACAGGGCAAACAGAAGAAGCTTCGGCTATATTTGAAAGGATAGCAGCTGCAGAGAAAGAAACCTGGTTACCCAATTATTATGTTGGCCTTATAAATACAACCGCGGCATTCAGGACAAAGGATTATGGACAAGTGAACAAACATCTTACCCGTGCACAGCTGGCTTTAGATAAGGAATTGGTTAAGCATCCGGATAACGCCGAACTCCTTGTACTACAGGCAATGGTTCATACTGCCTGGATCGCATATGATCCTATGTCTTATGGAGCCAGTTTATCTGGTAAAGTATCCCAATTGTATGCACAAGCAGAGAAAATAGCGCCAGAAAACCCACGCGTAGTGCTTGGAAAAGCAAAATTTGAAATGGGGTCTGCCCAATTCTTTGGTACAGATGTTACCCCTATATGTGTCAAATTAAAGAGATCTATTGATCTTTTTGATAACTTTAGTCCGGAATCTTCATTTCACCCCAACTGGGGGAAGGAAGATGCTATAAAAACTTCAGGCAGTTGTAATTAATTTAAGAATATCGGTAATGAGATATTTCATAAGAACAATATTTATAGGGGTACTTATAGGAGTAGTGCTTTTTATGATTGATCAAACCATAAAATATCTATCCGGTTTTCCCATTCAGTTTAACAGCAACCTGTTGACAAGCATCTTTTTCTATATGCTTTATAGTGTACCGCTATGTATTGTGAATTCCTATTTTTTTGACTGGCTTAACAAAAGGGTGGTATGGAAAAAATTACTGAAGTATAGACTGCTATTAGGCCTGGTAGGCTCTGTTCTTATTTCGCTTTTTACTTATTTCTTGGTTAGGATTGTTCACGAAGTTACAATAAAGGGAAAATCGTTCGGCGAATTTATAGCTACGGAAAAATTACATTATTATTTCATCGCTTTATTGATCACCCTTGTGATCGCTCTGTTCTTTCATGCCGTACATTTTTACAAAACCATGCAGGAGAACAGGGTTAAAGAGCAAAAAGTGATAGCCGGTACGGCATCTGCCCAGTTTGAAAGTTTAAAAAATCAAATAGATCCACATTTCTTATTCAATAGTTTAAATGTGCTTTCATCACTTATCGAGGAAAATCCTGATAATGCTCAGAAATTCACCACTTCACTTTCAAAGGTCTATCGGTATGTGTTGGAGCAAAAGGATAAAGAACTTGTAAGCGTAGAGGAAGAACTGGCATTTGCCAGAACATATATGAACCTGCTGGGAATGAGGTTTGAGAACAGCTTATTTTACGAAGTACCGGAAAAATTATCAAACCCAGATGCAAAAGTAGTACCTCTCTCACTTCAATTATTGCTGGAAAATGCCATCAAACATAATGCAGTAAGTGAATTAAGGCCGCTTCATATTAGAATTTATGAGGACGGTAATTGCCTGGTCATAGAAAACAATTTTCAGAAAAAGGAGGTATTGCAAACCCGCAAAGGCGTAGGCCTTGAAAATATAATTAACCGCTACCATCTTGTAACTAACCGTAAGGTTGAGATTGAGCAGAATGCAAACATATTCAGGGTAAGATTACCCGTTTTAACTCAGAAAATAACCGTTATGGAAACAATCTTAACGTCAGAAAATAATGCCTACTATAAAGCAAAGGGCCGGGTCAAAGAAATCAAGGAATTCTACGGAAACCTCATTTCATATTGTATCGTGATCCCCTTTGTTATTTTTATAAACTATTATACTTATTGGAAATTCCAATGGTTTTGGTTTCCACTTTTTGGCTGGGGACTTGGGTTAACCATTCACGGGTTTTCTGTATTTGGATATGGTACCAACTGGGAAGAGCGCAAGATCGCAGAATTAATGGCTAAACAAAAACAACAAAATAAAACATGGAAATAATGGAAAATAATTATCAGGAAGATCCCGGGTACAAAGCGGCCCAAAAAAGGGTAAAAGATATCAAAGGTTTTTACGTCCACTTAATTGTATATCTCTTTGTAAATGTTTTTTTGATCGTGGCCAATACCGGATTTAAAAGATTAGGGAACGGGAATATTGAGATGTCCAATTTCTACACTCCTTTGTTTTGGGGAATTGGATTGGCTGCACATTGGGCCGGTGTTTTTGGCCCCGGACTTTTGCTAGGGAAAAAGTGGGAAGAACGTAAAATAAAGGAACTCATGGAAAAAGACAGGGAACAAATGGAGAAATGGGAATAATTCATTCTTTTTCGGTTCCCAATAACCCGATTTTTAAATTTAAATTTTTATCATAGAATGACTGCAGTAATAATTGAAGATGAAAAACCCGCCGCACGGCGTCTTAACCGAATGCTTGACCAATTGCAGGTCAATGTTTTGGAAACCCTGCATTCGGTTGAAGAATCAAAGAGATGGTTCCTGGAAAATGAGCATCCTGAGGTGATCTTCCTGGATATCCAGCTTAGTGATGGACTTTCATTTGAGATCTTTGAGGATACTGTGATTAAAAGTGCCATCATATTTACAACTGCGTATGATGAGTATGCACTGCAGGCCTTTAAACTGAATAGTATAGATTATATTCTCAAACCTATAGATGAGGAGGAATTGTCACTTGCAGTTCAAAAATACAGGAATTTAAAGCACACCTATGCCGGAAACCAGGTACAATCTGTTCAGCTTAATTTCGAGGACATAAAAAAACTCCTGGTGCACCCGCTGGAACGCGAATACAAAAAGAGATTTACCGTGAAAGTTGGGCAACATCTAAAAATGATACCTATTGAAGAAATTTGCTGTTTTTACAGTGAAAATAAAGGCACATATATTTTAAATTCTGAAGGACGAAATTATTTAATGGAATCTACCATGGACCAGCTTGAAGACGAACTTCCACCGGATACTTTCTTTCGTGTCAACCGAAAATTCTACATAAATATTAATTCCATTAGGGACATTATAGCATATTCCAATTCCCGCTTAAAAATAAAACTTCACCATACCACAGATGAAGAAATAATAGTAGCCAGGGAGAGGGTTAAGGAGTTTAAATCATGGTTGGCATAGAAGTGTTGGAAGTTATGGGTTGTGGGTTGTAGGTTGTAGGTTGAGGGTTTAAGGTTTAAGGTTTAAGGTTTAAGGTTTAAAATTAAATAAAGATTTCACCTTAACTTTAAGATTAAAATTTGGAACCTGGAATTAGATCACAGCTAAATTCTTTTTTCCAATTCCTGTTTGGGAATTGGTTCCCTTCGGTGCGGCTGCGCCTAACTCAGGACAAGCTTCTCACCCTACATCTAACTTCCGTGTAGAAATTATTCCAAAAAAAAACTCCTTAGTTTCCTAAGGAGTTTAAAAAGGG
>CAXAZV010000112.1:0-9947 GCA_963973375.1 uncultured Antarcticibacterium sp.
AATTTAAAATGGGAGTAATATAGTTCAGGGCTTCACTAAAAGCTATATTTTCCTCCTCCTCAAATTTTTCCGGAATATCCTTATCTGTAAACTTTGCATGTTTCCGGTAATGGTCAATAATGGTATTTTGGGCGATTTGGAACAACCAGCTTCGCACGTTGTGCTCCCCGCTTTTGATGTGACAAAAATTATACACCTTCATCAAAACTTCCTGCAGGATATCATTAGTAAGATCCCGGTCCTTTACCCGTTTAAGGATAAAATTCCGTAATTCTTTTTGATGTTCCTGCCATAATTCCGGGACATCACAATTAGTAGAAAAAGTTGTTTTCATTGTTAAGAGGGAGAGCCCTTAAATCTCACCTAATCAAATTTAATAATTTTTCTCTTTAAATTATTTTCCGGAACCATCAATAAAGAAAAAAGAGGCTGCCCGGATCTCCGAACAGCCTCAATTTACCTACTTATATTTCCTTGAAGTAGAAGGAACTATAATTTATTTTGGAGACTTGTCCAGGCTCCACCATTATAAACATCTGTATATCCCCGACCTTGTAAAATACTTTTTGCCGAAGCACTTCGCATACCGGAAGCACAACAAGTGATTACGGGAGTATTCTTATTTTTAATTTTTCCCAGATTTTGAGCTAATGAACCCACGGGAATATTCTTTGCACCTTTAATATGGCCATTTTTGAATTCCTGTTGGGTGCGTACATCTACTATGACAGCTCCGTTTTTAACCAGTTCAGAATAATCGGTCTTGGGGCCCATCCCGAACAAATTTTTTAAACTATTCAGCATAATTAAGCATTTTGAGATTGAAGATAATTAACATCAAGCCAGGAACCTCCGTTCAGGCATTCAACGCCCTGTTGTGAGAGTATTTGGGTTGCCATACCGCTTCGGTTTCCTGAGGCACAACATAAGAGAACCGGTGAATCTAATGTTTTTATTTCATCCATACGCACACTGATCTCCTGCAAAGGAATGTTTATTGAACCGGCCACATGCCCACCCATAAATTCCTGCGCTGTACGTACATCTACTATGGTACCCTTATTTTCTTTAATTAATTGTTCTGTATTCATATTGTTTTATTATTAGTTGTTTCCTTTTTAAAGGAATTGAAAAGCAGACCTCCAATAAATGCACCATAAACAGTACTATTTAATGGTTGGGACGTTATAGCACAGCTACCGGAATAACAGCCTATAAAATGGTAATATAAATATCCGCCAATTGCTCCTGCAAATACCCCCAAAAAAGTGAGTTTATATTTTTTTAAAAAACCCATATTGAATTATGATTTCGGGGCAAAAATAAATGGTTTAGCAGCCTGTCACAGTTACATTTGTTACAAAGGAAGTTTTTTTAAACAGGATTTTGAAGATAAAAAAAACCGGATAAGTCCAGTTTTTTTCTGGTCTTATCCGGATAATCTATGGGTAGATAATTACAAATTCTCAATCGCTCTTTTCAAGCCTTCTCTTACCTGTTGCGCCACATCGCCCAGCTGGTCGTTTTTAACCGCGCTCATGGAAGCCACAGGGTCCACGGCAGTTACCTCAACCTTCCCGTTTTCGAGTTCCTGGACAATAACATTGCAGGGTAGCATCGTGCCAATTCTGCTTTCAGCGTTAATAGCCTGATGCGCCATTTTAGGATTACACGCCCCCAGTATTCTATATTTTCTAAAGTCTATATCCAACTTTTTTTTAAAGGTCTCCTTCACATCAATCTCTGTGAGGATACCAAATCCTTCTTTTTTCAATTCCCCGGTTACCTTTTCAATGGCTTCCTCAAAGTTTTGATCTACTGTTTTAGAAAAATAATAACTCATAGTTGAATGTTTTAGGTTAAAAAATATCCTTTAAATTAAGGTATTTGAAATTTAAATTGGTTGATAAATATCATTCTTAGTTCATACAGTTATTAAAATCTACCTTTTTAAAAATAGGGAGTAATTTAACCGGCTTGGTTGAGCAGGTCTTCAAGATCCAGGGGGCGGGTGTACATTTCTAATGTTCCATCGGGTTTTTGAGGCCATTTTTCCTTTGGCAGGTCCCAATACAATTCTACCCCGTTGCCATCGGGATCATTAAGGTACAAGGCGTGCGAAACTCCATGGTCTGCCGCCCCGGAAAGCGGATAATTAGCTTCTCCCAACCGTTTCAGGATCACTGCCAGGTCTTTCCGGGTAGGGTAGAGAATAGCCGTATGGAATAATCCAACCCCCTGTTGTGTTGCGGGTGGCGCCCCCAAACTGTTCCAGGTATTCAGGCCAATGTGGTGATGGTAGCCTCCTGCCGAAAGAAAAGCTGCCTGGTCCCCGTAAAAAGTTGTGACTTCAAAACCCAAAAGATCTCGGTAAAATCCAAGGGCTCTGTCAAGATTGGCCACCTTTAAATGAACATGGCCTATGCGTGTTTGTCCGGGTACCTGGTAATTTTCCATAGTTTTAATTTTTTTGTTATTGCATTTTAAACGGAGGTTTTTCGCTCCCCAACCATGCTATAAATCGTTTCAATTTTTTGTTTTTTCCAGTAACTATATGACTTGTTTAAAAGTTAAGGAAAAATCTTAAAAGATCTATCCAGATGCAGTTTTCTATTTGAATTAGAGGTGTGAGCGGATTATTATTTTTTCTAAAGCTCAATAAATTAGTTTTTTAGCTAAATTAGTGCTTACCAACCAATTAAATAATCCACAATTATGAAAAATGAATTTTTGCTGTTTGCAATCTTGCTTTCTTTTATCTCCTGTAAAAAGGATGAGGAAAAAAAAGAAGAGAAAAGAGAGATCGCTTCATATACCATAGAGCAGTTTATGGATAATGAGTCTGTTTTTGGAGGTAGCTTTTCCCCAGATAATTCTAAGCTGCTTGTTACCAGTAACCGCTCCGGTATATTTAATATGTACACAGTTCCAACCGGTGGGGGTGAATTTACACCGCTTACAACCTCAGACAGTGCATCGGTTTTCGCAATCTCTTATTTTCCTGAAGATGAGAGGATCCTCTTTAGGATGGATGATAACGGCGATGAAATCTATAAGATCTTTGTAATGGATGGCGATAGCATTACGCGTCTTACTCCTGCAACAAATGCAAGAGCATTATTTTATGGCTGGTCGCAGGATGGAAAAAGCTTTTACTACGGAAGCAATCAAAGGGATAGCAGGTATACCGATGTTTACCGAATGAATACCAAGACGTTTACCCCGGAACTTATTTATGAAAATAATGATGCATATGATTTTGGAGGAATTTCACCCGATGGAAATTATTTAGCCCTGAGCAAATCACTTAATACCAATGACTCCAATCTGTTTCTTTACGATTTCAGGAATAAAGACCTTATTCAGGTCAATACCACTCAAAGCGGAAATAGTGCCCAGGATTTTTCCAAAGACAACAAATTTCTTTATTACACTACAGATGCCGCCGGAGAATTCTCAGCACTTATGAAATATGACCTTGAGAAGAAAACTTCAGAAGAAGTGTTAAAGAAAAAATGGGACATAGTGGGTATGGGGTTTAGTGAAAATGGAACCTATAGGGTAACATATGTAAATGAAGATGCCGCCAATAAGGTTGAAGTGGTAAACACCAAAACCGGAAAGGCTTTGGAACTTCCCAAATTTGAAAATGCCTTTATAACAGGAATTAGTATTTCCAGAGATGAGCGCATGGGAATTTTAAATGTGGGAGGATCTCATACTCCTACCAATTTGTACTCCTATGATATGGAAAGCGGGAAGCATACAATGCTTACCAATGTTCTTAATAAGGATATAAATCAAAAAGACCTGGTATCAGCCGAAGTTATAAGATATGAATCTTTTGATGGAACTGTGATCCCGGCTATCTATTACAAACCACTTACTGCAACGGCAGAGGATAAAGTTCCAGCTTTGGTGTGGGTACATGGTGGTCCTGGCGGGCAGTCTATGCAAAACTTTAGTTCCTTTATCCAGTATCTGGTAAACCATGGATATGCAGTACTGGCGGTAAACAATCGTGGAAGCAGTGGTTACGGAAAGACCTTTTATCAAATGGATGACCAAAACCATGGTGAAAAAGATCTTCAGGACTGCATTGAAGGAAAAAACTGGCTCGCATCTCAACCTGAAATAGATCCTGATAAAATAGGGATCATAGGAGGCTCTTATGGCGGATTCATGACAATGGCTGCACTGGCTTTTGCGCCTGAAGAGTTTGATGTGGGGGTAAATATCTATGGAGTGACCAACTGGATGCGCACCCTGCAAAGCATCCCGCCCTGGTGGGAATCTTTCAAAGATGCCCTTTACTTGGAAATGGGAGACCCAAACACAGAAGATAGTATCAGGTTAAAAAAGATCTCCCCTTTATTTCATACAGAAAATGTTACCAAGCCCTTACTGGTATTACAAGGTTCACAGGATCCAAGAGTTTTGCAGATAGAATCTGATGAAATCGTAGAAAACGTTAGAAAGAACGGGGTGCCTGTAGAATATGTATTATTTGAGGATGAAGGTCACGGATTTGTAAAAAAGGAGAACCAGATCGAGGCCTTTGAAAAAACCCTGAAATTTCTTGACACCTATCTAAAAGGTAAAAAAGAAGATGGAGAGGTAAAGGAAATTAAAACTTAGAAAATTTTAAAAATAATGAAAAGGGGCTGTCTTCGCACAGCCCCTTTTCATTTAACAAGCTTCCCCTTTACAGGTTCCAATGGTGTTTTGAGAATGAATTAAAATTCAATGGCTGAAACTACCTCAAGGGTTACAGGTTTTCCAACTTTGGCTTCTATCCTTTCCTTAATGTTGCCCATGAGGTCACCTTCAATAGCTTTCGGGCTTACCAGTCTAACAGATACCACCAGCCTTTTTCCAAAACGCACTTTTACATCTTTTAGATATACATCATCAAATTGCGTCCCCTCAAGTTGCCTTGTTATTCGGGCTTCCTCGGTAATTCGGTCAAAAGACAGGGATAACGGGATCATAACCAGTATAATTATTATCAAGGTGTAAACCAATCCCAGTTTTGCCCTTCTGAAAGGTGCAAAACCTAGGATCAAAAATGTAATCCCTGCAAACATAATAATACCAGCAAGGTTGGTTAGATATAGCAGGAATGCGCCAGAAAACACATCCCAGTCCCACCAGCCAATTCCAATTCCTGCAACAGAGAGTGGTGGTACAAGTGCTACCGCGATAGCAACCCCTGCAAGGCTCTTGGCAATACCCTTTTCAGCATGAGCATAAGCAGCGGCTACCCCCGAGGCAACGGCTATTCCCATATCGAGGAGGGTGGGGGAAAGTCTAGCGTCAATTTCAGAAGTAAGCAACTTTAAGGGAATTATAAGACTTACAGTTGCCGCCACGAGCAGGGCAACCAGGGTGCCGGTAATGATGGTTGTTATTCCTATCTTCAACATGGATACATCATACCGTACCATTCCCATTGAAAATGAAACAATAGGCGTTATAATAGGTGCCAGGATCATTGCTCCAATAATAACGGGCGACGAATTGGCAAATAAACCGAAGGTGGCAATAAGAGTTGAAAGCACCATCATTATAATATAGGGTGCACTAATTTTACCATTTTCTCTAAGAACCTTAAACAAATCTTCAAATTCTTCAGTAGTAGCCCTTGGAAAAAGAGGTAGTTTTCGTTTGATAAGTTCTTCCCGTTTTTCACCGGTAGGCAACCTTCCGGTTTTAATACTCTTTTTTGTTTCAGTAATCTTCTCTTCAGGCGCAAAAACACTTGCGTGCTTTATTGTTAAAGCCTCCGGTTTAATTTCAAGCAGGATGTCGCAGGCGGCTTTTTTAGATCCGTCAATGGTGTATTCTATTTCGGTAAGATTCTCAATTTTGAGATCTGCTGCTTTTATCTGGCCTATAAATTCAGGCAAAGTGGTTAAGGGTTTCTTTTTGGGAATCAGGCTTCGCCATAAAAACCATATGAGCTCAATAATATTTTGAGGTGAGAGTATGAGTACCGTTTAGAAACTACCGAATTAAGCGGATGTTCCACCACGATGATCCCTAAGGCCGAGGTATGTATAATTCGCTCTCCACCTGAACTGATTATGAAAGACCTATGAGTCAGGGTGGGGAACTTTCGTATGTTCTTTAGGAAACTAAAAACCTGTGCAGTAAAAGTGTTTTTTACGGGGGATTCGGTAATGGCAAATACATCACCAATGTTTACTGACTGGAATACGGGGATACCGTTGCACAATAAAAGGTCCAATTCATGAGATTCTTCATTATTGAGAATTTCTGCTACCGCATCATCCAATTTTTCTGATATCCCCAAACCTATACTGGTATATTTATTTTCGGGATGAGGTAAGACCCCTAAGGCCCATTTTTTTTCAGCAGCAAAAGGGATCAATTCCCTTAGGCTTTCATCGTTAAGGTATGTTATGAATACCGCATTTTCTACCGGAGAAAAGTCTTTTGCCGTTGGAAAATTAAGTAGTTCATATTCCCTGCCCTCAAATAAAGGAAGAATATTCTTTTTTACTTCTTCAAGATCACCCGTTTGGTGTAAAATGTAGTACATGAACTCGCAGTTAGTCATGCAATATAAGATTTTACCCGCCGGATTTTTAAGTTTTAACCTTAGCTTTACATCTGTTTTTTAAAAAAGAAAAGGGAAAAATCCGGCAGGGTTTATTTCTTGTTAGAAGAGGCCATAAATGTTCCCTTCATTATCTATATCAATATTCTCTGATGCAGGATGGGCCGGTAAGCCGGGCATACGCATCATATCACCTGTAATTGGTATAATAAAACCTGCTCCAGATGCAATTTCTATTTCTCTTACGGTAACCGTAAAATTGCGTGGGCGCCCAATCAATGAAGGATCATCTGAAAGCGATTTCTGGGTTTTTGCCATGCAAACAGGTAAACCTTCCAGGCCAAGATTGGCTATAGTCTTGAGATCGCGCTTGGCTTTTGGTGAAAACTCAACATTGGCAGCGCCATAAATATTTTTAGCAATAGTCTCGATCTTGGTTATCACCGGCATATCCCAGGTGTAAAGCGGCTTAAAGTTGCTGGTTTGAGCTTCTACCACCTCGATCACTTTTTCAGCAAGTTCAAGGGCTCCTTCACCGCCTGCACCCCAAACATTGGCTACAGCGATCTTCACGCCTTTTTCTTCAGCAAATTCCTTTAAAATATTGATCTCCTCTTCAGTATCTGAAGCAAAAAGATTTATAGCAATTACCGGGGTTACGTTGAATAATTTTGCGCTTTCCAGGTGTTTTTCAAGGTTTGGAAGCCCTCGTAGCAACGCAATAGGATCTGGGATCTTAAGGCTGTCTAAAGCTGCGCCACCATGATATTTTAGTGCACGAATGGTAGCGGTTATTACTACCGCTTTTGGAGATAGCCCTGCACTCTGACATTTGATATCAAAGAATTTTTCAGCTCCAAGATCAAAACCAAAACCTGCTTCGGTTACGGTATAGTCTCCAAGGGTCAATCCCATATTGGTGGCCAGAACAGAGTTGGTTCCCTGTGCAATATTTGCAAATGGACCTAAATGGATTATTGCAGGATTCCCCTCAATAGTTTGTACAAGGTTTGGTTTTAAGGCATCCTTTAGCAAACTTGCCATTGCTCCCTGTGCATTAAGATCGCGGGCATAAATTGGTTTTCGGTCAAAAGTGTAGCCTACAAAGATATTTCCAAGACGTTTTTTAAGATCCTCAATATCTTCTGAAAGGCAAAGAATTGCCATCACTTCAGAAGCTGCTGTAATGTCAAATCCGCTTTCGCGTGGTATTCCCGAACCTGTTCCGCCAAGGCCTATTACAATATTCCGAAGGGCACGGTCATTCATATCCATCACCCTTTTAAGAGAAATTGTTCGCGGGTCAAGGTTAAGACTGTTATTTTTGTTCTGTAAATTATTATCTATAAGTGCTGCGAGGAGGTTATGCGCCTTTTCTACAGCCGAAAAATCTCCTGTGAAATGCAGGTTGATATCTTCCATAGGTAACACCTGGGAAAATCCGCCACCGGTAGCTCCTCCCTTAATCCCGAATACAGGGCCCAAAGATGGTTCCCGGATTACTACTACAGATTTTTTTCCAAGGCGGTTTAGGCCTTCACTAAGTCCAATAGAAACCGTGGTTTTTCCCTCTCCAGCAGGAGTAGGGGAAATTGCACTTACGAGGATAAGATTGCCCTCTGCGGCTCTTTCTTTATCAATAATAGATAAAGGCAACTTGGCCTTGAACTTGCCATACATTTCAATATCATCAGGCTCCAAACCTAATTTTGCAGCAATTTGTATGATATGCCTTAATTGGGTTTGTTTTGCTATTTCCAGATCGTTGGGTACTTCCTGTGTGTTCATATCTACTTAGGATTTTAAGGCCTAAAGATACAGCAAGTGAAGAGTTTAAAAACTGATGGCTGTCAGCTTTTAAACAGAAAACATAGGTTGAAAAGTTTGTGTTATTATATTACATCTTACTCGGGAAAGCATTCAAAACACTTCAAAAGACCGGGGTTTAATTCCATGTCTTCAGAGCCCTTAAGAGGCTCATTTATAATGTCTCTCTACGATGATATTTCGAAAAGCAATGGCATATTCCTGAAGGTCTTCCCGGCGCTGTTTTATTTTAGCGATTATTTCCACCCCATTGAGATCGAATAGTGAAGCAGGCCAGGTGTGCAAAGCCGCTTCAATTTTTGCATTAGTAAGGCTTTGTTGCAGGTATTTTGCTTCCTCAATAAAAACCTCTTCCGGGGTATCTCTTAAAAAATAAACATCAAATTTATAAACCAGCCCCGGCATATAATCAATCTCTTTTTCAAATGGCCTTACCAGAGGTTCTACCGTTCTATGGGAAATAATGGAGGGAATTACACCGTCCAGTTTAAAAAAAGCATTGTCACGGTCACCCGGAAGTGGGATGGCAGTGTAATTACCGTTTTTCTTTTGAAGTACCCAGCCCCACTGTTTGGCGTGGCGGTCCCAGTCACCTATAAGCAGGTCAAATAATCGTGCCCGTACCAATGCTCTTTTATCAATTTTCACCCTATCTCCAATTTTTGCTCTTAATTCCTGAAGGTCTTCTGTGTCAATAATTTCTTCAACATCCTTATAAGGGGTCCAGTTTATTTTGCCTTTAGTTTCAAATTCCAGCAGATAAAGCTTGTCACCATAATTATCATTATAATCTCCCAGGCTTTTCTGCCGTGGAATGAACATAGGTCGTGGATGCGTATGAAGAACGCCTGCGGTTTCGGCAAGGGCTGCTGCTGCCACGGCACCATAAGGGTGCTGTGCAGAGATCCCGTCAATTACAATATTTTGCAATCCAAGGGTTTTGGCAAATTCTGGAACATGAGAGGTCGGGTCTTTGTTTATGCTGCGAAGGCTGTACAAAATTCCTTTGCTGCTTTCAAGTCGCAATGAACGGGTTTGGGAACCTCCGCCTTCCTTTACAATTTTCATACTCCCGTGAAGGGTGTCAAGAAAAACTACAGGAACCGTAACAGGGGTAGCCCATGCCTCGCGGTAATTTGTTCCCTGCATAGCTAGTTTTAAAAGATTCCCTTTGTATAAAGTGGTTGCCGCTACCGTGATCGAATCGTGTTTCCTGAAATCTATCTTATCAACATCTTCCATATCCGTGATAATGGCCGTCTCGTAATCAGCCTTGTTTCCCGAAACCGAGATATAAACAAGTACCAGGAATAAGGTGATAAGGATGGCCACGACCCATAAGATCTTTTTCATAAAACAGAAGTTTCAGAAAATAAATCTAAGATTTTGGAAATCAAAAATTCTTAAAATTGGCTAAATATTAGTCTTAAATACCTTAAAGTTCTTCTTATCAAAAAATATATAAAGTACCCATAATAGGGTGCTGGATAGACCTTTAGATCCAATTAAAAAGTTTAAGCCTCTACCTTGTCAAAAT
>CAXAZV010000113.1:0-9774 GCA_963973375.1 uncultured Antarcticibacterium sp.
AAAAAGCGAACCTGCTCCCGGGAATGAATCTATGGAAATAGCTTATGTAGGCACTTATACCAAAAAAGAAGGCCATGTAGATGGCAAGGGAGAAGGTATTTATACAATTTACCAGGATCCTTCAAACGGAGAATTGAAATTTGGCACAGTGGCCGCGAAAATTATTAATCCTTCATTCATCAAAATAAGTGCAGATAAAGAGAGTCTTTACGCAGTAAGTGAATTGGGCCCTGGAGATGGAGGATCTGGTTTTATTCATTCATACAGGATCAATAAGGATAAAAGCCTTACTGAAACAGGGAAGCTTTCTACGGAAGGTTATGCCCCCTGTTATATTGCTGAAGACCCCACAGGTAAATTTATTTTCGTTGCCAATTATGTGGGTGGGGTAGTGATGATGTATGAAAAGAATCCTGACGGAAGCCTTATAAAAAAGAATAATATCACTTTTGCTGATCCTGCAAATTCGCATCCCCACTCTGTAACCATTTCTGCCAACGCCAAGCATTTTTATGTTGCAGACCTTGGACAGGATAAAATTTGGATATTTGACCTTAATGCGGAAACAGGGGAAATAAATCCCAATAACATCCCTTTTATTCAGCTTACGGAGGGAGCCGGTCCCCGGCATTTTAGTATTGATGCCGCCGGTAATTATGCATATTCCATCAATGAGCTAAACAGTAGGGTAAGTAGTTTTAAAATTGAGGACTCGGGAGCATTGGTACATCTTCAAGATATTTCATCGCTCCCTAAGGATTTTACCGGAAAGAACTCGGCAGCCGATATTCATATACATCCAGCCGGCAACTTTTTGTACGTTTCCAACAGAGGACATAATAGTATTGCCAGTTTTAAAATAAGTCCGGAAACAGGCATTCTTAAGGTTATAGGATTTACTTCAACAGAAGGTGAGGTGCCCCGGAATTTTGCCATATCAACGGCCGGGAATTATCTATATGCTGCAAATCAAAATTCTAATAATATAATTGGGTTTTCTATTAATCCGGCTACGGGAAAATTAGAACCCATAGGAGTAGACCTCCGCATCAATACACCGGTTTGTTTGGAGTTTATGAGGTAATCTTAATTTCTTTTAAAGATTTCCTATAGTATCTCGGTTTAGGTTTTCGCTTAACTTTAAGGAATAACTAGTTTACTTCCTTCAGCCAGAATTTATCTTCCCAATCATCGGGGCTGGGAGTGATCAAATCATTTTCCTTTTTTTCTACGGCTGCAAGGATTTCCTCTGTTGAATTTTGCTGGATCTCATTAAACAAAACTCTTTCTTCAAATCTTATATGAGCTTCCAGTTGTTTCTCAGTATCTCTTAATACTGAATCCAGGGTTTCTTCACTTAGGAATAGTTCTGAAAGTACTTCGTGATCTTTAAGAGCTTGTTTTATTAAAGGGTGGTTTTTATCCAATAATGTAAAAACTTCCTTTTCTTCAAATTCAAAGTGAGGAACTAACTGTCCTTCATAGAAAAAACGAGTATATGCCTTTATGCGCACGGGGTCAATCCCTTTTTTCAAACCTTCTCTTATTTTCCAGCATAGTAATAAACCATGGTGATGATCGCGGCTAAGATGTTTTAGGGACTCGTGTCTTTTTATAGGTGAGAGCATACTAACTAATTTTAAATTAACTTAACTGACACAAAAATAACAGGGAAAGTTAAAATTTATAATGACCTGGATCATATCTAGGGATTAATATACCTAAAAAAACAGAAAATCCCGAAGTGACCTGAAAAAAAAATTGCCGAAAAGTAATTTCCGGCAATTTTATATAATTTGAGAATTATTATACTTCTTTGACAACAAAAAATCCATCATTTCCCTGGGCTTGATATAAAGGCATAAAAATATGAGCATCCCATTCGCTCCTTATTTCTTTACCATTTTGCATTGCAAGCAATTGATCCTTTTCTATTTTCTGGAAATTTTCAAAACCCGGTTCCATTTTAAATTCATCACTATCTTCCAGGCCGTGGCGGTGTATGATCTCAAAAGTTTTTTGCTCGGGGGCATTTTCCTTTACAAATTTATCTACACAGCCCGGGTAACAGGTTATTTGAGAGAGATCTAGATTACAGGCCTCCTTTAATGCCAGCCAGATCACCCCTTCGTGATTTTCTACAGAGGCTTTGTCTTCATGCTGGCCCGCTTCAAAAACAAAACCTGTTAGACCTGTCCTGCTCAGGTAATGGTCTATACAACCATATACCAGATCACTGAACCCCCTTATGATATAAGTGGGAAATTTATGCGCCCAGCTGTCATTGTCATTTACTTCCTGCACCGAGATGAAAGGAACGGTTGCAGCAGAGGTGGTATGGCAATCCAGGAAATATCTTTTTGTAAAATCTTTTTCAGGATACTGTTCCAGGATCTTAATGATCTCAAACATTTCCTTTTTTTCCTGGGTATCAGTTTTTCCGCTATCTACATTCTCTTTGGTCCAGGTCCTGTTAAGATCCTGGTCAATAAACCGCTTATTGAGGTTAAGTGCCTTTTTATTCCCGGTAACCCCAATTATGGTCCCTTCGATCTCCGGCCGGCATTTTTCCAACTCAGTAAAAACCTTTTGCAGCGCTATTACCCCACTGGGTTCATTCCCGTGAACCCCTCCTGTAACAAAGAGAAGAGGCCCTTTTTTATTGCTTGTATATTTTCCTATGATCCTGGGAGTGTCTTGTGTTACTTCCTGTTCCATCATTTTATTTTTATAATTATTCCATAGTGGCAAGCTCCCTGTTTGAAAGCTTATCACCATAATTCTTTTTATATTCCAGTTTTCGCTCAATTGCCTTTACCACAACATCAGAAAAATCGGGTAGGCCTACCGCCGGGAAACTATCCATCCCTCCGGGGCTTAAAACGTTGATCTCTATCAATTTGTCCTTTACAATATCAAGGCCTACAAAGAAAAGCCCGTCCCTAATAAGCTTGGGAGCAACAATGTCAACGATCTTTCTCATATCATCTGTATATTCACTGAACTCAGTTGTAGCCCCCTGGGAGATATTACTCCTAAATTCTCCCTCTCCGCTTACTCTTCTTATAACACCAATCTTCCCGTCTTTTTCCATGACCCTTCCGTTCATAAGCAAAACCCTTACATCACCGTCTTTTACAGCCGGCAAGAATTCCTGGGCAATAATATAACCCTGCGCTGCAAGGTTTTCAATGATTTGATTCAGGTTCTTCTCATTTTTATCAATAAGGTATACCCCACGGCCACCGGAACCTTCCAGAGGCTTTAATACCATCTTCTTTTTGTGGTTTTCAAAGAATTCCAGGATATCTTCCTTGCTTCGGGAAATAAGGGATGCAGGCTTAATACTGCTGGGCAATTCTTCAAAGTATAGTTTATCTATAAAAGCGTCAGACAGGCCGTAGGCGTCATTCAATACAAGGACTCCCTCTTTCTGCATCATCCTTCCAAATGCCACCCCGGAGTGTTCTGCCCAATTTCTACCTTCAGCTTCTTCGGTAGGATTGTTCCTTATAAAAAGTACATCAAGGTCTTTAGCTATAATTTTTTCCTTTTTAGCCTTATCACTGTGCAGGATCTCAATAAATTCCTTGGAGGTTTTCGGGCTTGCATTTTTAGGTAGCGAAGTTGCAATCACGGCAAGTTCCTGGTTATTGGTAAAACTAAAGTCTCCAACACCCATGGCGTAAACTTCGTGATTTCTTTTTCGGGCTTCATGCATTATGAAGGAAGTGGTTCCGCTTTTTTCGGATTCTACACTGTTAACTACAAAACATATTTTCATGTGGTGGTTATCATTTGAGAAAGGGGTAATCCCTTCCTGATTAAATTAATTTTCTCTGTAACATTTTCGGTAAGAAGATAACTTGGCCTCAAGGCCCCCGGTTTAAGGATGCGGCGATCTGTCAACTCCTTTATTATTTTAGTGTGTTTTATTCCAAATTTTCCTGAAAGCAGGGATTCATAATCTCCTCCTTCCATTAAATATTTTCTTAGGTCTACAAGACCTTTCAGGTAAATGATATCTTTTAAAAATCCACCACCCTGAAGCATTCGGGAGGTGATGTTAAAGGACCGAAAAGCTGAAAATCCATAGTCTTTCATCAATAAATGGAAAATTTCTTTAAAATCGGCACCTTCCATAAGCGCATCTCCGGCAACCACACGACCGGCCAAAGTACGGAGTCGGTTTGGGGTAAGGCCGTCAACAAGATATTCAGCCATTACGGCCAGGCCTTCCTGCAGTGGATCATAATCTGCAAGCCCGCTTTTCATTTGCTGCAAGGGTTGCCGGCTCCCGTTGTGGTAGGTTAGCACGTGGGTTCCCACTTCATGCTGGATAAGGGCAAGGGATTCCTTTCGGTTCATTTTATAATCCTGTGGAATATAAAGTTCCCCCTGTGAAACCATCATGATGTTTACATCATTTCTAATGTGCACCCGGCTTTTAAAATTTTCATCCTGTTCCCTGAAATAATCAAATTCTTTCCGTGCCAGGGCGCTAAAACCTTTGGAATCTATTAAATCCTGGGGTCCTGTATTTTGAACTTCATCAACCTTTGTTAATAAAGCCCGGGCTTCATCACAAAGATTCCTTTCAACCCCTTTATAAAGACGAATGCTATTGTAAAAAAAATTTTTAGTGCCCCGCTCATTAAGCATGGTGATCTGCTGGTCAAGCTCCTCCCTTTTTTCCCTAAACAGGTAGGACATTGCAGGATCATCAACCTCTTCTATCTTTAGATTAAAAAGTTCCCTTTTAAGAACATCGGGATCTATTGGAAGCAGGCGGTAGTGATAATCCAGTAATTTTTCATAATTACTATCAAAAAAGGTTTGTTTGATTTCCTTGATATTAGCGGGGGAAACCAGCCATAAAAACTGGTAGCTGCTTTCAATTTCTGCCAGTTTTTTATCTATTTCAAAAACCTTTTCCTTTAAATATTTTGTGCCCAAGGCATTATAACTGGGAATCTCAAAAGAAGACTGAACCCGTATGAAATCATAAACAAACTTGTGGATGGCAGGAATTAAGTAGTCCCGGAAGCCGCGGAAAAACACTGGATATAATGCCCCGGTATCATCCCTGAAAACAGGGGGAATTTCAAGACTCACTATTACACTCCCTGAAAGCTTTGCACGTTCAACCTCCATAAGGGGTAATTCCCCTTCGGGTTGCCGTTTGGTGGTATTCTTTATTTGAGCCTGTAAATAGAGTCCCGAATAAACGTTATTTATACTTTCCAATTCCTTTTTAAAAATAGCCAGGGAAGAGGACAATTTATCTTCCGGCCCTTTTATCACAAAAGAGTTACTATGGGGTTCCCCGGAATATATTTCAAGGATCATATAAGTATTAAAGCGAGCTGAAAGAATATTACTAACCTCAAACAAAAGTTCTTTATAAAGATCAAAATCTTTATCACCAATAATAAGGTAAGAAGCTTCACTTTTTGCGATCCTTAAAATACCCGGATCCTTTTCTTTTTTTCGGTAAACCACCAGGTAAGGAATGTCCTTTTCAATATGCAGCATTCCGCCACCCGGAATAGGTGCTGTAACCTCGTGATTATCTTTTAGACTTGTTAATATTTGCTTAATTGATTTATCAGTAAATGTTGATATATCCAGCATGGAATTTTATTTTTTCATTTATAAGATTCAAAATCCTTTGGCAAACCCCTTCATTTGCGGAGTTTTATAATTTTGGAACGAACCGGTGGAAAGTAAATTTAGAAATAAATAAGAGCTTGGGTGAACGAAAAACTCACTTTAGGTAATTTTTATGATACCATATTTTTGGTAGGGCAAAGGTGGGTTTTAGATTCTTTTGAAGTTTTTGTTAGGAACCGCAAATAAGACGGTGGAGATTGCAATTACATTAAAAAATTAATTTATTTGTGATTAATATAAAAGTTTGGGTTATTCTTGCAGTTGCGAGAGATGAATTTTCATACCCGTATTAAAGCCTATTAACTTCAAAGCAAAAATTGATTATGAGTACAAAAATTACAGTAAATAATAACGGATCCCTTATAATAGCGGGAGATTTTGAAATAGTAGATAAAGAAGGCAATGCGTATGATCTTGGAGGCCGGGAAGCAGTTACCCTTTGCCGATGCGGATTATCAAAAAACAAACCTTTTTGCGACGGTTCTCACAGAGGGCATTTTGAACATGACGCAGTAGCATTTGCACTACCTCCTAAGAAATAAGTTTTCTTCATAGCTTTAAAAAAATCCGGTACAGTTAGTGCCGGATTTTTTGTTTTAAACGGTCAGGTGGAATGCTTGTGGAACCCCCATCAATTCGAGTGAATTTGGGCCTGCGGTAGCGGGTGTATATTCGAATCCAAAAAAAAGGGGAGCTGATGTTTCGCATTATTCTAGATACATTTTTTTCTTTGCCTCCCGGCTCATTATAAAACATTCAAACTGACGGCGAGATAGCTCTGGAGACCCCCGTCAGTTCGAGTGAATTTGGGCCTGCGGTAGCGGGTACAAATTTGTATCGAGAACAGAGGGGGAGATAGGTGATCGTCTCTGGTTCTCGAAACATTTTATTCTTCGCCTCACGGCTCAGGAAAAAACACTCGAACTGACGGCGAGGAAGGATATTGAAATAATAAAAGAAATAAACCAGATTTGCGAATACAAATCACCGGCTAACGCCGCCGCGATATTTTATTTGGCTGCAACCTCTGAAGCTGTCCCTTCGGGTTACACCAAATAAAAAATCACGCCCTTTCAGGCGTGATTTGTGCTTGTTGTGATCGCGTCAGGATTCGAACCTGAGACCGCCTGCTTAGAAGGCAGGTGCTCTATCCAGCTGAGCTACGCGACCAATTTCGCGGTGCAAATATAGGTTTCTTTATATTTAAAACAAGGTTTTTTTTCAGCAAAATCGCAATTAATTTCGTTCAGCGCCCTAAACTCTTATTATTCAGTTTAATTGACTTTTAAAAAAAATAAAAATTTCTCCCTTCTGCCAATTGAATGGAACGGGAGATTAAATTTTTACTATTTCTCTTCCATAAAATCATAAACTAATTTGGAAACCTGCGCCAACATCTGAGTTCCACTTTCCATGTTCTTCATATTTTTTGATAACAATATCAATACATATTTTCTCCCGTCGGGTAAAAAAATAATGCCCGAGTCGTGATGTACTCCGGTAATCATTCCAGTTTTATGGGCTATTTTAAGATTGGAAGGCAAAAGAGCGGGTATTATTTCGCGATGAGTTTGCTCAAAGAGGATGGTGAGCATTTCTTTATCTTCAGTTTTACCAACTGCCGTTCCGCTGCCCAAGTGTTCAAAGAGGATCATAAGGTCTAAGGCCGTAACGCTGTTGTTTAAACCCGCCTCATAGGCTTTCATATCTTCAACGCCGCGTAAAACCCTAATGTTTTTGGCGCCCAGGTCTTTCATGGTCTTTTGCACATTTTCGGCCCCTACCAATTCTATTATAATGTTGGTAGCGAGATTGCTGCTATGAATTATCATATCTACTACCAGGTCTTTTATGCTGCTTTTATGGCCTAATTGTTCATAAAGCTTCTCCCCACCATCCCTTTGAATATCAAGGCTGAATAAACTCCCGTCCTGAATGCTTTTAAATTCATTCTTTATAAGAACAGAATCAGCCAGATTTAATTTACCTGCATTTGCCTGTTTGTAAACCTCTATCATCACCGGGGTTTTCATAGTACTTGCCGCGTGGAAAGTCTCATTCTCATTCTTTAAGATCTCATTTTCCAGATTAGAAAGATCCCGGAAGACAATGGCAAAATCCCCTTGTTCTGAAGCAAATAAAGAATCAATATTCTTTTCCAATTGTTGCATCTCCTGAGCAATTGCTACATTAAAACCGAATAAGCATAACAGGATAATAAGAAGTAGTTTATTCATTTTACCAGTTTTCTATAAAATATTTGACCTATTGAATAGAGGCCAGAGCAATCTCGATCATCTTGGAAAATGATTGTTCCCGCTCTTCAGATGATAAATGCTCGCCTGTTACAAGAGAGTCTGATATTGTGAGTATAGACAGAGCGTTTACATCGTGTTTGGCTGCAATGGTATATAAGCCTGCCGTTTCCATTTCTACACACAGCACGCCAAAATCTGCCCATTTTTTATATGCTTCGGGATCATCTTCATAAAATTCATCAGAAGATAATACGTTCCCTGCTTTAATAGGAATGTTGTGCTCTCTGGCATAAAGCGCGGCTTTCATAAAAAGATCAAAATTAGCCGTAGGGGAATAATCGGCATTCACAAACCGTGAATTGTTAATGCCCGAAGTAGAAGAGGCTGCCATAGCGATTATCACATCCCGCAGGGCTATATTCTTTTTATAAGAACCCGCAGATCCTACCCTAATAAGGTTTTTAACCCCATAATTATTTATAAGTTCGTGGCAGTAGATTAGGGTAGAGGGTATACCCATTCCTGTTCCCTGCACAGAGACTTTCTGCCCATTATAAGTGCCTGTGTAACCAAGCATTCCCCGCACTTTATTGTAGCAAACGGGATCTTTTAAAAAAGTTTCGGCTATCCATTTGGCGCGTAACGGGTCTCCCGGCAATAAAATGGATTCTGCAATTTCTCCTTTTTTAGCCTGTATATGTGTACTCATTAATTATTTTCTTTTATAGTTATGAGGTCTATTCCTGCTGAAGTTCCAAGCCTGCTTACTCCCAATTCAATATATTCCAGGGCCGTTTTCCTATCCTTTATTCCTCCGGAAGCTTTGATTTGCATTTTGGTTCCTACCACTTCCTTCATAAGTATAACATCTTCAAGAGTGGCCCCACCGGTACCAAAACCTGTAGAAGTTTTTACAAAATCGGCTCCGGCGTTTAAAGCCGCATTACAAGCAGCCCTTTTTTCATCATCAGTTAAATAACAGGTTTCAATTATAACCTTTAGCACCGCATTTCCTATAGCTTTTTTTATTGCTGAAATTTCATTTTCTACCGCTTTATAATGTTCGGCCTTTAGTAATCCCAGGTTAATAACCATATCAATTTCATCGGCGCCATTATTGATGCAATCTTTGGCTTCAGCAATTTTGGCTTCAGTGCTCATAGCCCCAAGCGGAAATCCTATAACGGCTGCAACTTTAACTTTAGAATCTTTCAGCATTGAAATTGCCAGTCCTACATAACAACCGTTCACACAAACGGCATAAAACTTATGTTCCTTAGCTTCAAAGCAAAGATTTTTTATGTCCTGGGGAGTGGCTGTAGCCTTAAGATTGGTATGGTCAATGTATTGGTTTAAATGCATAAATTACTTTTGAGGGGTATAGATTCTATAATTAAAAATATGGGTCAAGCTACAAAAATATAATATTGTATAAAATCTCTTTATGATATTGATCAGGTTAAAAATCATTCATTAAATTCCATCATAAGCTTTTCATTGGAATTATGGCTTTCATTTTATTTTTACCTGGATCGAACTGTTAAAAATGAAATATCATATCAAATTTGTTTGAGATTATGTGCCAAGATATTTAAATATTTCTTATCTTAGTAAAACAAAATTTGACGTTCTTTATAATAAAGATAAAAGATATTAATGCCATTTTATACCCGGTTTTTCCCGGCTCACTTTTTAAAACAAAGTAGATTATTGGATGGCGCTTAATGTCTTAAAGAAACAGGAAGATCCCTGTGATTTTCCTGTTTCTTTCACCATAGGTTTACAGGTGTTACATCTGTTAAACTTTTGAGGAAAAGGAGAGTGCTTTAGAATTAGAATATAT
>CAXAZV010000114.1:0-9743 GCA_963973375.1 uncultured Antarcticibacterium sp.
AAACCCTGCCGTAAAAGTTTTAATGGATACAGACAGCTCCAGGGAGCTTCGAATTGCAATGAAAAAAGGCCAGGTAATGAAGGAACATAAAACCCCTTATCCTATAGTGGTTGAAATTTTTGAAGGCCGTATAAGTTTTGGGGTAGAGGGGAAGAACCACGATCTTGTGAAAGGAGATCTCGTATACCTGGATGGGGGCGTACCCCACGATCTAAGAGCAGATGAGGACAGTACCGTTAGACTTACCCTCTCCAAAAATGATAGTGCTTCAAGAGTAGAAGGAGTGGCAGACAGGTCTTCATAAGACCTCCTGTTTCTCTTTATCTGTTGAACCTGATGCAAATCATATTATAAAAAGTGTACGGGGATTATTTTTGCTTCACGAAATAAATGGAATAATGAAGGTGAATTTAATTCAGAAATACAATGTAGCAGGTCCAAGGTACACCAGCTATCCAACCGTGCCCTATTGGAATACCGATCTTTTTTCGGTTCAAACCTATAAGGATTCGTTGCAAAGGTCTTTTCTAGAGAGCAATGAAAAAGAAGGGATAAGCCTGTATATTCATTTGCCTTTTTGCGAAAGCTTATGCACTTTTTGCGGGTGCAATAAGCGCATCACCAAGAGGCACGAGGTAGAGTCTCCCTATATCACAGCAGTTCTAAAGGAATGGGAACTATATACCAATTTACTGCCCGGGACACCCTATATAAGGGAGATTCATTTGGGAGGTGGCACACCTACATTCTTTTCTCCTGAAAACCTTCGCAGGCTTATTGAAGGGATTTTTCAAAAGGGTAAAAGGGCAAATGACTTTGATTTCAGTTTTGAAGGCCACCCCAATAACACCAAATTAGAACACCTGGAGACATTATATGATCTTGGCTTTCGAAGGGTAAGTTATGGGGTCCAGGATTATAACCTGGAGGTGCAACTTGCCATCCATCGTTTTCAGCCATTTGTAAATGTTAAGAATGCTACAGAGAATGCGCGAAAGACGGGATACACCTCTGTGGGCCATGATATCATTTTTGGGTTACCGTTTCAAACAGTGGAACATATAAAGACCACTATTGAAAAAACCAAAGAATTAATGCCGGACCGTATCGCATTTTACAGCTACGCTCACGTGCCCTGGATCAAAGGAAACGGGCAAAGAGGCTTTGAGGAAAAAGATCTTCCTACCGCAGCTGTGAAAAGGGAGATGTATGAAACGGGGAAACAACTCCTGGCTGAAGCAGGCTATGTTGAAATAGGCATGGATCATTTTGCCCTTAAAACTGATACTTTGTATAAAGCTGTTGAAGATAAAAAGCTTCACCGTAATTTTATGGGGTATACCACTTCAAAAACGAAAGTGATGGTTGGTCTTGGGGTTTCAGCAATTAGTGACAGCTGGACCGGTTTCGCTCAAAATAAAAAAAATATAGAAGATTATTATGATCGCCTGGATCAAAATGAATTACCCTTATACAGGGGGCATATTTTAACCGGGGAGGATGAAATGATAAGACAGCATATTTTAAATCTTATGTGCGGGCTTGAAACTTCCTGGGAAAAACCCCAAATGTTATTTCCTGAAATATTTGCAGTGCTGGATAATTTAAGGGAAATGGAAAATGATGGTCTTGTGAAGATCAAGGATCAAAGCATTGAAATTACCGAAAAAGGGAGGCCATATGTAAGAAATGTGTGTATGGCATTTGATATGCTGCTACAAAGAAAGGCCCCGGAAACCCAGTTGTTCTCAATGACCATATAAAGAAAAATTCCGTGAGTGGTTAACATTCACGGAAAATCTAAATAATGAAGGGGTTAAAATTCTTGTTTAGGAAGGCCTGCTTTGATACATATTCATAAAGAGGTTGTGCGCCATATTCCTTGCTCTGTTTTTGGCAATATTTGCCCGGTCTCCTTCAAATAATTCATCAACGGTGGTAAACCACATGTTGAGCCATTCTCCAAAATGCTTTTGCTCTATACTATGTGCAAATTTATGGTCAACTTCTTTGTGGGCTTTCATAGGATTACCACGGAATTTATTTACCATGAACAGGTTCGTTTCCCAGAAATCTGTTAGTTTTTCCAGATGCTCCGGCCAGTTATGAATGGTCTCATTAAAAAAATGGCCAATCTCTTTATTGTCCCGCACCTTGGTATAAAAGGCAGAAACAAGGGTGTAAACATCACCCCTGCTCTGAATATCTTCTTTCATTATAATTACTTTTTGAGTAGACAAATTTACCCGGTTACAAGAGGTGAAATTAATAATTTATCGCTTAAGAGCTGCCAACTAATATCTCAGAAAAACGTTATAAGCAATCAATAGGATGCTTACAGCCAGACTTATGATCAACGCATTAAAAACTAATTTGGGTTTTAGGTTGGCCAGTACTGTTGCATTGTATCCCATGCAAACTACCACCACTAAAAACAGCTGGATCATTTGAAAAACATCGTGCCCGTTCATTAATATTACAAGTGCAGCAGCAGATCCCAGGCAGCTTGAGAGTATTACCGCAACCGCAGAATATCCAACAAACAGGTCCTCAAAATCTTGGTATAATACATTGTAAAGTTTCATTTTATCCGGTATTTAATTAAAGGGATAAAATTAAAATTGGAGACAAAGACACATTATGATTTGAATCATAAACTTTCATATTCGCAATTTTGCGAAAAAATGGTCTTGGATTTTTTTTGTGAAGTTACCTGTAAACCTTCCTGCTTTTTATTTTAATTTCTCCTTTTTTCTCCAGGGCCTTGGTTGCCCTTATGACGGTTTCAACCCTTAAGCCTGTAAGATCTGCGATCTGCTGGCGGGTAAGGTCTACTTTAAAAGAAAAAGGGCCCTCCAGCTTATGCACGTGCTTTTTTAAATAATCGAGGATACGTAAAATACGGTGTTCGGGTTCCTGGCTTGAGATCTCTGAAACCATGATAGCTTTATAGAAAAGTCTTTTTGCAAGGGTTTCGGTCATCCTTAGATGTACATCGGGGTGAGAGGCAAGCAATTCCAGGAATTGAGATTTGTGAAGCTGAATTACCTCGCTATCGCTTAATGCTTCGGCATTGGCCGGATATTTAACATCGGCAAATAGGGGTGGTTCCCCAAAACTTTGACCAGAAGCAAAAATCCCCTGGATGAATTCTTTTCCGTCGAGATTATAATTATTCATTTTCACTTCCCCTGAAACCACCTGGTAATAGTTCAAAGCGGTTTCCCCTTCCCTGAAAAGCTGTGCGCCTTTGGGGTAGGTTATGATTTTTCCGCCAAAATCCAGAAGAAGATTAGTTGAGATCATTTATTAAATTACGCGTGAGATTTGATCAAATTAACAAGATCTGCCTTGGGTACAACACCGGACTGTCTCCAGAGCTGCTCTCCTTTTTTAAATAAAATAAGTGTGGGCACACCTCTTACCTGATATTTTGCAGCGAGTTCCTGGTTTTTATCTACATCAATCTTTACAATCTTTACCGCTTCTCCAAGCTCTTCTTTTGTATCTTTAAGGATAGGAGCAAGCATTTTGCAAGGCCCGCACCAGTCGGCAAAAAAATCTACCAGCACCGGCTTTTCATCCTTTATTATTTCGCTAAAACTACTTTTCATGTGAAGATGTTTAATGTTTTATATTGAGCACATTTATCAATTTTTCATCTTTCTTCGTGTTTGAATTCCCCTTATATACATTTCATATTTGAAAAATATGAAACATTGTACAATTTAGAGAATTCTTTCAAACCTTAGCCCAATATCACGAAGTTTATCCTGCCTTAAATAGAGCTAAACCAGTATATGTAATCTTTCAAAAGTTGCCTTTTCCAGTTCCTCCCTATGGTCCGGATGCGCAATTGAAATAAGCTCCTTTGCTCTTTGTTTTAAATTCTTTCCGTAGAGATTAACAACTCCATATTCCGTAGCAATGTAATGCACGTGAGCCCGCGTGGTGGTAACACCTGCTCCTTCCTTTAAAAAGGGAACTATTTTAGATATCCCGTTATTGGTAACAGATGGCATTGCAATTATAGCCTTCCCGCCTTCAGAGAGGGATGCTCCTCGTATAAAATCCATTTGGCCACCTACTCCGGAATATTGATATTTTCCAATAGTATCTGCACAAACCTGCCCCGTTAGGTCAATTTCAATAGCGCTGTTAATAGCTGTTACTTTAGGATTTTTTCTAATAATGGCAGTATCATTGGTATAAGCGGCTTCTTTAAAATGTACCACAGGATTATCATCAATAAAATCATACAGTTTCTGGGTACCTACAGCAAAACAGGTGACCAGCTTACCGGTTTTTACCCTTTTTTCTTCCCCGGTGATGATCCCTTTTTCTACGAGGGGCAAGATACCGTCTGAAAACATTTCAGTATGAATACCCAGGCGTTTATGATTCATAAGGTTGTTAAGTACTACGTTTGGAATCCCTCCAATACCCATTTGCAGGGTTGCTCCGTCTTCTATAAGGCCGGCCACGTGTTTTCCTATTTGCATTTCAATTTCTGTAGGGGTTGAAATTACCGAAGTATGTATAGGCTCATTTACCTCAACCAAAGCGTGGATCCTGTCTATGTGAATTATCCCGTCACCATGGGTTCGGGGAACATTGGGATTGATCTGGGCAATTACCATTTTCGCGGTTTGAATTGCCGGCAGGGTGATGTCTACCGAAACACCAAGGGAACAATATCCGTGTTTATCTGGAGGAGATACCTGAATAAAAGCAACATCAATTGGTAATATATTTTTCCTGAAAAGTAGGTGGATCTCGCTTAAAAACATTGGAATATAGGCTCCATATGCCGAGTTTACTGCTTTTCTTACATTTCCGCCTACAAATGCACTTATAGTAATAAAAGCCTCGTTAAAAGGTGCTTCTGTATATCTGGCATTCCCTTCGGTATGGATTTGAAAGAGTTCTACTCCTTTAAGTTCCCTGTATCTATCGCACAAGGCATTAATTAAAACATTGGGAGTCATAGCTGCACCCTGTAAAAATATACGCTGCCCTGATTTTATTAGAGATACTGCTTCCTGAGCAGATACTATATTTAATGAACTGTTCATGAGTCTATTTTTCTACGTTCAAATTAAAGTTGATGTCTATATCCTCTTTAACCACAATTAACCCGAAAATCTTTTTGGGGGGTTTCAAATTGAAGTCGTTTATATTTAGGGAAAGGTTACCCTTGTACTGGGGGATTTTTCCATCCACGATTTTCACAGGTAATTTATAGGCTTTTGTCTTACCTGCTATAGAAATAATAAGGTCTGCAATCGCATCTGTAGGAGTATTGATACAAAGTTTTTTTAATTCGAGCGAGATCTCGGGATATTCCTCTGTTTTGATCAAGGCGTGAAAATCTTTATTGATCCCTCTACTGCCGCAATCAAAACCTGTGTTGTCCAGTTTTAGGATGGCATTTTCAAAATGCAACTCACTGTTTTCCTCTTTCACTGTCACCTTTCGGGTTGAAGGGATCATTTGAGAGTTAAAGGCACAGGAAAACTCACTAATATTAGTATCACCGGTTATGGTAAGTTTGCTGTTGGGCATGATATTCACGGTCCGGTTAATTGTGCCATTTTGAGCAAAACCCAACGTGGTGAACATAATTAATAACGGAATAATTTTCAAGATTTTCATAGCTGTTGTAATTAGTATTATGCCGGCTCCAATTTCATTAAAATCTGGTGTCCCCGGCTTATTTTATTCCAATGAACTTAAAGGTCCTCATCCTTTTATTCATTGCATAATCTATTCCAAAACAATTTAAAAAAAGCAAATTATCAATCATTTAAATTAAAAATGGGAGAACATTTTGTTCTCCCATTTTAGTATCAATTTTCCTGAAGAGGATTAGAAACTAATTGCAGCTTCTACAACTACACCGTTGAAGTTACCTTCGTGCAATCTGTTGTTTGAACGGAAACCGTCATAATTTTGGTTTACATATTCTATTTTTGCAAGAACGTTTTTGGTCAAGAACCAACCAGCAGCTATCTGCATTCTGTTGATATCAATCTCTACTCCGCTTACATCATCACCATTAATAGTGTTGTAACGTCCGCCTACGTAGAAGTTTTCTTCATTTCCAAAGCGGTAGATCAACTCTCCTGCTAGTTGGGTGAACTTACGGTCTACAGTTTGAGTAGAACGTTTTCCATCTGCAATTTCGAATGTTCCAAAGAACTCAAGACCACCAAACTTCACGAATGGGTTCACCATAAAGGCAGTAACTTCATTTCCAAAAGCAGGGTTATAACGTCCTGATGAAAATTGTCCTGAAGCGCTTGATCCCACTTGCTCCATTACCTGGTAGTATCTTGATCCTGCACGGTCTGCACCGTAAAGGTATGAGTTAGGAACCTGACTGGTGTGGTATACAGATCCTGTTAATCTAAATCTTAATCCGTCAGGGTCTGCAAACTCTGCATTGTCATAACCAACCTTACCTAACCATGATACTCCATTGGCAGAAGGGTTAGAAACACTTTGGTTTAATTTACCGTTAGTGGCACCTACCATTGCAAGGAATCCGCTTTGTCTGTAATAAACTTCAGCACCAACCTCTGTTGTAAATGAGTCCATTATAAGGTTTCCTACGAAAGGATTGTAAATTGTTTGAGCGTTATCACTTCTTCTAAAGTGGGCATCACCATAGTTATTTTCCATATGCCCTATCTTCACAGTTACGTGATTCATTAGGTCTTCCATCAAACCTTCGCTTATGAAATCTAAACCATCAATCTGGATATAACCATCTTTTACATAAGGCTCAGGGTGGTGACGGGAGGAAAGATAGGTTCTAAGGTGCATTCTTAATCCTGGAGCCAATGCCACGTCCAAATCAAGGTTGGCAGTTGGAAGGTTAAAGTTTGGGCCTAATTCTATAAGACTTAGAGGGTTACCATCTGCATCATTCCATTGCCCGCTAGATTCGTGATCTAGTGCCTGAAACTGGATAGTAGATGCTCCACCTACTCTTACTCTTACACCGTCAAAAGTGTTTAAAGTGTCTTTAGGGGCTTCAAACATATTGATCCCGCGTTGGTCATATGGTCTCCAATTGTCAAGGTCACGTTGCTGCGCTTGAACCTGGAAGCCAAATAGCACTAAGAGTACTATGCCGAAATATTTAATTGAGTTTTTCATTTGTGATTAATTTAATTGTTGATTTTGATTATTAGAATTATTTAGTAAAGCTTGATTGAAATTTAATAGTTACCTGGTCACCCGTTGTAATGGTTCCAAACATTGCTGTTGGAGGATCAACCTTGTATTCAGACATTTTTAAGGCTTTGCTACCTGTAAGGGTGATCTTATCGCCGGTTATCTTAGCATCAAAAGTGATATCAATTGGTTTTGAATTACCTGCGATGGTTAAAGTTCCACTGGTAGTAACTTTACAGCTTCCGGTTTTTGTACAATCTATGTTGTTTACTTTGGTAAGCTTATAAGTGATTTGCTTGTGCTTATCTGTATTCAAAGCTTTGTAGGTATTCTTATCCATCCCGGATTTTCCGCTTTTCAAGCTTTCTGCCTTCACGGTAAAATCAAGTTGTGAGATTTTTACCAGCTGGCCATTATCTAACTCGGCAACTAATTTTCCCTGTTGTTCTTTTGCTACAATTTCCCAATCGTGAACGTTAGAAGTTCCTTCAACCTTAAGGGTGGAAGATGCGTTGCTTAAATTGTATGTTTGAGCTACTGAGATTTGTGTAGTCACAATCATTATAAGTAGGCTTCCAAGTGTTAGTTTTAAATTTTTTAAAGTGTTCATGATTATTGTTTTTAATTTGATACAAAGTTGCATCAGGAATGCCTTTTATTATATGACGGGAATCAGCTTTTGCCAAATTTTTCATAAAACTAAACCCCGGTTATGTTATGGCATATAGTATGCTGCTCATTTTCAGAAAAATAAAAGATCCATCGTGAGATGGATCTTTTTTATATTTTTTAATTCGTTTTAATAATTAATGGCAAACCATGGTAGAAGTAATCTTTTCAGTATCCTGCTTAGGAGATAAATAAGGAATGCCCAATCCAAGACCTCTTATAATGAATAATAAACCTATGATCACCACGGCAACGGGGATCAATTTTCTTATTCTTTGACGCATTACCCCATTTAATAATCTTCCAAAGTATACCGCTGTGGTCATAAGAGGTATGGTTCCCACTCCAAATAATATCATATACAAGCCCCCTTGCAATATATTTCCGGTTGCAATGGCTCCAAAAACCGCCATATAAACCAACCCACAGGGTAAAAACCCGTTTAAAAAGCCAATGGTGAAAAAGGTATCTGGCGATTTCTTTTTGAATGCCGCGCCCAGCGAGGATTTAATTTTACCAATTATTCTATATAAAGGAAATGACAAGTTATATTTTTGAAACTTTACTGCAGGTACAAGGATAACCGCGATCATAAGCACTCCAATTAAAATGGATAACTGTTGCTGAAAACCAAATAAATTCAAACTTTTACCCACCAGGCCAAAAGCGAGGCCTATAATCCCGTAAGAAACCAGCCTTCCGGCATGATAAAGAAAAATCTGGAGGAACTTTTTAACTTCGTTATCCCTGGAGACCGGAAGCATAAAAGCAATAGGGCCGCACATTCCAACGCAGTGAAAACTTCCAAGGAGTCCAAAGATGAGGGCGGTAAGAAGCATTAGTAAGTAAATTCTTTTTTAAAGTAATAAGCCTCCTTTTCATAACCCCAGTCTATTTCAATATTCCAGCGCCCTTTTTCCAGGAATTTTCCCGGTATGAGCACCTCGTGAGAGGTTAATTCAATAGGTATGTTAAAATCCATTTTTTTATCTGAAGGGCGGTATAACAACATTTTGCCGGTTATTTTAGACACCACCATATTGGAAGGGAAAAAGATCACAACTCCGTCTTCATTTTGTTCCATCCGAATGTTCTTGCGCAGGCTTTGAGAGTTTGTCTCCCTGTTGAGCTGATCCTGGAAACTAAGTTCCTGTTTATAATATTCCTCTACTACCAGATCGTGTGTAAATTCCTGATTGGTAGTCATGGTTACCACCAGGTAGATTATAAAGGTCATAAAACTTAGAATCGCCAGGACGATGCCTGTACCCCAATTGATTTTTAAATTCATCTCAAATATCTTTTATATTATAAATACCGGGTTCCTTAAAAAACCTTACCTAAAAGTACGCGGACCCATAAAATTGGTTTTAGTGGTTTCTATTAATTTATCACCACTATAGATCCCAATTTCTATCTCTTCTTTTTCCCCGTTTAAAATTGCGCCATTGAGCTTAATAAATAATGTTCCTTCCGCGAATCCTTTTTCAGGAATGGTCATACCGCCGTGGGTGACAGATTCTATTGATCCTTTATGAGAAAGTAGTTTAAAATGGACGTCTTCAAATTTGCCGGTGGTTTTATTTATAAGTTTAAAGGTGTAGACATTGCTTATTATATTATTAGCTTCCTGTTCGTATAACTGGCCCGGTAGCCTTAGGATATTTGCTTCAACATCATTCCTTAGAAACAACATCCCTGCAAGCAATCCCACCAATACAAATAAAATGGCGGCAAATCCCTTCATCCTGGGGGTGAAGGTGAATTTTTGCTCCTTTTCTATACTTTCTTCTGAATAAAAGCCAATAAGGCCTTTTGGAAGATCTACTTTTTCCATTATGGCATCGCAGGCATCAATACACGCTGTACAATTTATGCATTCTAGTTGGGTG